>CAZTLW010000065.1:2792-12725 GCA_964614585.1 uncultured Acidimicrobiia bacterium | reverse complement strand
AGGGCTTCGAGTTCGAAGGCGTAGGCGGAGAGGATGGCTGCTATGTGGGTGGTGTTACTCATAAGCCGCAATATCCGCTGTCGCAACTTTCGATGTCCGCGCCGAACACTTCTGTGAAAACATCTAATTCAAGTTGCAACTGCATTTCCTTAATAGATTGATAGTTTACGTCGCTGCGCCAGGTTCCGGCGCGCGTTTCTTCTTGCACCACAAACCACTCCATCTTTTCCGGGTGGCGGTCGAACTGCTTGCGGAGCAGGACGGGGGAACGCCACCAACACCCAGTGCAATTATTCATATTCGCAAAGCGTACCGGCTTGCCTTCCCAATAGTTTTCAATCTGCCACTTGAACACCTGGTCATCGTACAGGGGGAAGGACGGCTGAAACCATGCCACTGATCCCCACTTGTTTTTTCCGGCGTGCGCACCGCTTTCCCATTCGCCTACAATCGTCTTATGCTCGATCAGTCCGGCGGCGTTCACTTGATTCCTTTTCGAGCGTACCCGTGCGCCTTCGTTGGCACGGTAGCCGATGCGCTGCTCTACCGGCTCGCCAATATTGTCCCGCCACCAATTGAAAATCGGTTCTATCTTCAGTTCGGTGGTGCAATACCTCGCAACCTTATTCGGCAAATACCCGCCACGCTTGTCGATGACCTGCTCGAACGTCGGCCCCGTCACCCAATCAATATGCTGCCCGATGTACTGCTCTAAGTCGAGAACGGCGTACATCGTTCCATCCTCCTCCGCCGTTGCAACGAACGGCTGGCCGGTGCGCGCTTCCGCTTCCTTTTTCAAGATCGGGTCTTTTGGTGCGCAGTTCTTGTCCTCGATCCGAACAAGGGCGAATACGTTGTAGTCAGCCGGGTAGTGCGCGGCGAGGTAAGCGGAGGTCTTGCCTCCTGATATGGAGTTAACGGTTTTCATTCGTCGTCGTTTGCAGTCATCTTTTCACTACTCCCCGGCGTCGGCCTCCCCGCCCGCACCCAGGTCAACAGACCGGGGCCGGAAAACACGTACTGTCCATGCTCCTTCTGATACAGCACAGGCACCTTCCCGGCGCTGACTTGATTGCCGAAAGTGGCACGGGAGGCGGGGAAGGCGGGAAAGTGTTCGAGGATGAACGCGTGGGCGGCAGTGGTGCCGTGAATCTGTTCCGGCACGCGGTGGATGGCTGCGGCTTCCTCCCGGATGATCTCTCGGACGGTTTCGCGCATCTCCTGCCAAAATTCTTGTGTGATGTGTAATTCCATGTCGCTAATATATCACTTATATATCACTATTGCAACACCTACCTTATTTTTCTTACTTCGTCCTCACCGCCACGACGCACGGCTTGCGCCACACAAAGTTGTACTCCTCCCACCCGGCAGCATCGCACGCGGCGCGAAGGACGGCGAGGGCGGCATCGGTGCCGCGCGGTTCGTAGTTGATGCGGGGCGTCTCACCGGATCGCGCGATCCGGGTAAGTTGTTCGATCGCTTCCTGATCGGCAGCGGAAAAGAATAGGTCAGTCATAAAGGTCATTTCTGATTGCTGAATAATTAATTCCTATTACGTCGCAGAGCCATTCGAAGGATACAGTGGCGTATCGGTAGCAGAACGCGGTCATGTCCTGCGCGAGCTTGCCCCGGTCCGTGCGGCTCAACTGCGAAAAATCAAGAGGCAGCGGCCAATCGGTGTCGGTCAACCACTGCTCCCGGATTCGGTCTTGGTAGGTGATGTTGGTCATGAATTTTCTAGGAAATCCCGGTAATATTTTCGTCGGATAATTGAGACCTGAAAAAAAGATATTGCTTCTTCTTTCAATTCCTCCGGCGTCTGCCCATCATTGTCACACAGATTCTCGGCATACACATTAACAGGCCGACAGGTAATCACCCATTTTCCGGGGTGATTAACGTGCCGATGAATCAGGACTTTTCCGAACTCGACAGATTCAATATCGCCGTATTTGCTTCTTTTGACTTTCATGGCTTTGTTTTTTTCGGTTCGCCCCCGGTTCGGGTTCTTATGTTCACCGTTCCGGCGGCTCAGTTAAAAGGCAGGTCGTCGTCTGAATCGGTGGCGGGTGCGGCCTGCGCAGCGGGGGTGGTGGCTGCGCTGTTTTCGTCCTTCTTGTCTATCATCACCCGGTAGGCCGGTGCCTTCGGATTGTCGGAGTTATTGCGGAACACGATGCAGCGAACGTCGCGCTCCTTACCCCACGATCCGGAGTAGTACGGGTTGCCGTTCTTGTCGTTCTTGTCGGCCTTCCACAGCCGGGCGACGGTCACATCGCCGATCTGCAATTCGGTGTCCCAAGATTGGCCTTGTACCGGCCTCATGTGAATTATGCCGTCCGTTACGGTACGATCTTCGTTCACCCATAGAGATGCAATTCTAATCATGTGTGCTATTTTTAGTGTTATTCAAATTCTCCTGTTTCAAGGTATCGCTCCACCGCGCCCATAAATTCGTCCAGGTCGCGGCAGATCACATACCCATAGTGTTCAATCACATCGACCTCGAACTCCTTCTGCGTATCGCGCTGCTTCGAGTGCTTGGCGTGCGTTTTCATCTCGATGAACAGGCCACCGTACTCACCCGAAGGGACGGCAAGGAACAGGTCAGCTTCCCCGGCTACCGCGCCCATCGCTTCCAAGTGCTTCCACGTTTTCGCCCCGTTCCGCAGCGGTGCGCCGTTCAGCGAGGCGATCAGGCGGCGGCGGTGGCGGGGATAAGCGAGGCGGAACCATTTCACGCAGGACTTTTGCAGGGTGTCCTCGCGTCCGGTGCCGAACTGCTTTTTCAGTTGTTGAGGGGTCCAGGGCATTTCGTTTCGTTTTCGGTTCCAAAAGGCAATTCATCCCCCACCGGCTCCACCGGACCACTTATGCAATACGGGCATATCACTGCGTACTGCCCGTGTTCGTCGCGGGGTGGGACGAGGGTCAGGTCGCAAGCGCGGCAGGTGTGGATCGTGGCGTCGGGTCGCCGGGCCATCAGTTCAGTTTTTCCGACCTGATGCCGATGCCGTTATAAAGTCCCCGGTGCAGCGCGGTGACGTCGCCGGGGTTCGTCACTTGCATCTCGCCGGTCGTGTGGTCCCAGTGCCGGACGTACCCGCACACGGGGCAGGTGAAGGTTAATATGTCGTTTTGTTTCGTGGCCTCGCACTCGTGCAGGGGTGCTTCGGGGCCTAATACGGTTCTGATATTGTTACTCATTCTTCTGTTTTTTCCACCTGCTCCAACTCCCGGCGCAGGTCGTTCAAAATTTCCTCCTCCCGCTTCCGGGCGCTGTGCCGGGCGCGCTCAACGGCGCGGGCCTGGATGCGGATTAGGCGGCGAAGGTGTTCTATTTGAAGTTCGCGGCTCATCAAAATGGCGCGTTTTCGTATTCGTCAACTTCCGGCATACCGTCCTCGCTACGGGAGAACGTGAACGACGGGAAGGTTAGGTATCGGTTCGTCATATTCTTAACCGTGTACACCTCCTCATCCCGCGTCACGGTGATCTGAAAATCACACTTGTTCTTCAACTCGCTTCCGATGTGGCCGCGCAGCCGTCCGTCTCCCTTATTCAAGTGCAACACCCCCATCAGCAGGATATTGAGTTCATCCGTCCAGCGCATCAGCCGGGAGACGAGCAGTTGCGTTTCTTCAAGGTTGTTATAATCGAGCATCAGATCAACGAACCCGTCGATGACGACCGCGCCGATGTCCTTCGATGCGTACAATATCTTTTCGATGATCTCGATGCGTTCCGGCGCGGTGAACTTGCGCAGGTGGTACGCCTCATAGAAAGGGGTGTTGCCATGCACTCCGGCGAGGTTGTGCAGACGGCGCTGATTGAGGTGGTAGAAATAGGCGCTTTGTTCGGTGTCGAACCAGACCAACTTCTTGTCGCCTAACGACATGGAAAAACCTACTTTCCGATGACCGCCGCCGATGGCGCTTGCGGCGATGCACTCCAATAGGAACGACTTGCCGGACTTTTCATGACCGGAAAAAATACCGATCTGACCAAGTGCGCCGACTTCGTACTCCTTGCGCTTGTTCTCCACTGTCAGGACGGCGGGAATCTTTTCGACCTGCGTATCATAGTCAAACCGGGTAGCGAGCGCCTTACGCAGCAGCGGGTCAGCCTCCACCACTTCATCCAATTCGAACTTCTTAGCGCGTTTCAAGCACGTGCGCAGCATATCCACGCCGTGCTTGGTCAATACGTCGTTCGCATCCTTGCAGTCATCCGGGAAAACTACTTTCCAGCAGCGGTTCACGCCTAAGAACTCCGCCAACTTGACGGCGGTGTACTGTCCCGGATCGTCCGCATCCATCGAAATGAAGATGGCGCGCATCGAATCGAGTAGCGGCTTGGCGTGGACAAGTGCCTCGAACTTAGCGCCGGGATTCTGCCCCGGCTGAACAGCCCCGTCCGGGAGACTGACCGCACCCTGATACCCGGCGACCTCCCACGAAAGCGCATCCAGTTCGCCTTCGGTGATGATACAGGCATCTTCGCCGTTAATGTCATCCAGCTTATACAGGACCGGCGCGCAGTTCGCAACTTGCCAGAACTTCTTCTGCCGGACGCTGCGTATCTTGGCCCGGATCAGTTCGTTGCCCTGGTAGTAACGGAACACGACTTCGCCGGACGTTTCCCCGATCCGGTTGCGCTTGATGACCGGCATCGTGATTCCCCGGCTTTGCAGGTAGTCGCCGCCTACGCCGTTCGCATCCCTGTATTTGTCCTCCGGCTTGTCGTATGTTTTCACCTGTTGCATGGGTTCATCGTTTTCGCGGTTCATCCACTCGGAGCTGTCTGCGCGTCCTTCCCACCCGCAGTGGTGGCACTTATACGCGCCGGTTTCCAGGCTCACCCATAGGCAGCGGTCGTGGCTTTTACGGCGGCTGTCGCTGCACTGCGGGCAGGTCGTCCGGCTGCGCTTCAAGTTGCTCAGGTCGATGTCAAGTTGTTGAAGTCCGGGAGCGTAGTTCATGCGATTTCGTTTTTGTGTTCGACCATCTTGGCGTCGAACAATTCATATACCTCCTGCTCCGGCATCGTCTCCCACCGGCGATGAGCAGCGAGCAGCAGCCGGTACTTCATCTGTTCGCTCATGTGCGCTTCATATTCCCGGTATTGCTTGAATTGCTTGGCCGACAGGTATTTCACGGCTTGGATTGCTGCCGGGTGCGTCTCCTTCACCCAGGACAGGTATTTTTCGTATGCGGCCTTTTGGTCGTCGGTGAGTTCGGTCGTGTCCTTCTTTTCATCGGCACGGGCGATGTAGTCCTCCCACACGCGCTGATTGAGGTAGGTCGCCGGATGCTTTCGGCGGGGCTTCCAATTCTTAGGCGATTCCGTCACGCAAGTCTCGGCCACGTATGCGGCCAGCGTGTTCATGATCGCTTCCTTGTCCTTGTCCGACAACTTCGCCCACTTCTTTTCGCAGACGGCGCGCCCCTTCTTGAAATCGTAGGCGATCCAAAAGTCATCGAAGGAAACACTTGCACTTCTTTTAGAACTATCTTTAGATAGTTCTTTAGTAGTTGTACCGGTTTTGCGACGTTCGCTTTTCGGCGACGTCGCCAAAATGGGTATGTCGGTGATCTTGTCCTCATGTACTTCCCAAGTCTTGCCGAGAAGTTGCTTGTTTTCGCCGAACACCGGGATGAGCTTGGCGTAGCCTTGCTTTTCCAATTCCTTCATGCCTGACCGGATCGCCTTGATTCCATCGGTGCTGTTGTTCACCAAGTCCTGCAACCGGACTTCCCAATCGCCGCACTTGCTGAACAGGTACGCGGCAATTCCGCGCGCCTTAAAAGAGAGGTTCTTGTCCTGGAGGATGCCCCGGTCGATTTGCGCGTAGGGCTGCTGTCTGCGCTTTACTTTGATGACGCTCATAGTATTATTTTTTGTGTTTCATAGAATCTTTCAACCACTGCGCGACTTCGCCAACGTGAACCGGCTGCGTCCATCCATCCTTCGGACACTTGCGCTCGGCAAGTACCCGGATATACTTCCTTTCGTTCGCGGTCAGCTTCAAGGCGGGCCAGTGCGCAAGGGTGCGCCATACGTTCGCGGCAGTCATCTGCTTCTTCGCCGCCCAATCGACGTATTTTTCCGCTACTTCAAGCGGGGTTAAGGTTTTTTCCTTATCTTTGCTCATGATTTTTGCTTTAGATTTTGTTATTGAAGCCCGCGCCCTAACGCGGGTTTTTTCATTTAGGCTGATTCGCTTCCACCCACGCTCTCGCTTCCTCCCACGTCCTGAACCGCCGCCGGTATCGCACCGGAGCAAGTCCGTTCGTGGCTTCGATGGTCCAATCAGGAAGAACATAGTACATAGGCAGATATTAATTAGGGCGTCCGGCTGCGGCAACGTGCGTTCAACCGCGTCACCGGATGCCCAGGGGGTTGTTAGATTTTGGTCTGCGTCGCAGATTAAAAACGGCGCGGGGGGAGCGCCTAAAACACATGAGAAAATCGTACCGCCAGGGGGAATCGAACCCACCGTCTCCGGCGTGAAAGGCCGGTGTACTGCCCCTATACGATGGCGGCTGAGTATTAGTTAGTTAGCCGGAATTTCGCGGCGCTCAATCTCGGCCCATACGTCCCACGCCTTCGGCGCCGAGAAGTGGAAGAAATAAGCGCGGGCGTGGTACTGCTCGGTGTACTTGACGCCCCACTCGCGCAACATCTCGCGCATCTTGGCTGCGGCGCCCTTGTTGTAGACCTCGTAGCAGTGTTCGCGCTGGTCGGCCAATTCCTCGGCCTCGCGATTGACTTGCTCCTGTACCCATGCCGGAGTCGGCTCATTCATCCAGGCAGCTATGTCGATTTTGTCCGTTATACTCATGACTAATGGTTTGTGGCATAAAAAAAGCCCGGCAAGTTGTGGGAGACTGCTGCCGGGCGTTGAAAGTCCTAAAACCTTAAATCCAAATTCGATGCTTGGCAGTCTCCCAAAAGACAAGCGGCGAATTTCTGTGTGGACTTGTAAGATAAGCACTTCGTTGCACTTTTGCAACACGAACGCAACATTTTTTTCGCGGTTGCGCTGTTATATGAAGGTAGGCGGTTCTTCGCCGTACCGCTCCCGGTACTCGTCATCATATATCTTTTTCCTCCGGTCGCTTTCCTTCTGCATCTCGTTCAGCCTCGGCGCGGCCCACTTGACCAATCGAGTGAACAGGTAGGCAATAGCGAGTAGGACGAACAGCACCACGCCGGAGCCCCGTAGGATGATCACATCGTCCTGAATCACCGCCGCCCTCGCGCTCGCGTTCTCGAAGATGGTCGTCGTCGCGCCTTCGTTTACCACGATCCGCTCGATGCGTTCATTCCGGGTGAACACCTGAATCAGTGCCCCGCAGCGGGTGGTGATGATGGTGCGGGGTCCGTACTTCGATGCCCGGTCAACGGTGTATGTGTGCGCCTCACCGTTGATTTCCAGGCGCAGCCCCTCCTCTGTGATCCACGCCGCCCCCTTGACCTGGGCGCGTTCGACCGGTTCGTGCAAGACGATGGTCCGCACATAGTTAAAAGTGAAGTCCTGGGCCGATACAACGCAGTACATAGCGGTCAGCAGGTAGAACAGCGGAATAAGTAGGTACTTCATGTGATTAGGATTTTTCGGTGTGAATAACAAATACTTCTTTGCAGTCGGCGCAGCGGTATTTCTTCGCGTCGCTATTCAGTTCCACGAAGAACTTGCGTTCAAGTTGATCGCTGCCGCAGTAGGGGCAATAATTAATTTCCATGTGATTAAGATTTGCGGGAGGTAGGTGGTTAAAAATAAGTTACGGTTTGGTCGGGGGTGCGTCCGGGAGGTATGCCCAGGCGTAGACGCCGGTGATTTCCGTCTCGTCGTGCAGGTAACGGTACACCTTGTCAACAGGATCGTAGATAGCCGGGGAAGTGGTCAGCTCATTGCGCGTACCCGAGTATGTTAAGATGTGCGCAACAAGAATCCAATAAGGTACCGGCGGCGGTTCGTCGTAGTGCCATTCGATTTTGTGTGGCATATCATCGTTTTTTGTGCCGCCGCGCCAACGTCGTCAGGACGATCCACACGGCAGCAATTAAGAAGAATCCGGTCATAATTCGGGAGGTTAAAAAAGGGGGCGGGTTCTATTCCTTACCACACCCGCCCCGGAAAAACCCAATGAAACATCGCTATGTCGGTTGCGAGTGGTTTGCTCGCTTGTATTCATCTTCCAGATTGCGCAGGTCGCCGCTGATGGCGTTCAGGACTTCCTTAACGCTTTCGAACGTTAGGCGGTAGTATTCATGAGCGCGCACGGCGTCGGTGTATGCGTCCTCGTGTTCGCCGTTGTCCAGGCGCGCCTTACTTTCCGATTCGATGTTGGTCATGCCACCTTGCCGATGCACCAGCACCCGGTCGGCGTAGTTTCGCTTCCGGTTGAAGTCGGCCTTTTCGCGCTCGGCTTTCGCCTCCGCAACGTCTCCGCGTATGTTATACAGGGCGGCAGACAACCGACGCCGGGCAGCGAGCAGGTGGCCGATGTTTTCGCGCGTCGGGTCGGACTTGTACTTGTCCCGATACCACGCTATGATCTTGCCGATGC
Source organism: uncultured Acidimicrobiia bacterium (assembly GCA_964614585.1). Taxonomy (GTDB): domain Bacteria; phylum Actinomycetota; class Acidimicrobiia; order Spongiisociales; family JAENVV01; genus JAHEFX01. Next base: position 4,146 of record CAZTLW010000065.1, on the reverse strand, counting down.
TTTCGTATGCGCTCATTTTGCTCTTGCTTTGAATTGCTTGGCCGGATCGCGCGGCTCCTGCTGGTTCTCTTTCAGGTAGGTGATACACTCACTCGCACGCTGATACGTGAAGTCGTGCATGGCAGCCTCTATTTGCTCCTGCTGCTCCGGCGAAAGTGTAGACGACAGCAGCATGGAATCAATAAGTCCAATCTGTCCGAACGTGGCGGCATTGTCTTGGTTGTCCAATTCGATGGCCTTGCTGATCACTTCGTTAACCTCGTTGTTTCCACGTGGCAGGTACTTGAAGATGCGCCGCACAATCGTCTTGCGCGTCATCTCCTCGAAGTGCTTTACCCAGGGCGAGTGCTGCCGGGTGCGTTCGTTCTTGTAGCTTTCGGAGTTTTCCCGGATCGCCTTAACATCAGCAATATGCATGACCTCCGCTTGCTTGGTCCCATCTCGCAACACAGCGAGCGCATACACGCCCATTAATTCGCCCCGATCTCCGAACGGATTAGCGGAGTGGATAACCGGGTTTTCGCTGTCGGTTGGCTGATACTTGAACTCGTCGTTGGCGTAGACTAGTTGCGCCTGAATAGAGTTCACGCTGCCCTCTTGGATGATCAGCTTGATGAGGCCGATGTAAGACGGCATCAGGTGCGCTTCCTTCGTCCGTGACTTGCTATTGTATCGCGGCACGATGTAGCTTTCTTTCGCTGCCGGGTTCAACGTCAGGCCGATATTGGCGACGTTCACGATGGCTGAAAGGATGCTGTTGGGGTCGCACTCCTGAATATAGGGCGAGGCGTCGAAAATCTGCTTTGCGAAAGACAGTTCACGAATGACGGCCTCTTTAGGCATACCTGCGGCGGTCATCTTTCCTTGCAAGTCTTTTTGGTACTTCACTAATACTGACATATCTTTGGATTTGTGAATAAGATTTTTAGCCGGGTGCGCCTTCGTTGACGCCCCGGCTTTTTGGTTATGCAGATACAGGCTCAATCTTAGTTTGCAGGTACTTCGCCACTTCGTTGAAGTCCACATCTTGCAGCCAATGGTCATACTTGGCAGTGCGCGGACGTTCGCGACCTACCCACTCTCCGGCACCGTAGTCGAAATAACCTTCGTCAACGTACACCCATGCGGTTCCATTTTCGGGGTCGTGCCCGTCTACGATTCCGGCGGATACGAGGAAGTCAAAGAAGTCCACCGCGTCGATGGTGAACCAATCGGCGTCGTCTGCTTCAACCTGAAATTGTTGGCGGGAATTAACTGCGGAATTTAGGTCGGTAATTTTCATGCGATGTTTCTTTTTTGTGTCGCTTAAGTGCCGGGGCCGTGTTGACACTTAGCGGGAATTTTAATACCTTGT
>CAZTLW010000065.1:0-2692 GCA_964614585.1 uncultured Acidimicrobiia bacterium | reverse complement strand
GACTACGCAACACCCATGAAGGTACTCCTCCTCCTCCCCGTCCTCGTCTGGTCGTTCCGGGTCATCTGCTTCCCGAACACCTACCGCCCCCTTGACGACGAGCCGGAGACGAAACCGGGTAAGTGGAAGGGCTCGGAACTGCTCGACCGCAACGGCAATAAAATTAAGGACCTATGACCTACGACTACGAAACCGCCTTGACCGCTCTCCCCATCCTGCTCACCTTGATGGCTTGGATAGCGGTCATGGTCTTTCCCGAGTGGACTAGCGCGGCCTGTGCTGCGTTCTTTTCTACGTCCTATGCCGAGGCCGGTGCGGATGAGCTGGAGCGGGAGCCGGGACGGGAGATGACGAAGGAAGAATACCGGGCATGGGTGCGGCATGAGTTCGATACGACCGCGAAGATGAACGGCATGAAGGCGGCTATGTCATTTCTCGGCAGCATCCCCGATATGGATGATTGGCCCCCGCAGTCGGAAATAGATGCAGCGTTGGAAGCGGAGGGGATCGAGCGGGAGGTGGAGCGCAGGAAGGATAGCGCGAAGCCGTACCGGGGGCGAAGGAAGTCGAAGTACCGGCTTGAAGGTGATGGCCCGGATGACATCGTAGACATCAGCGCATACACACCCCCGGAAGCGAATACGAATCCTAATCTAGAAATTAATCACTGAAAAACCATAACTCATGAATGACGCAATTAATAAGGCTAATGACCAAATCCGCCGCGAAAAGATCGCCGAACGATTCGACCGGATCGCATCGGCCCGACTTAACAAGACGCCTGAAGAAAAGCTTGTTATTGAGCGCGATACTTTTCTGTTCGGCTCCTACGCGGCAAATGTGTTTTCCATCCTGACGGCATTTTATGCTGTATACTACACCACAACGGATTATAGTCTCGTTAAGGCTGCAATCGTTGGCGTGGTCGGCTTCGCTGTTCTGGTCGTTCTGGAGACGGTCAAGCGGCACAGCGTGATCTCGATTGCCCGAAACACCCCTATCGCCTACCTGCCACTCTTTTTGGCGGTCGGAGTGTCTATGTCTATTAGTTACTACGGCGGCTCCAAGTTCATCACAGAAGAAGCGACCGAAGTACAGAAGGAGGTGAACCCGGAAATTGCCGAACTGCGGGCGGAGGTGGAATCAATCAACCAGCACGACGCCGAAATGATCGCCACTTGGAAGAAGTGGGAAAATAAAGAGACGAAAAAGTGGCCCGTTGCCGCTTTCCGGTACATGACCGAGGGAGAGCAAAAAGATGCAAACAGTCGTCGAACTACCCTGCTTACTCGGATTGACGAACTCAAAGCAGCGGACGAAACGAATTGGGCTACGATGGTCGGAAAGCAGCAGTTCCGGCTGACGAATCTTGGCTACGGCTCCGGATCGCTTGCCGTTCTGTGCGACGTTGCCCTGTTCTTTTTACTGTTCGGTTCAGAGAAACGTGAGCAGGAAATTACGGCGCTGAAACGTTCCAAGTTGCGTCCGGTTGCAACAGGTCAAAAAGCAGCGATTCCGAACGCAGGGAGCGCTGCTCCTGTCGCAAATGCCGCGCTCACTGACTTGGAGTATCGGAAGCGTACAGGCCGTTATATTGCTGAACTTCGGGAGGAATTAGAGACGCTCAAAAAGGAGAACGAAAAAATGAAATCACGGACGGAACCCGACGGAACGAACCCGACGGAACTTACGACGGAAAAGCGTCCTACGGACGCAAAAGCGTCGGAAAAGACGGAACGCAAACCGACGCAAAAACGCCGACGCAAACCCGACGCAAAACAGGACGCAAAGCGCAAGTGCTTACACTGCAAGACAGACATTTCCCACCGGACAAAAAGAGCGAAATACTGCTCGGACGCTTGCCGGAAAGACTACCACGAAACCAAGACCTAATTCCACGAAGTAGATTTTCTCCTTACGCGGCCCCGCTCCCGGATTCGGGGGTGGGGCTTTTTTTTGGGGTGGAAGTGTTAAAATTTGGGGTGGGTGTTGGAAAAGTGATGGATAAGTGATATATTTGTATTGTAATCAAAAAGCAAGCGCCATGAAATTTGACTTGAAAATTAAGGACATTAAGGAAGGGGGGAAATACGGTGACACCCTTTTTTTTCGCTGCGTCGAAGAAGAAGGCAACGTAGTAACGTTTAGGTTCTTTCCGAGGCCGTATAACGGAAACGACCTACTGGTCGGTTTTACGTTTGTTATTGACTTCAACCTAGTCAATAACTGGAACGTATTCGTTCAGACGGTGGTTCTCCACCCTGAATTTATTCGGACTTATTGGAAAAAATACCGTAACGGGTTTCATACGGAAAAATACTACCGCATGATTGTGGAGTATTTTTCCGAAGATTTTGATGACTGCCCGGAACGGCTTCGGTCAACCGATTTTGGAAGGCTTAGGCTGCCGGAAGCGGTCAGAAAACATCTCGAAGTAAATGACGTTGATATCGAGGCATGGATGCCAAATAAGTAAACTCACACCCCCAAAGCCCCGGCTCCCCACCGGGGCTTTTTCATTTCCCCAAATTAAAATAAAACTCCTGCACCTTCCCCGCGTCCTTATCGTACACGAACGTCTTGCTCCTGCGCATATTCCCCACGTACAAGTTCTCATAATGCCACTCGTCGGTCGGTGACAGGCTCGGACATATCTCCACCTCTACGCCATGATGTTCGTCCTTCAGCGTCA
>CAZTLW010000064.1:0-12743 GCA_964614585.1 uncultured Acidimicrobiia bacterium | reverse complement strand
CCGACGTCAGCAGGTGGTCGATGCGGTCGAGTTGCTCGATGGCGTCGTCCTCGGCGCGGAGGCGCACGCCGGCGGCCTCGACCTCGGCGTTGCGGACCAACACGTTGGCCTCCTCCACCGCCTCGGCGAGGATGTGGTGATCGCTGACCAGTTCGCGGGCCTTGGCCCTGGCCTGCTCGAGGACTCGGTGAGCCTGCTTGCGGATTTCGCCGGCGTCCTCGTTGGTGCGAGCGATGAACGACTCGCGCTCGCGGATCATCCAGCGGGCGACGCGCAGCTCCTCGGGCAGGCCGTCCTTGATCTGCTCGAGGATGCGGAGGACCGGCTCGCGGTCGAGGCGGATGTGGCCGCCGATCGTGGACCGGGCCTCGTGGACGGCGAGGATGAGTTCCTCGATGAGGGCCTCGACCCGGCCCACCTCGTCGGGACCGAGGTCCTCGATCGGGGTCGGCTCGGGGATGTCCTCGAACTCGGCGAGGGGATCGTCGGGATTCATGGGGAAGGCTCCTTGGTGGCGAGGGCCGCCAGCACCGGATCGGGCACGAGGCCGGCGATGTCACCGCCGAACCGCCAGATCTCCTTGACCAGTGTGGAGGAGATGAAGCGGTACTCGGCGGCGGTGGGCAGGAAGACGGTCTCGATGCCCGTGAGATGACGGTTCATGTGCGCCATCTGCACCTCGTACTCCCAGTCGTAGCTCTCCCGCAGGCCCTTCACCAACACGTCGGCGCCGAGCTTGGCGGCCAGGTCGACGACGAGCCCCTCGAAGCCGACGACCTCGATGCGCCCGCCGAAGAGCTCGTCGAACACGTCGGCGCGTTCCTCGAGCGAGAACAGAGGCGCCTTGGACGGGTTGACCACCACGCCGACGATGACCCGATCGAACAGGCCCAGGGCGCGGTCGAGCACGTCGACGTGGCCGAGGGTCGGCGGGTCGAAGCTGCCGGGGCACAGCGCCGTCGTCACGTGGTCCTTTCGTCTCGGTACCACCAGAGCCGGACCGAGCCGTAGGTCCGCTCGTCGACGAGCGGCCAGGGCGCCTCGGGGGGCGGCTCCCCCACCCGGCGGTGCACGATGACCGTGGCGCCGGGTGCGAGGTGGCGGGCCAGGGAGGCCAGCACCTCCGACACGGAAGGTAGTTCCAAGCCATAGGGGGGGTCAACGAATGCCAGGTCGGCGGGCAGACGCGCCGCGCCGGCGAGGTACCGCTCCACCGACGCCACGACCACCTCCCCACCCAGACCCACTGCCTCGATGTTCTCGCCCAGCACCTCGGCCATTCGGCGGTCGGACTCGACGAAGACGCAGCGATCCGCACCCCGGCTGAGGGCCTCGAGGCCGAGGCTGCCGGTGCCGGCGAAGAGGTCGAGCACGGCGGCATCCACCACGTCGGGCCCGAGGATGTTGAACAGTGCCTCGCGGGCGCGATCGGTCATCGGGCGGGTGGTGTCGCCCTTTGGTCCTCGCAGCCGTCGACCCCGCGCCTCACCGCCGATGATCCTCATGGGTGGGGTGTCCTCACGCGACCTCGTAGACGAAGTACTGCACCTTGATCCGGTCGCCGTACTCGGGGTGGTGCGGTAGGTACGGCATCGGCTCGGTCCCGAAGACGCGGGTCCAGATGCCCTCGCGCTCCATCTCGTCCAGGAGCCTGCCGTAGTCCCGGTTCACCATGATGTCGTCCCGCTGGGAGAACACCACGTGGCCGCCGGGTCGCACGACGCGGCACAGCTCCCGGAGGATCTCGTTCGTCTCGAAGTAGGTCAGGGCCCCGATGAAGTTGACGGCGTCGTAGGCGTCGTCGTCGATCGGCAGCGGGAACCGCTGCATGTCGACCCGCCGCAGACTGGTGTAGGCATCGGTCCGCTCGGCATTCGCCAACAGCTTGGCGGAGATGTCGATGCCGTCGATGTGGCGATAGCCGAGGTTCCAGAGCGCGGTGCCGGTGAGCCCCGAGCCGCAGGCGGCGTCGAGGACGTGGGCGTCGGTCGGGACCCAGTTCTTCAGGATCGCGGCGGCCGTCTCCGGCCCGACGTAGCCCCACTCGTCGAACGTCTCGTCGTACTCGCCCGTCTCGGCGAACGTGTCGTACTTCTCCTCGACCGTGGAACTGTCGGTCGAGTACTGGTCGCCCCAGATCTCGGGGGTGTCGTCGATGATGTCGCCCGGCACGGCGCCTCCGTCGTTTCGTGGGCCCAACCGTACAAGGCCCCCGATGGACGCCCCGGGAGCGTCGGTCAGGACCGGAACAACCAGCTGACGATCTCGTCGTCGGGGAAGAAGGCCGCCAACTCCGCGGCGAGGGCGGGGTGGCCGGCCAGGGTGGCGTCGACGCCGACGAGCTCGAACGCGTCCTCCCGAGCCGCCAGGAGCAGGTCGGTGTCGGCGAGGATGTCCCCCAACCGGAGGTCGCCCCGACCCGACTGCCGCTCCCCGAACACCGATCCCTGGCCACGGATCTCGAGGTCCCGTTCGGCGAGGGCGAAGCCGTCGGTGGTGGCGACCATCGCCTCGACCCGCGCGTCGGCGTCGGGGGTGGTGGGGTCGGCGACCAGCACGCAGCGGCCCGGGTGCTCGCCCCGGCCGACCCGGCCCCGCAACTGGTGGAGCTGGGACAGGCCGAACCGATCGGCGTCGAGCACCACCATGAGCGTGGCGTTGGGGATGTCGATGCCGACCTCGATGACCGTCGTCGCCACGAGCACGTCGACGGCACCCGCCCGCATGGCATCCATGACGTCGCGCTTGTCCTCGGGCCGGAGTTGGCCATGGAGGAGCCCCACCGAGCACTGGGGCAGGCGTTCGGTCAACCGGGCATGCCACTCGGACGCCGACGCCGCCTCGACCTTGGCCGACTCCTCCACCAATGGACAGACGACGAAGACCTGCCGCCCCGCGGCCACCTCCGAGGCGACCTCGTCCCACAGGGCGTCGAGCGAGGTGTCGCCCCCGGGGATCGCCGTCGTGGCGATCGGGGTGCGGCCGGGCGGCAACTCGTCGAGCAGCGAGACGTCGAGGTCGCCATAGAGCGTCATGGACAGCGTGCGCGGGATGGGCGTCGCCGTCATGATGAGCAGGTCCGGCTCGACGCGGCCGGCCTGCTCCTTGAGGCGCACTCGCTGGCCGACGCCGAATCGATGTTGCTCGTCGACCACCGCCATCGACAGCGCCGCGAAGGCCACCCCCTCCTGGATGAGGGCGTGGGTGCCGACCACGACGTCGACCGATCCGTCGGCGATCATCGACACGACGTCCTCGCGGCGGGCGTCGGGCGCGGCGGTGCAGAGCGCCTGGCTGCCGGTGAGCAGGGCCACCGAGACCGACGGGCCGTCGGCCTCGGCGAAGAGCGACCCGGTGCCCGAGGCATCACGATGGGCCGGGGCGAGGCCCGCCTCCTCCAACAACTCGGTGATGGCCAGGAAGTGCTGGGTGGCCAACACCTCGGTGGGGGCCATGACCGCGCCCTGGTGGCCGTCCTCGACCGCGGTGAGCAGGGCCGCCACCGCCACCACGGTCTTGCCCGACCCCACCTCGCCCTGCAGGAGCCGGTGCATCGGGTGGGCCTCGGCCATGTCCGCCCGGATCTCGCCGATCACCCGGTGCTGGGCGCCCGTGAGCGGGTAGGGCAACGCCCCGACGAAGGCGTCGACGAGCCGGCCGTCGCCGCGGTGGGCCACCCCGACCGCCGTCTCCTCCTTGACCCGCTTGGCGGACGCGAGGGCCAGCTGGATGCGGAGGAATTCGTCGTAGACCAACCGTCGGCGGGCGGGGCCCACCTGCTCCATGGTCTCGGGGAAGTGGATGGCGGTGAGGGCGCCCGCCCGGTCCACCAGCCGGCGGTGGCGGCGAATGCGGGCCGGCACCGGATCGTCGACCGGCTGTGACCGCAGGAGGGCGTTGTGGACCGCCCGCCGCAGGTGTCCCGGGCCCACCTCGGCCACCGAGGGATGGATCGGGACGACCCGACCGGTCCGGAGGGACTCGCCGCCCGAGAGGACGTCGGCGGCCGGGCTCTTCATCTGCAGGCGCCCGCGGAATCGCTCGAGCGTGCCCGACAGCGCCACCTCGGTGCCCGGGGAGAGCTGGCGGGCCCGGAACGTCTGGTTGAACCACGTGACCTTCACCGACCCCGTGTCGTCGGCGACGGTGGCCTCCACCAGCGTGAGCCCTCGCCGGACCCTGCGGGTGTGGAGCGATCGGACCTCCCCGATGATCGTGAGCTCGTCACCGACGGGGGCACGTCCGATCGGGGCGATCGTCGACCTATCGAGGTAGCGACGCGGCGTGTGGAGCAGGAGATCGGTGACCGAGCCGAGGCCCGCCGCCGCCAGCGCGGCCCCGCGCGCCCCCGACAACCCCTTCACCGCGGTGATCGGCACCGTGGTCAGGTAGGCGAGGCTTCGCCCGCGATCGGTCTGGTCGGTCACGGGCCCATTGTCGTCGTCGGCACCGACGGAGTCCGACATGCCGATCGCGACGAGGTGTCCCCCGTACCGACGTAGTGTCGGGACCACACCCGATCGGAGGATCCCATGGCGAGCACGGTGCAGGTGACGGACGAGGCCTTCGGGCGACTCCGTCTGTACAACGTGGTGATGGGCGTCCTGCACCTCGTGCAGGGCATCGCGGTCGTCATCCTGGCCACCGACTTCACCATCCCGATCACCGGCACCTTCCTCGAGGGGCCACCGGGGTCGCCGGCGTCGTCGCCGGAGGTGCTCTTCGACTTCTCGATCGCCTGGGGCGTGGCCGCCTTCCTGTTCCTGTCGGCGTTCTTCCACCTACTGATCGCCGTTGGCATGCCGAACCGGTACCGCGACCAGTTGTCGCGGGGCCAGAACCAGTTCCGGTGGATCGAGTACTCGCTGTCGTCGTCGATCATGATCGTGCTCATCGCCCTGCTGCCCGGGATCACCGACGCCGCGGCGCTCATCGCCCTGTTCGGCGTGAACGCCGGGATGATCTTCTTCGGCTCGGTCCAGGAGCGCTACGAGGCGCCGGGCGGCTCCCTGTGGCCGTTCTGGCTGGGCTGCGTGCTGGGCATCGTGCCATGGATCGCCATCGGCGTGTACCTGGTCTCGCCGGGCAGCGCCGCCGAGCCCCCCGGCTTCGTGTACGGGATCTTCTTCTCGCTGTTCGTGTTCTTCAACAGCTTCGCCCTGACCCAATGGCTCCAGTACCGCCAGGTGGGACGGTGGCGCGAGTACCTCACCGGGGAGCGGACCTACATCCTCCTCAGCCTCCTGGCCAAGTCGGCGCTCGCCTGGCAGGTCTTCGCCGGGACGCTCGTCGAGTAGCCGGGTTCCCATTCCGCCCGACCGGGGGTATCCTCGCTCCGATCCCCTCTCCCAGGTTCGTCATGTCTGCCCGCTGTGAGATCTGCCACAAGGAACCGAGCTTCGGCAAGAAGGTCACCTTCTCGCACAAGCGCTCGTCGCGTCGCTGGAACCCCAACATCCAGCGGGTCCGGGTGAAGCACGGCTCCAACACCCGCAAGGCCCGCGTCTGCACCTCGTGCATCCGCGCCGGCAAGGTGGAGAAGGCCTAGGGCGTGCAGGGCGTCGTCAAGGTCTACGACCCGTCCACCGGCCTCGGCGTCGTCGTGCTCGACGGCGACCGGCGAGAGGTCTACCTCAGGGGGAACTCCCTCGACGGCTCGGTCTTCCGCATGCTGCGTCAGGGCCAGCGAGTCGTCGTGGACACCGTCACCGAGGGCGACACCGAGTTCGTCACCCGGGTGGGCCTCGGCACCGAGGGCGCCTGAGCCGCAACGCCGGCCTCGGTCCGACGGGGTCGGGGGTGGTGTACGCTCCGACCATGGTTCAGGCGTACGTGCTCATCCAGACCGAGGTTGGGAAGGCGGCGACCGTCGCCGATGCCGTCCGGGCTATCGAGGGCGTGGAGACCGCCGACGACGTGACCGGCCCCTACGACGTGATCGTGAAGGCCGCTGCTGACAACGTCGACGACCTCGGCCGCATGGTCGTGGCGTCGATCCAGCAGGTCGATGGCATCACCCGCACCCTCACCTGCCCGGTGGTCCACCTGTAACCGACCGTTCCTGTGTCGCCCGGCCCTCATGACGAGGGGTGGACGACACGAGAAGTCGGTTCGAGGTCAGCCGAGCTTGGCCGCGATCGAGCCCGCGTCTCGCAGGGCGGTCCCATCGGCGCCGACCGCCGTCCAACCCGGACCGCTCCCTCGCTCCGCCTCGGCGAGGAGGTCCCCGAGCAGCGTCGCCGTGGTCACCCCGCCCGCCGACCAGAGATAGTGGCTCAGTGAGCCCGGCGGGTTGTTGAGTTCGTTGACGTAGAGCTCCTCGCCGGTCCAGAGGAAGTCGAGGCGGGAGACCCCGCGTACCCCGGTCAACCGGGCCACCGTCGCGGCCAGCTCGCGGATCCGATCGGCCACCTCGTCGGGCACGTCGGCGGGGAGCTCGCGGCGAGAGCCCTCCAGCCCGCCACCCGACAGGTACTTCTCGCGGTAGTCGTAGAGCGCCCCCGACCGGAGCGGGCGCTCGATCGGCGACACCTCGAACGCCGGGAACGTGCGGATCGAGACGTTGAGGTCGTCGGCGCCCTCCAGGAAGGGCTCGATGACGCCGCCGGAGCCGTAGTGGGGGGAGGCGCCGGCGAGGGCGACGGCGGTCGCATGGTCCTCGACCACCTCGATGCCGATCGACGAACCCCCGAAGCGAGGCTTGGCGATGTAGGGGCCCTCGAAGCCCGGAGCGATGTCGGGGTCGATCGGCCGACGCGGCAACGTCGGCAGCCCGGCGACCTCCATGACGGCACCGAACGCCAGCTTGTCCATCGCCAGGGCGGCCGACCAGGTCGGCGGTCCCGACGAACGGATCCCGGCGAGGTCGAGGGCGGCCTGCAGCGACCCGTCCTCGCCCGGGCCACCATGGCAGGCGTTGATCACGGTCTCGATGCCGAGGGGGCGGGGACGGCCGAGTCGGCCCTCGGCGACCCACCCGGCTCCGGTCGCCGCCACGAACCCGAGTTCCCGGGCGCCCCGGGGGACGCCTTCGAGGAAGTCGGCCGCCTCGGCGGTGACCGGGACCTCGTACCAGTCCCCGGTCTTGGTCCAGTACAGCGCCAGCACCTCGGTGCCGGCCTCCGACAGGGTGCGGGCGGCCATGAGCCCGGTCAGGATCGAGATGTCGTGTTCGGGCGACGGGCCGCCGAACACCACGGCATGGGCGGTCATGGTCGGAGCGTAGATCGCCCACCGGTTCGCACCGTGTCTCGTCCTAGGGGTAGTGGTCGGGGAGGTCGTTCTCGTAGAGCACCGCGTCGTCGCCTGCCAGGGTGGCGCGCACCCACTCGACCGCGTCGGCCCGGGACGCCGCGAACCTGACGTTGGCCGACCCACGACGGGCGCCTCGGCGCAGCGCGGCCCGATTGGTGCGCTTCACGATGACGACGTCGTCGGCGATGGTCGCCGCCGCCGCCCCGAACGCCTCGTTGGCCGCCGCCTGCTCGTGGCCGAGCTCCACCATGCCGGGCGTGACGACCACCCGACGACCCTTTCCGAGACCCGCCAGGGTCTCGAGGGCCGCGGCGGCTCCCGCCGGGTTGGAGTTGTAGGTGTCGTCGACCACCCAGAATCCACCGGGCCCCCGCGCCACCGTCTGGCGGTGGTCGGGCGTCGCCGCCCCCTCGAAGGCATCGGCCAGCCGTTCGAGCGGGACCCCGGCGGCGAGGCCCACCCCGACGGCGACGGCGAGGTTGGTCGGGAACGGCACCTCGGGCACCGTCCCAACCGGCGCCCCCCGAACCGAGACCTCCCAGCCGTCGTCGGACGGCGCCACCGCCACGTCGAGGTCCGGGGCCGTCACGCCGGCCCGGATGACCGTCTTGCCACGCTCGACGAACTCGTCGGCGAGCCCGGCGAGGAGGGGGTCGTCGACGTTCAGCACCACCACGTCACTGAGCTCGGCCGCCTCCGCCTCACCGCGCAGGATCGCTTCGAGGGTGCCGAACCGCTCGAGGTGGACCGGACCGATGGCGGCTATGGCGGCGATGTCGGGCGGGATCCACGAGCACAACTCGGTCACCTCACCGGGCCCGTACGTGCCCATCTCTGCCACGAACCACTCGGTGCCCGGGGCGAGCTGGTCGTTGATGGTGCGGGCGAGTCCCATGGCGTTGTTGAACGACGCCGGGCTGGCGACGGTCGGGGCGGCGGCGCCGAGGACCCGTCGGACGTACTCCTTGGTCGTCGTCTTGCCATAGGCACCGGTGATCGAGACGACCCGGGGGCCGACCTGGCGCAGGCGGGCGCGGGCCTTGTCGATCCAGACCCGCTGGCGGCGCCGTTCGAGTGGGGCCAGCAGCGCCAACGCCCCGTCGACGGCCAGGTCGAAGAGCACCAGGGCTACCACGAGCCCGGCACCGGCACCGGCCAGGAGGCCGACCGCGGTCCCACCGACGAGGGCGAGCACCACCGAGGCGACCCCGACCCGGCGCAGCCGCTCGGTCCATGCCGGGGAGCCGGGGGCGCGTGCCGGCAGGCCGAGCGGGTAGATCGCGGCGATCGCCGCCGCGAGCAGGACGAACCAGAGCCCGGCATCGGGCAGCGCGATCGCGGCGGGGACGAGGCCGACCAGCCCGAGGCCGAGCACGACGTTGGGCGGCGACGACCGCCACCAGCGGAGCGCGAACCGCACGACCGACCCCGGGAGGTAGTGCTCCAGTTGGGCGACCCGCCACCACCTCAGCGCCATCGGGATGGCGCCGGCGACGGCGGCCACGGCTGCGATGGCGATCTCCCACCAGTTCATCGGAGCGCCTCGACGGCGGCGACGATGGCCTCGGGTCGGGCCCGGTGGACGTCGTGGCCGACGTCCGCGACGACCGTGAGGTCGGCGTCGAGGCCGGACGACCGGAGGATCCCGAGGGCATCCTCGGCAGCGGCGAGCGGGGCGGCGGTGTCGTCGGCTCCCCAGACGAGTCGGGTCGGCACCGCGATCTCGGCCAACTCCCGCTCGTACGACTCGTTGACGACGCGGACGAGGACGTCACGCATGACGCCGGCGGCGGCGCGGTAGTCGGCCGAGCCGTAGCGGCGCCTGGCGGCCTCGAGGCGCTCGTCGCCGACGAGGCCGCGCCCGTGGGCCCATCGAATCGCCCGGTAGCCCGCCGGTGGGCGACCACCGGACTCGGTGCGGCGGATCAGGGGCACCCCGGCCAGCACGAGCCCCGCCACCTCGGCGCCCGACGCTGCCAGGCACACGGCGACCCGGCCACCGAACGAGTGGCCGACCACCACCGGTGGGGCGTCGAACAGGTCGAGCACGGGTGCGAGGGCGCGGGCATAGTCGTGGGCGCCCCACACGGCCGGCGGCGGGGGTGACGCCCCGAAGCCCGGCAGGTCGACGGCGATGCGATCCTCGGGGGCCAGCACGCCGTCCCAGTCGGAGCGGTTGCGGCCCCAGCCGTGGAGCGCCAGCACCGTGGGGGTGCCGGATCCGACGTCGGCGAAGAGACCGTCGGCGACGGCGCGGATCGGCACCGCTCAGGCGCCCCCGGCGGCGATGGCGTGGAATCCGCCGTCGACGTGGACGATCTCGCCGGTGGTGGCGGGGGCCCAGTCGCTGAGCAGCACGCAGACCATGCGCGCGACGGGGTCGGGGTCGGTCTGGTCCCATCCGAGGGGGGCCTGCCGGCCCCAGATGTCCTGGAACTGGGAGAAGCCCGGGATCGACTTCGCCGCCACCGTGGCGAGCGGTCCGGCCGACACGGCGTTGACCCGGATCCCGTCGCCGCCGAGGTCGCGGGCCAGGTAGCGGGTGACCGATTGGAGCGCCGACTTGGCGACGCCCATCCAGTCGTAGCCCGGCCAGGCCCGGGAGTTGTCGAAGTCCATCGCCACGAGGGCTCCCCCGCCGGCCGCCTGCAGCAGCGGCCGGAGACCCACGGCGAGGGTCTTGTAGGAGAAGGCCGAGACGGTGAAGGCGGTCTGGGCGCTCTCGACCGGGGTGGCGAGGAAGTTGCCGCCGAGGGCGTCCTCGGGGGCGAAGGCGATCGAGTGGAGCGCCCCGTCGACGGCGCCCCAGCGCCCCGACAGGTCCGCCACCAGCGCCTCCATGTGGGATGGGTCGAGGATGTCGAGTTCGAGGACGTCGGGCGGGCTGGGCAGCCGACGGGCGGAGCGCTCGGTCAACCGGAGGGCCCGGCCGAACCCGGTGAGCACCACCTCGGCGCCCTGTTCCTGGGCGATCCGAGCCGCGTGGAAGGCGATGGAGTCGGGGTTGAGCACCCCGGTCACCACCAGTCGCTTGCCCGCCAACAACATCGCCACCTCCGGATCGTGCGCCGCGATGGTACCGGTGAGGGCCGCGAAGCCCCCGTCACACCAACAGCGCGGCGGCGAGGAGGCCCCGCACCGTCCAGAGCCCGACCCGGAGGCCGTCCACCGCCAGCAGCCGGCGGTGGACCTCGGGATCGAACCCGTCCCCGAGCCGATCGTGGGCCGGCACCGCCACGAACCAGGTCAGCCCGGCGAGGACCACGACCAGGGCCAGACCGATGGCGGCCAGCACGCGGTCGGGGCCGTCGAGCACGAACGGGAGTGCCAGCGCGGTCAGGCCCTCGACCGCCCACGGGACGGCGAGCACCGCGGTGATCCGGGTGACATGGCCCCGGTGGAAGGCACCGAAGTCGGCGGCGGCATGGACGAACAGCGGGTAGTGCACCCCGCGCACCGTCCACGACAGGCCCACCATCGCCCAGGTGGCGGCGGCGTGGGCGACGAGCAGGAGGTCGGTCACGCCTCCGTACGGATCCGCCGGCGGTCCCGGTTCACCGGTGGCCGGTCAGGCCGTCGACTCGTCCTCGAAGAGGTGGGCGTTGCGGACGAACCGCTTGAGGGTGAAGCGGTGCATGGCCTCGTCGTGGTGGGGCGGGAACACGAGGAACGCCGCCACGGCACCGACGAGGCACGCCACCCCACAGATCGCGAAGGCCAGGGGGAAGTTGCCGAGGTCGCCGAGCAGGCCCCCGAGGATCGGGAACACGATCCCGCCGAAGCCGTAGGCGAGGAAGACCCACGGGTAGTTGGCTCCCACCGCCGCGTTGCCGAACTCATCCGCGGTGATGGCCGGGAAGAGGGCGAAGTTCCCACCGAAGTTGAAGCCGATGAGCGCCGCCGCCAGGTAGAGCAGGTACTCGCTGCCGGCCATCCCCACGAAGGCGAACATGAGCACGCCCTGGGCCGCCGCCATGATGATGATCGAGAGCTTGCGACCCAGCCGATCGGACAGCGTGCCCCAGGCGAGGCGGCCGATCCCGTTGGCGAGGCTGAAGAAGACCGCCATGGCGGTGCCGGCGATGGCGCTGGCCTCGGCGGTGCTGAACCCGTTCTCGACCAGCGCCTCGACGGGATAGGACTTCATGAGCCCGATCGCCATGAGTCCCGCACCCGCCGAGACCGCGAACGTGAGCGAGATGAGGTGGAACTGGGGGGTGCGGAGCATCTCGCGGGGGGTGAAGTCGATGCTGCCCGAGGCCGCCCCCGTCGGCGGCGTGAACCCGGCGGGCAGCCAGCCCTCGGGGGGGAATCGCATCGCCAACGACCCCACCAACACGAGGGCGGCGAAGAGCACGCCATAGGTGAGGAAGGTGCCGTCGAGGCCGATCCGGTCGATGAGGTTGCCCCACTCCCCCGCCAACTTGATCCAACCGAGGGCGCCGAAGCCGAACCCGGCCACCGCGGCGCCGGTGATCATGCCCTTGCGGTCGGGGTACCAGCGCATCCCGACCGCGATCGGGACGACGTAGCCGAGGCCGATGCCGGCACCGCCGACGAGGCCGACCCCGACGAGCACGATCCAGAATTCGGCTCCGCCGCCGAGCGACGCCAGCGCGTAGCCGGCGCCGAGGGTGAGGGCGCTCGCCACCGCCAACGGCCGCGGCCCCCAGTCCCGGAGCTTGCGTCCCGCCAACACCATGACGAGGGCGAACGACGCCAGCCCCACGGAGAAGACGACCTGGGTCTGGACGTTGGTCCACCCGGCGTCCCGGAGGGCCGGCGTGAAGACCGACCATGCATAGATGGCGCCCAGACAGATCTGGATGAGCACCGCACCGACGACGACCGGCCACCGACGTTCCGACATTGTGAATCCCTTCACGAACTCGCCCACCCAACCTATCAAGCCGGGACGACGACGAACAGGGGATTCGTCAGCCGACGGCGGTGCCGAACGTCGCCCATGCCCGGAGCCCGAGGCCGGCGACGAACAGGAGCAGCAGGCCCCAGCGGAGGCCCGGGTCCACGGCGAGTTGGGCGCGGAAGATGTAGGCGAAGGCCACCATGAACAGGATGACGATCCCGTAGAAGAGGTGGAACGATCCCGGGTCGAACCCCTGGGCGAAGAGCACCAGCCCGAGTCCCACCTGCAGGGCGGTGAAGGCGAGGCCGCCGATCGTGCCGAGGGCGAACCATGGCCCCACCTCGGCCTTGCGAATCGAGGCGACGACCCCCCAGAGGCCGACGGCGGCGGTCCAGCCGATCGCCACCCACCCCGTGACGCTGTGGATCTCACCCACGGGCGGCTGGCAACGGCATCCGCCGAGTATGGCCCGCTCAACTCCCCAGTCGGTCACGCACGGCCTGCAGCGGTCCCTGCCAGGTGTCGTAGGCGACGACCGGCCGGAAGCCCAGCGCGGGGCGGCCGAACCCGGTCAGTCGACGAGGATGGTCTCGTACTCGGCCCGGATGACCTTCTTGTCGAA
>CAZTLW010000063.1:0-12821 GCA_964614585.1 uncultured Acidimicrobiia bacterium | reverse complement strand
GTGACCCGGGATGAGTAGGTGGGTCGAGCACCCCCTGCCATAGCGTCGGGCGCGTGTCGGGCCTCTCCCGGGGTCCGGAGGGAGGTGTGTCGGTGAAAACGGGGGTGCTGAAGCCGGCCGTCGTGGCCGCGTGCGGCGGCGACACCGGCACCTTCGAGGCTACCTGCCATGGGTAGCCGCCCGTCGCCCCGAGGCCGGTTGGGGGCCGAGCAGGCAGCGACGACCGGACGGGGATTCGACCTGTCCCGCACCCTCCGCCGTCTCGTGGTGCTCGGGTTCGCCGTTCTTCAGGCGGTGCTAGTGGCCCGGATCCTCCTCGACCTGGGCGTGATTCCCGCCGACGGGACACTCGGCGAGTTCGTCACCACCGCCAGCGACCTGCTGGCGGCCCCGGTGCAGGGGATCGGCGGCATGTTCGGTGCCATGGGGCTGGAGGGCATCGCCGGCGAGGGATTCAACCCGGTGATGCTGGTGGCGTTGGCGGGATGGTCGGTGGTGGAGGGGCTGGTCATGCGGGTGGTCCGCAAGTTCGACCAGGTCTGAGTGCGGCATGGCGACACCGGATGGTTCCGCATCTCCTCGAATGAGCAGGAGTCAGCGCTCGATGAGTGGATGGCCGGGGCGGAGGCATTCACACGCTTTCAGATGTCCGCAGACCGATACGAAGGAGGGGCCGTGACCCGTCGACCTGCAACCGTGGCGATGTTCGTGCTCGTGGTTCTCCTGACGGCGTGCGGCGGAGCCGGAGATGGTGGCCCGGTCACCACGTCTTCGGCGGCGCCCACGGAGACGTCTCCGCCGGATGCCGGCGTCGACCCGACCACGGAGACCACCGTCGGCGACGACGCCGCGATGTCCGGAGAGAACGAGGCTGTCGTCACCGTCGGTGACCAGAGCTACGCCTTTGCCGTCGTCGATGATGGGGGAAGCTGCAATCCCGACTTCTTCGGCAACTACCGGGCCATCCTCACCCGCGTCGACGATGCCGGCGAGCCGATCGAGATGGAGGGCGAGACGGGAATCACGGAGGGGATCACGATCTCCCTCGCGCACGATGGAAGCGCCGCGTTCGTGATGGGCAACTTCGGTGGAATGGTGTGGACTGCCGGTGATGCCGACGACGTCGACTCCGCCATCGACTCATTCAGCCTCGACGGCGGTTCGGCCGAGGGGGTCCTCACCTTCGTGAACGAAGACGGTGAGGCCGTGGAGGGCACGTTCGAGGTGGTCTGCGCTCAGGGGTGAGCCGGGGCGGCCCCAGCGGCGGCGAATGGGTCGAGTCGGTGATGGTGGCGGTCCGGGCCAGCCTGCGGCGGGTGGCCGGGGCTGCGGGTGGTCGCTCAGACGGCCAGCGCCCAACCGACCCACACGAGGCCCATCGCCACGGCGGCACCGAACTGGATGCCCGACGCCACGAACAGGGACTTGACCGTCCTCAGCGTCGACGGCCAGGCGGTGGTTCGGTCCTTCAGGAACGAGGCGACGTAGACGCCGAACACGAAGCCCACCGCTGCCCCGACGATGGGGACGAGGAAGAAGCCGACCATCGCGAAGGCGAGGGCGAGCAGCTGACCCCGCAGGCCGATGCCGGTGCCGGCCGCCGACTTCTGGGGCACCCGGACCCCGAGGTAGAGCCCGGTCAGGCCCAGGGCGGTGATGAGCCCGAAGGCGATCCACCCGACGACGCCGAATCCCTCGATGATGCCCCACAGCAGGGTCGCCGCCCAGACGAGGACGATCCCGGGGAGGATCGGCAGCAGCGTCCCGGCGATGCCGACGACGATGGCCAGCGCGATGACGACGGTCTCCACGGGACGATTCTGCCCGCGGTTGAGAACCCAGGGTTCCCAACCGCGGGGGTCCGTCGTTCTCTGGGCTGGAGCGCGTCGAATCGACGCGCTCCAGCCCACGGTTCACTCCGACCAGCGGCCCCGAACCCTGGGTTCCCGGCCGCGCCGGGTGCCTAGAACTCCGACCCGCGGCCCCGAACCCAGGGTTCCCAACCGCGGGGGTCGGCTAGAACAGCACCTTCTGGCCCAGCGGCACCTCGCCGCCGCGGCCTGACACGGCCCAGCAGAAGTCGACGGCGTCGAGCTCGAACGACTCCCCCGATCCGGTGCCGTACTTGCCGCCGGCCGGACCGGTCAGCACCAACTCGAACGGCCGGCCGTGCATTCGGGCCCACTCGGCCACCACGTCGGCGACGATCCGCCCGTCGTGGTCGGCGGTCAGCTCGAGCTCCCGACCGGTCGCCCGGGAGATGTCGACCCGATGCAGCCACTGGTCGCGGGTGTAGACGGCGTCCATGAGGTGGCCGAGGTTGAGCCGGCCGGCCACGGGGTCGGGGATCGAGACCCGCCGCATGAGGCCCGGTGCCTTGTACCGCCCTCGTACGGCCCGCGGCGCGACCTCTCGGAGCCGATCGACCAACTGGTCCGTCGACAGATGCTCGCGGTCGGCCACCTGCACCGCGTTGATCCCGTCGATCTGGTCGCGGCCCATGCGCTTCGCCGCCCGACTGCCCCGCGCCAGCTGCCGGACGTTCTCGGCCATCGACGCATTCCCCTCGGCCGCCCCCAGCAGGTGGGCGACCATGAGCCGCACGTCCCAGTCGTCGCAGACGGTCCGGGTCCGCCACTCGGCGGGGGACAGGTCCTCGAACAGGGCGAGCAGGCGTCGGTACTCCTCGGTGGCCAGCACGACCATCTCGTCGCGGTCGATGGGTGGGATGTCGGTCGGGTCGGTCACGGGCGCTCCTTGGTCACATGGGCCAGGTACATGTCGACGGCGTCGTCGGCGAGGCGGGTCCAGCGGTCACCGCCGGGGTCGTTGGCGAGCTGTTGGTGGGCGAGACCGCTCGTGACGGCGGTCCACAGGTCGAGGTGCTCGGGCCGGTCGAGGCCGACCGCCTCGAAGACCTCCCGGTTGCGGGCCAGCACCTCCACCGCCGGGGCGTAGGCCCCGGGCGACGGCTCCCAGCCGGGGATGGGACGCCCGAAGAGCAGCTGGAACCGGGCCTCGTCCTCGGTGCAGAAGGCGAGGAACCGCCGGGCGGCCTCGATGAGCAGCCCCCGCAGGTCGCCGGTGGGTTCCAGGTCGCCCATGAAGTCGAGGAGCTGGCGGTTGCCCTGTTCGAACATGGCGTCGTAGATGGCGTCCTTGCCGTCGAAGTGGGCGTAGAGCGACGGTGCCTGCATCCCGACCTCCCTGGCCAGGTCCCGCAGGCTGAACCCGGCGATCCCACGTTGGCGGGCCAGGCGCCATGCCGCGTCGAGGATCTCGGCCCGGGTGGCGGCGCGGCGGGCAGCGATGCGGGGGGACGTGGTCATCTAGAGCGACAGCCCGTGCTCGGCGGCCAGCGCGGGCACCGACGCCATGTCGGCCTCGATGTCGTGGCGGGCCATCGCCGCGGCCACGGCCTCGAGGTCGAGGCCGTCCGGCCCGGAGGCCTCTCGGAGGTCGTCGAAATAGGCCTCGAACCCCGGCGGCGTGATGATCTCGAGGACTCGGGCGGGCGTGCCGCCCGGGTTCCAGAACGTGTGTGGCACCCCGATCGGGGCGACCGACAGGTCGCCGAGGCCCAGCACGCGGTCCTCGCCGCCGACCCGGGCCGTCATCGTTCCGGCGACGATGATGTGCACCTCGGTCGTGTGGGCGTGCGTGTGGAGCGGCGCCCCGAGCGAGCGTGGCGGGATGACGTGTTGGACGATGGCCAACTGGCCGCCGGTCTCGTCGGCGGCGACGAGCAGCCCGCCGATGGCGTCGGCCTCGCGGTTGATCCTGGTCATGGGGCCCTCCCCGGAGTCGAATGACGTAAGGCAAAACTAACAAAGTTAGGCAATGCCCGTCAACCCGCACCGCTCCTACCCTCGTCCGCCATGAGCGACTGGAACCAGCAGGTCATCGAGGAATTCAGGGCCAACGACGGGGTCGTCGGGGGCGCCTTCGAGGGCAAGCTGCTGCTGCTGCTCCATCACCGGGGCGCCAAGAGCGGCACCTGGCGGGTGAGCCCGCTGGCCTACTACCCGGTCGACGACCGGCGCTGGGCGGTCTTCGCCTCCCGGGGCGGATCGCCCACCAACCCCGACTGGTACCACAACCTCAGGGCCCATCCCGAGGTCCGCATCGAAGTGGGCAGCGAGACCGTCGACGTCACGGCCACCGAGGTGTCGGGCGAGGAGCGCCGGCGGATCTTCGATGCCCACGCCGCCACCTGGCCGATCTTCGCCGAGTACGACGCGAAGACCGAGCGGGAGATCCCGGTCATCGTCCTCGAGCCCCGCTGACGCCTTCAACCCTGTACGGCGGCAGCGGCCCGGCATACCATGTGGGGTGACGGATCGGCTCCCGATCCACGGGTGATCGAACCCGTCGGGTTGGAGGTCGATCATGTCCGATGAAGCCCCTTCGGGTCGTCGATCCGAGCTGTCCCCCGAGGCCCAGGCCCTGGACCAACGTGCCCGGGACCTGGTCTCCGATCTGACGGACTTGGACGTGGCTCCGTCGTCGGATGATGGATCCGGGCCAACTGGGCGGCCGCCGAGGTTGACCTCGGACGATCTCGGGCTCCCACCGATCCCAGGGCAACTGATCCCTGATGTCCGCCCTGGGCGTCGAATGGCTGATCGGGCGGCGATGATGCTTGATCTTCTGTTCGGGAAGACCTCGTGGATCGGGATGGTCGCCATGCTCCTATTCGTGATCCTGATCTTCGCCTATCTCTTCCTGTCGGGCGACGGCGATGGGGACGGCGCCGCTGCCCCGACGACGCCGGCCAGCCCCGAGGCGGCGGTGGTGGACGCCCCTGACGCCGAAGCGACGGACGCCGCCGCCACCGACCCGGACCCCGCCGTACCAGCCGAGCTCGGACCCGATGAGTGCCTGCTCTCGGGGGTGCTCGAGGTCTCGAGCGTCATGACCGGCACCGAGGAAGGGGAGATGGAACCGGTCTTCGGGGGCCTGGCCTACACCGCCTATCGCGGGCAGGCGACGATCACGAACACCTCCGATCAGGCGATCCGTGTCCGCACACTTCACCAGTCGTTCACGGACCAGGCGGGCACCTGGTCGGGTGGCCACCGGCTCGAGGCGGGAGGCTCGGTGGTCGAGGACGTCAACGGGTCGGTGTACGAGGACGGCCGATCGGTGTACGACGTGCTCGCCTCGATCGCCGCCATCGTCGACTCGCCGGACTGCCTCCGCGAGTACGGCAACGCCGACTTCGCCGAGTTCGAGGACGTGGCGGTGGCGGTCCCCAACCCGCTGCCCGTCGGCCCCTGAGCCCCGCTGACGCCCTCAACCCTGGGTTGTCAGCGTCGGATCCCGACGCCCACAACCCTGGGTTGGCGCATGGGGCGACGCTCACAACCCAGGGTTGGCCGCGGGGGTTGGCCGCGGGGGTTGGCCGCGTGGGGGTGGGCCCTTGCGGTGGGGGGTCTCGTCGGAGGACAATGGGACCTGACGGGGCGAGCCCCCACCTATGCGGCCGCTCCGTCGGAAGGAGGTGGTCAGCGTGTTGGCAACACCGGACCTGGGGTACCACCCCACGCCCACGGAGCCCCGCACGACCCCCGGGTGGGTCAACTGGCTCGCCGGGATCCTGTTGCTCGTCGGCCTCGCCGCCATCGTCCTCGGCCCGCTCAGCTCGTGGATGGCGACCCGCAACGCCGTCGACCACGAGATCCTCATGACCGGCGACGACTGGATCGTCTACGAGGTCGACCCCGAGACCGGCGCGATGGAGCTCGTCTTCGTCGGCTCCGAGACCGAGGTCGGTGAGTACGTCGACGCGGCGGAGGCGGAGGTGGCGGCCGAGCAGGGCATCGGTCTGTCCAACGGCCTCGAGATCGGCCTCGCCTGCCTGGCGGCGGCCTTCCTCGTCTTCGCCTCGGGTCGGATGCTGTCCGGCGACTGGCGGTTGGTCTAGTCGACGCCGAGCGCCGGCAGGAGGAACGTCGCCGCGAAGCGGCGCTCCTCCTCGGCGTCGCGCTCGCTCGGGGCGTCGAACGTCAACAGTGAGAGGATGACCCGCAGCACCAACTCGGCCGCCGTGTCGCGGTCGACCGCCAACTCCCCGTCGAACGCCTGCGTGATCCCGGTGACCGTCTCCCCATAGAGCCCCAGCAGCGGCGCCGACGCCTCGTGCATGGGTCGGCCCCGGTCCCGGCGGTCTGACGAGAACAGCAGCCCGAGCGAGTGGTCGGTGCGGGCCGCCGCCACCGTCGTCGTCACCAACTCGACGAGGGCCGAAGCGAGGTCGGGCATGGCCAGGTAGTGGTCGCGATGGCGGTCGAGGTGCCGACGCGTCACCCAGAGCAGCGCCTCCAGCACCAGCTCCTCCCGCCCCGAGAAGAGCCGGTACACCGTGGCGCGGGACACGTCCGCCTCGAGGGCGATGTCCTCCATCGAGGTGCCGGCCGGTCCCGACCGCTGGAAACAGCGGTGGGCGGCCCGGACGACCTGCTCGCGGCTCGTGAGGGTGGAGGTGGGCATCGGCGAAATCGTTTGACACAATATCGGAATTTTGTCTAGCTTGCCACGTGATGGCCCTCACCCGCCGCGACGTCGTCGACGACGTCGTCACGCTCACGATCGACCGGCCCGAGAAGCGCAACGCGCTCTCGAAGGAAACCCTCGACGAGCTGACCGCCCACCTCGACGAACTGGCCGGCGAGCCCACCCACAAGGCGCTCGTCGTCACCGGCGAGGGCGAGACCCACTTCGCCTCCGGCGGCGACCTCGTCGAGTTGTCGGACCTGCGGACCGAGGCCGAGGCCGAGGCGATGGCCCGCCGCGTGCGTGGGGTCCTCGACCGGGTCCGCGCCCACCCGGTCCCCACCGTCGCCGCCCTCAACGGCGACGCCCTCGGCGGCGGCGCCGAGCTGGCGCTGGCCTTCGACTTCCGGGTCGCCGCCAGCCACGCCCGCATCGGCTACATCCAGGGCCGCCAGGCGATCACCTCGGCCTGGGGTGGCGGGCCCGACCTCATCGACCGGGTCGGCCCGTCCACCGCGCTGCGGCTCATGACCACCACCGAGCTGCTCGACGCCCACGCCGCCGAGCACCTCGGCCTCGTCGACCACGTCGCCCACACCGGCCACTCGGTCGCCGAGGCCACCGCCGAGTGGCTCGCCCCGATGCTCGAGCGACAGGTCCAGGTGCTCCGCACCTACAAGGCCCTCACCGCCGCCGCCCGGGCCGGCGCCCACCGCGACGAGCTCGAGTCGATCGAGCTCGCCCACTTCACCACCAACTGGGTGCACCCCGACCACTGGGACGCCCTCGACGCCTTCCTCAACCGCAAGCGATGACCGACATCGTCACCAATCGCTCCGGGCTCGAGATCCCGATCGTCGCCGGCGACGGCGAGCAGCCCGGCGAGTTCCCCTTCACCCGCGGCATCTTCCCCACCGGCTACCGCGGCCGGCTGTGGACGATGCGCCAGTACTCGGGCTTCGGCACCGCCGAGGAGACCAACGAGCGCTACCGGTTCCTGCTCGACCGCGGCCAGACCGGCCTCAGCGTCGCCCTCGACCTGCCCACCCAGTGCGGCTACGACCCCGACCACGAGCTCGCCCGCTCCGAGATCGGCAAGGTGGGCGTGTCGCTCTTCAGCGTCCGGGAGATGGAGCGGATCTTCGCCGACATCGACCTCGGGGCGATCTCCACCTCCTTCACCATCAACGGCACCGCCGCCATGGTCTACGCCATGTACGTGGCGGCCGCCGACCGGATGGGCGTGCCCCGCAAGCGCCTACGGGGCACGATCCAGAACGACCCGCTCAAGGAGTACGCCGCCCGCGGCACCTGGATCTGGCCGGTGCGGCCGTCGATGCGCCTCGTCGCCGACTCGATCCTCTTCTCCAACGACCAGACCCCGAAGTTCAACCCGATCTCGATCGCCGGGGCCCACATGCGCGACGCCGGCGCGACCGCCGCCGAGGAGATGGCGTTCACGCTCGCCAACGGCCGAGCGTACGTCGAGGAGCTGGTCCGCCGCGGCGGCGACGTCGACCACTTCGGCCGCCGCCTGTCGTTCTTCTTCTACGTCCACATGGACCTCTTCGAGGAGGTCGCCAAGTTCCGGGCCGGCCGGCGGTTGTGGGC
The DNA here is from genome assembly GCA_964614585.1 of uncultured Acidimicrobiia bacterium. GTDB lineage: Bacteria > Actinomycetota > Acidimicrobiia > Spongiisociales > JAENVV01 > JAHEFX01. The sequence continues at coordinate 4,715 of CAZTLW010000063.1, read as the reverse complement.
GAAGATCATGCGCGACGAGATGGGCGCCACCGACCCCAAGGCGATGCAGTTCCGCTTCGGCGTCGTGTGCGGTGGGTCGTCGCTCACCGCCGAACAGCCCATCAACAACGTCGTCCGGGTGACCATCGAGAACCTCGCTGCGGTGCTCGGCGGGGCCCAGTCGATCTTCACCGCCGCCTACGACGAGGCGTTCCAGATCCCCACCGAGGCCGCCGCCGAGCTGGCGCTGCGCACCCAGCAGGTGGTGGCGCTCGAGTCGGGGGTGGCCGGGTCGGTCGACCCCCTCGGCGGCTCCCACCTCGTCGAGGACCTCACCGACCGGATGGAGGCGCAGATCCGGGGCATCATCGACGAGCTCGACGCCCAGGGCGGCATCGTGTCGGCGATCGAGACCGGGGCGCTGCAGGCCCGCATCGCCCACCGGGCCCTCGAGCTGAAGCGATCGCTCGACGACGGGTCGTTCCCGCGGGTGGGCGTCAACGTCCACACCGTCAACCAGGACCCCGGCGTGGGCGAGACGTTCAGCCTGGACCCCGAGGTCTCGGCCCGGGTCCTCGAGAAGCTCGAGTTGCTTCGGACCGAACGCGACGAGGCCGCCGTCCGGCGCAGCCTCGACGCCCTCCGGTCGGCCGCCGAGATCGATTCGGAGAACCTCATGCCCCACCTCGTCGACTGCGCCCACGCCGAGGCGACCGTGGGCGAGATGGCCGACGCCCTCCGCGACGTGTGGGGCGAGTTCGTGGAACCGGTGCGGTTCTGATGGCCGACGAGTACCCCCTGCGCGGCATCCGGGTCCTGGTGGCCAAGCCCGGCCTCGACGGCCACGACGCCGGTGCCAAGGTGGTCGCCCTCGCCCTGCGCGACGCCGGCGCCGAGGTCATCTACACCGGACTGCGCAAGACCCCGGCCCAGATCACCAAGGTGGCGATCGACGAGGACGTGGACGTCGTCGGCCTCTCGATCCTCTCGGGTTCCCACGTCGAGCTCACGAAGGCGGTGGTCGACGCCATGGCCGAGGGCGGATCGGGCGACGTGCCGGTCGTCGTCGGCGGCACCATCCCCCCCGACGACGTGCCCGTCGTGCTCGACGCCGGGGCCCGGGCCGTGTTCACCGTCGTCGACCACCTCGACGCGGTCGTGGCCGGCGTCGCCGAGGTCGTCCGGGGGGTGCGATCGTGAGCCTCGACGGCAAGGTCGCCCTCGTCACCGGCGCCGCCCGCGGCATGGGCCGGGCGTTCGCCGAGCGGCTCGCCGCCGACGGCGCCGCAGTGGTGGCCGCCGACCTGAACCCCTGCGACGAGACCGTCGCCGCCATCGAGGCGGCCGGCGGTCGCGCCGTCGGGGTGCGGGTCGACATCGCCGACGCGGACTCGTGCCGGGCGGCCGTGGCCGAGGCCGTCGACGCCTACGGCGGCCTCGACGTCCTCGTCAACAACGCCGCCCTCTACGCCGGGCTGTCGGCCGGGCCGTTCGACACGATCCCCGAGGACGAGTGGGACCGGGTGATGACGGTCAACGTCAAGGGCATCTGGCACATGTGCAAGGCGGCGGTGCCGTCGATGCGCGAGCGGGGTGGCGGCTCGATCGTCAACATGTCGTCGCTCGCCGCCGTGTACGGGCTGCCCAACAACATCCACTACACGACGTCGAAGGCTGCGGTGATCGGACTCACCCGGGGCCTCGCCCGCGAGGAGGGCCGACACTGGATCCGGGTCAACGCCCTCGCCCCCTCGGCGGTGCTCACGGAGGGCACCGAGGAGTTCTTCGGCGACCGGCTCGAGAAGGCCAAGCAGGTCATCGCCGCCGGCCAGGCGCTGCGGTCGAACCTCGACCCCGCCGACGTCGCCGGGACGGTGGCCTGGCTGGCGTCGGACGACTCGCGGTTCCTGACCGGCCAGACGTTCATGGTCGACGGCGGGACCGTCTTCCTGTGAGGAGCTGAGATGGACCACAAGCGACAACTCGAGGTGCTCGACGAGTTCTTCGCCATGAAGGACGCCCGCACCACCCCGATGGCCGACGCCGTCTACCGCAACCCGGCGTCGGACTACCTCGACCCCGACCAGACCGCCCGGGAGGTCGAGCGGCTCTTCAAGACGATGCCCCAGCTGGTGGCGTTCTCCACCGACATCCCCACCCCCGGTGCCTACGTCACGTTCGAGATCGCCGGGGTGCCGTACCTGTTGGTGCGCGGCGAGGACGGCGACGCCCGCTGCTTCGTCAATGCCTGCCGCCACCGGGGCTGCCCGATCGCCGACGGGTCGGGCGAGACGAAGCGGACGTTCACCTGCCCGTACCACGCGTGGGTGTACGACCTCCACGGCGGGCTCGTGGGCATGCCGCTGGCCCGGGACGGGTTCGCCGAGTTGACCCCCGAGGAGTTCGGGCTGCTGTCGGTGCCGGCCCGCGAGCAGGACGGGTTCCTGTTCATGCACCCGGCGGGCGAGGACTTCGAGATCGACGAGTGGCTGGCGGGGATGGCGGCCGACCTGGCGCCGCTGGGGGCCGCCGACCACGTGCCGCTCGAGCGGGAGACGTTCACGCTCGACGTGAACTGGAAGCTGGCGCTCGACACGTTCCTCGAGCTGTACCACGTGTTCAGCCTCCACAAGGACTCGCTGAGCCCGTTCCTGTTGTCGACGCCGACGCCCACCCACACGTTCGGTCCCCACGGGCGGGTCATCGGCCTCAACCGGAACGTGAAGGAACTGGAGGAGCGACCCCGGGAGGAGTGGTCGGTGGTGGACCGGTCGATCATGATCCACCTGGTCTTCCCGAACGCGATCCTCGTGCACATGTACGACCACTTCGAGCTGTGGCGGTTCTCGCCGATCGACGGGCGGCCCGACCAGACGGCGATCGAGCTGGCGTTCTACGTGCCCCGGGACCGGGTCGACGAGACCGAGTACTTCCAGAAGAACTGGGGGCTGACGGTCGAGATCGTCTTCACCGAGGACTTCCCCCGCACCCGCCAGATCCACCGGTCGCTGGCGGCGGGCTCCCTGCCCGAGGTGGTGTTCGGCCGCAACGAGCCGGCCCTGTCCCACTTCCACGCCCAGATCGCCCAGGCCCTGGCGTAGCGAACCCAGGGTTCCGGTGCAGGCTCGCCCCCGAAAGCGCGGGCCCCAGTTCACGCAGGGCGTGTCTGGGAACCCAGGGTTCGGGACCGCGGGGCGGGGGCGTTCTCTGGGCCGGAGCGCGTCATTTCGACGGTGGCCAACCCTGGGTTCGGGACGTCAGGCGTCTGGTTCGCAGATGCGAAAGTTGCCGGCCTCGTCGGACCGGTAGTCGAGGGTCTCCCCGCCGGCCTCCACGACCACCTGGTAGCCGGGCGTGATGACCTGGGCGTAGGTGACGTCGGCCACCGGGCACCCGAACGAGGCATCCGACCACTCCACCGCCTTGGCGAGCACCACCGTCGGATCGTCGTCCCCGGTCCGCTCGGTGACGTCGGCGAGGATCGGGTCGAGGACCTCGTCGGGGACCGCCGAGGTGTCGACGCCGTCGTCGCCCACCTCCCCGGCACAGCCGACCGCCAACGCAGCGACGGCGACCAGCAGCAGGGCACTTCTCATCGGCCCAACCGTAGGAGCGAGCCCACCCCCGTCAACCGCGCAGGGCCGCCAACCTCGGCACCGACGTCCGGAAGTGGCCCCCGTGCTCGAGTCGCGCCAGCCACTCCTCGGGGATGGCGTCGACGCCGTCGCGGGCCCCCAGCAGGCCCCCGGCGATGGCCCCGTTCGTGTCGGCGTCGCCGCCGAGCTGGATGACCATCGGCAGCACGTCGTCGAACGGGTCGGGGGTGAGCAGCGCCCCCACCGAGATCGTCAAGGCGTCGAGCACGTACCCGCCGCCGCCGTACGGCCCGTGCTCCATGGCGGGGATGATCTCGGGTCCGGCCAGCCGCAGCGAGTCGGGGGCGAGATCGGCGCCGAACACCAGTGCCCGGCGGATGTGGGGACTGAACTCGTCCAACCACTCCTCGGCGAGCACCCGTTCGACCGCCGCCGCCGGGTCGGTGCCGGCCACGAGCAGGTCGACGAGGTCGCAGTAGGCGACGCAGGCGCCGGTGCAGCGGGCGTCATCGTGGGTGATGGCCGAGATGGCGACGGCCTCCCGGTGGCGGGCCGCCCGGTCGGGCCGGGCGAGGGCGACGGGGATGGTCCGCATGAGCGATCCGTTGCCGGCCTGGCCGTGGCCGGAGCCGGCCTTGGCCGGGTCGCCCGACTCGGCGTAGCGGGAGAGGCCGATGTGGGTGGCGCCGCCGACGTCCGGTGGCCCGGTGCGCATCCACGCCAGCATGTTGTCGGCGGCGGCCCGCACGACGTCGTCGGGGTCGGTGAGGTAGGCGTCGAGGACGGCCTTGGTGAGCGAGGTGTCGTCGGTGGCCGCCCCGGGCGGCCAGTTGAACGCCCCGCCGCCGGTCATCTCGTAGACGCCGTAGGGGTACGCCTCGGCGATGGCGGCCGGGGTCATGAACTCACACGACGCCCCGAGCGAATCGCCCACGTGGACGCCGAGCAGCGCGCCGGCGATGCGGTCCTCGGTGGTCACGGTGGTGATGGTAGGACCGTGACCCCGATCCTGCCCGATCGAAGCGTGGGCTGGTGGTGGTGCTGGGTGCCCTCCTCGGCCCACGCTTCCGATGGGGAGCCCCCGCACCAACCCTGGGTTGCAGACGGGGTCAGGGGGTGCGCGGGCCGATGAACGAGTAC
>CAZTLW010000062.1:5777-12830 GCA_964614585.1 uncultured Acidimicrobiia bacterium | reverse complement strand
ATCCCCCCTTGCGGGGGGATTTCTCAACTTCTGACCGGAGGGTCTTCGTCAGACACGGGAGATCCCCCCGGAGGGGGGATGGGTCCCGCCGGCCGACGGAGGAGGCCGGTGGGAGGGGGGCGGTTCCAGAGAGCGGCGAAGAGCAGGAGATCCGGCGAGTTCTCGGACGGCTGAGGCTCCCCCCTCCCACGGCTCGCTGGCGCTCCCCGTGGGTCCCATCCCCCCTTGCGGGGGGATTTCCCTTCGTGCGCGAATCCTCCTCGACGGCCGATCGTCCTGCCCGCTCAGGTGGTTCCGTGGTTCCGCGGTTCGGGTTCCCTCCTAGCCTCACTTCCATGGAACTCCTGCAACGGCTCGAGGCGGGGATGCCGATTCCCTACGACGGGGACAAGGTCGTCCGGGTGCCCGCCGCTCTCGCCCAGGCCTTCCGGCCCGGCGACCGGCTCGTGGTGGTCCAGCGCACCGGTGACCTCCTTCACATCCCGGCCGAGGACGCCGAGGCGGCCTCCTCGGCCGTCGACGCCGCCCACGCCGCCTTCGGGGCGCTCGGGGAGGTCGACGACGCCGCCATCTCCGCCTTCTACGAGGCCTTCGCCCGACGTCTCGAGGACGAGGCGGCCTTCGCCCCGATCCGGGAGGCGAACGAGGCCGACGTCGGCTCCGCCCGAGAGCGGGGGCGGTCCGTCACGCGTCTCATCCTGTCCGAACGGATGCGTGCCGACATGGTCGCCGGGCTGCGCGGCTGGCGGGATATGCCCTCGGTCAGGGGCGCCGTACGCGACACGATCCAGCACGAGGGATGGAGGGTCGAGGAGGTCGTGGCCGGTCTCGGCGTCGTCGGCTTCGTCTTCGAGGGCCGTCCCAACGTCTTCGCCGACGCCACCGGCGTGCTCCGTTCGGGCAATGCCGTGGTGTTCCGGATCGGCTCCGACGCCCTCGGCACCGCCCGGGCCATCGCCACCCATGCCCTCGAGCCGGCCCTCGCCGAGTCCGGCCTCCCGACCGGGGTCGCCTCGCTGGTCGATTCGCCGTCCCGGGCCGCCGGGTGGGCGATGTTCGCCGACCCCCGGCTCGCCCTCGCCGTGGCCCGGGGATCGGGTGCCGCGGTCGCCCAACTCGGTGCCGTCGCCGCCCAGCACGGGACCCCGGTGAGCCTCCACGGCACCGGCGGGGCGTGGATCGTCGCCGACCTGAGCGCCGACGCCGACGCCTTCGGCCAGGCGGTCCGTCACTCGCTCGACCGGAAGGTCTGCAACACCCTCAACACGTGTGCGATCGTCCGCGAACGGGCCACCGACCTCGTGCCCGTGTTCGTCGAGGCGGTCGAGGCGGCGGCCGCCGACCGGGGGACGAACGCCAAGCTGCACGTCGCCGCCGGCAGCGAGCCCTACCTCCCCGACAACTGGTTCTCACGTGAGGTCCCGATCGCGCGGGCGGAGGGAGAGGTCGTCGAGCCCCAGGCCGAGACCCTGCCCGTCGACCAACTCGGCGTGGAGTGGGAGTGGGAGGACTCGCCCGAGGTGACCCTCGTCGTGGTGGACACGGTCGACGAGGCCGTCGATGCCTTCAACGACCAGAGCCCACGCTTCACGGCCTCGTTGGTTGCCGAGGACCCGGCCGCCCACGAGCGGTTCTTCGCCCGCATCGACGCCCCGTTCGTCGGCAACGGCTTCACCCGGTGGGTCGACGGCCAGTACGCCCTCGACCGCCCCGAGCTCGGCCTGTCGAACTGGGAGTGGGGTCGCCTCTTCGCCCGGAGCGGGGTGCTGTCGGGTGACTCGGTCTTCACGATCCGCCTGCGGGCCACCCAGGACGATCCGGGCCTCCACCGCTAGTGGCCGAGGCGATACCGCGGGCCGAGTGGGATCGGGTCACCGCCGCCTTCGCGGCGTTCTTCGCGGGTGTGGGGGAGGTGGCTGTCGGCCCCGACGAGGTGGCGATGACGGCCGACGAGACCGGCATCGCCCTCGCCCGGGACGGCACGTCTCGCTCGTTCATGCCACTCCACGAGCTCGGCCTCGGTTGGGAGACCGTGACCTTCGACGAGGACGCCGACGCGGTGGTGCTGGCGGCCGACGCCGCCACCTACACGTACCGGGTCCCACCCAGCTTGCGCTGATTCACCACTATTGGTGATCCGATGACCACTCATGGTGCGTACCGTGTCCAGTGGACACCGACGAACGGGCGGACCGTGGGAGGTGAGTGGCCGCCGCTCGGGGGGAGCGGCGGCCACTTCGCGTCCGGACCGTGGCAGGAAGGAAGTCCCCGCGGGGAGTGGGCCTGACCGTCTTCGTCGCTCGCCCATCCCCCTCCGGGGTATTCCGTCGCGGTTGGCGCCCGACACATCGACGGCAAGAAACACCACCAACCAAGGAAATCCCCCCGAAGGGGGGATGGGCCCCGCCGGCCGACGCAGGAGGCCGGTGGGAGGGGGGCGGTGCCAGAGAGCGCCGAACGCCCGTGGTGATCCGGCTCCTCGAACGCGATGTGGCTCCCCCCTCCCACTCCGCTTCGCTCCGTGGGTCCGCCCACCCGCCTGAGGCGGGTGGGTTGCAGTTCCCTTCGGGAACTGCCAAGCCTGCGAAGCAGGCCCCACTCTCCGGGGGGATCTCCCAGACGCAGTACTCGGTACTCGGTACTCAGTACTGCCGGCGAAGCCGGCCTTCGGCCCGGCGGTCGGCGAGGGTGGCGCCGTCGATCGACCATGATCGGAAGGCCTCCTGCTCGAGGCGGTGGGCCTCCCCGGCGGTCACGTCCCAGGCCTCGTCGTAGAGCGCCTTGATGCGTCCCACCACCGTCGGGTCGCCCTCGGCGACGGCCTCGGCCAGGTCGACCGCCGCCGCCAGCAGGTCGTCGTGGGCGACGACCGCGTTCACCAGGCCGATCCGCAGTGCCTCGTCGGCGCCGACGAACCGCCCGGTCAGCGACAACTCCTTGGCCATCCGCAGGCCCACGGCCCGAGGGAGGTTGGCGGTCATCCCCCCGCCGGGGATCGCACCCACCCGGATGTGGGTGTCGGCGAAGCGGGCCCGGTCGGACGCCACCAGCCAGTCGCACCAGAGGGCGATCTCGAGGCCGCCGGTGACGCACGCTCCGTTCACGGCCCCGATGACCGGGGTCGTCATGCCGGCGATGGTGGCGTAGGGGCTTCGCTCGGGTGGGGCGTCGGTGACGGTCGAGGGGCGTTCGGCCAGTTCGGCGAGATCCTGGCCGGCGCAGAACGCCGGGTCGGTACCGGTGAGCACGACGGCGCGGACGTCGGGGTCGGCGTCGACCGTCCGCAGAGAGGTGGCCAACTCGGTCGAGAGCGCCTCGTTGAGGGCGTTGCGGGCGTCGGGCCGGTCGAGGGTGACGACGGCGACGCCCCGGTCGGCGACGACGTGGACGAAGGCCATGGGCCGGGACGCTAGGCGGTCGGCGACAAGGTCCGCCGGATCCTCAATCCTCGTGATGCGTTGTGTCCCGGCACTCCTAGCATGGGGGGTACAACATGGCTTCCCTTACCGATCGATCGGGCCGCTCGGCGGCCCGCTCGTGCGATCGGGGGGCCGCCTTGGTCGAATTCGTCATCACCTTCCCGGTGCTGCTCCTGCTGCTCGTGGGCATCATCGAGACGGCGTGGCTCGGTTTCGCCTTCACCGAGGTGTGGAGCGCGGCCCGGGAGGGTGCTCGCTACGCCACCACCGTGGGTGACGGTGACGGTGACGGGGTCATCAACGCCGTCGACTGCACCGACATCGAGGCCGCCACCATCGGGCGGATGTCCATCAACACCCTCGATCCGTCGGCGATCTCGATCACCTACGTTCTGCCGGATGCGACGACGTACGACTGCGACGACGACGAAGAGGACCTCGAGGACGTTCAACTGCCACCGGGCACCCGGATCACCGTCTCGGTGCAGGACGCATACGTGGATCTCGGGACTCCGGTCGTGGGGTCCTTCTTCGAGGGCATCGGCCTCGACTCGTCGTCGACCCGATCGCTCCAGTCCGGGTGGAAGTTCGGATGAGGTGGCGATCCGACCTCGGGGCCGTGGCCGTCGAGACGGCGCTGATCTCGGCGTTCGTGCTCGTCCCGCTCCTCGTGGGGGTGGTCGACCTGGGCCGGGCGCTGTACGTCTCGATCACGATCGAGGAGGTGGCCCAGGAGGCTGCGGTCTTCGCAGCCTTCGAGGGGGTCGACCTGGATGCCACGAAGGCCCAGGCCATCGCCGCCACGTCCTTCCCGGTGCTGGACGTCGACGACATCTCGGCAGTCTGCACCTCGGTGTCGAGGCTTCGGGCCGAGGGCTCGGACGTGACCGTGAACATCGAGTACGAGCTCGACACCTTCTTCCTCCCGAACCTCGTCCTCCGCCAGTCCGCCACCGCCGAAGGAGTGCGCCCATGCGGTTTCAGTTCCTGACCCGCCTCCGACGAGACGAGCGGGGGGCGAGCCTCGTCCTCGTCGCCATCTCGCTGCTCGTCCTGCTCGGCTTCGCCGCCCTCGCCATCGACGGCGGGCTGGCCTTCCTCGACGTCCGCGGCTCGACCAACGCCGCCGACAGTGCCGCCATGGCCGCCGCCCTCCAGGAGTGCAGTCCGGACACCTCCGGCGACACTCCCGAGGAGAAGGCCTTGGCCGTGGCCGCCGAGAACGGCTACTCGGACGGGGTGATCCATTCGGCGGAGGACGGCGTCCACACGGTCGTCATCACCACGGCTTCTGGCGGTGCCCTGGGTCCGGCCACCAACGTCGCCCCCGACTCGATCGAGGTGGTCGCTCGGTCGGCGGCCGCATGCACGGGCTCGCAGTTCCTCGATGGTTACGCGGTCTTCGGTGAGTCGTCCTCCTGTGGGCCCATCGAGGTCAATCTCTCGGGCTCCAGCGGTGAGATCGACGGCGGTGTCCATTCCAACGACCGGCTCAAGATCGTGGGCTCCTCGCACGACGTCAACGGTGCCATCACCTGGCTGGGCGACTGCAACGGATGTGGCAGTCTCGGAGGCGACAACACCCAGATCAGGCTCGACCCGCCGGTCCTGCCCTACCCGGAGCCGGCGGGATCCCTGGTGTTGGGGCACTTCACGTCCCTGCCGTCGGGCGTTCGTGATCTTTCGATCGACCCGATTGCCTCCCAGCCGCAGATCACCGGTACCTACCGATTCGAGAACTACGGATCTGCGGACGTCGGGCTGTCCGACCTTCAGGACCGGGAGCTGGCGACGGGTGACGTGATCGATACCTCGGCCGTGGTCATCACGACGGGCGACATCGCCCTGCCGCCTGGCACGACGGTGGCTTCGGGAGCCGGGGTCACCTTGATTGCCGGAGGACAGATCGACTTCAAGTCGGGCAGCTACGTCGGGTACCTGGGCCGCGACGACGGTTTCGGCCCGGGTCTGCTCGCCTTCGCGAATGGGGATGGGTCGGCGGGCTGCTCCTCGAAGGACATCAAGACCGCGGCGGCGGGGATCACCTACAGCGGCATTCTCTTCGCGCCCTTCGGTGAGATCGACATCTCGACCGCCGACAGCTCCGTGAACGAAGGGTCGCTCATCGGCTACCGGGTGACCATCAGCGCCGCGTCGTCGACCATCAGCTACACCGCTGGGTCCGATGGCCCGAGCGGCTTCCAGCTCGACCTGCTCGGTACGGACTGACCCCCCGGCGGGGCGGATAGCCTTCGGCGCCATGCCGAGCGCCTTCCTCCATCCCTTCGCCCCCGCCGCCAAGGAGGGGTTCATCACCATCGTCGGGGGGGAGGGTGCCGAGGTCTGGGACGACCGGGGCAACCGCTACGTCGACGGCATGGCGAGCCTCTGGTACATGAACGTGGGCCACGGCCACCCCCGCATGGTCGAGGCGATCGCCGACCAGGCCCGCACCCTCGCCGCCTACAACACGTTCGACCCGTGGACGAACGAGCCCACCGAGCGGCTGGCGGCGCGCATCGTCGACCTTGCGTCGATGGGCCGGGCCCGGGTCTTCTTCGGCCAGTCCGGGTCCGAGGCCGTCGACACCGCCATGAAGCTGGCCCGGCTCACCCAGCGCCTCCTCGGCCACCCCGAGCGCACGGTGATCGTCTCCCGGGAGCGGGGCTACCACGGGGTGAACTACGGCGGCACCAGCGTCCAGGGGATCCCGGCCAACCGTGAGGGGTGGGGGCCGCTCGTCCCCGACGTCGTCCACGCCCCCGCCGACCAACCCGAGGCGATGGCGCAGGTGTTCGAAGCCCACGGCGAGCGGATCGCTGCCGTCATCACCGAGCCGGTGCAGGGTGCCGGCGGGGTCTGGCCGCCCCACGCCGACTACCTCGACGGGCTCCGCCGACTCTGTGACGCCCACGGCGCGCTGCTCATCTTCGACGAGGTCATCACCGGCTTCGGTCGCACCGGTTCGTGGCTCGGCTCGCACCACTTCGGGGTCGTCCCCGACCTGTTCACCTTCGCCAAGGCCGTCACGTCGGGTTACGTGCCGCTGTCGGGCGTCGTCGTCGGCCCCGTCGTCTCCGCGGCCCTCGAGTCCGACGGCGGCGTGCTGCGGCACGGGTACACGTACTCGGGCCACCCGCTCGCCACCCGGGCGGGCCTCGAGGCACTGGCGATCACCGAGGACGAGGGCCTGCTCGCCCGGGTGCCCGACCTCGAGGCCCGGTTCGCCGCCGGTCTCGGGGCGATGGCCGACGACGGCCTCGTCCGCGCCGTCCGGGGGGTGGGGGCCGTGTGGGCGGTCACCGTGAACGAGGGCGTGGATGCCGCCGCGGCGCGGAACCGCCTCCTGGACCGGGGGCTCATCGTCCGCCCCATCGGGGACCATCTGGCTATGTGCCCGCCGCTGGTGATCGACGACGACCAGGTCGACCGGTTGCTCGACGGCCTCGCCGCCGAACTGCGGGCCTGAGTCCTCGGACGCGAATCGACCCCGGCTCGGGCTTCCGGGGTCGATCCGTTCCCTGAGGGGACCTTGATGAGCTAGGGGCGGTTGCGCTGGCCCGGTGGGCCGTCGTCGTCCTGGCCGGGGGGCGTGTCGCCGTCGAGTCCGGGTGGGCCGTCGTCGGGGCCGCCG
>CAZTLW010000062.1:0-5677 GCA_964614585.1 uncultured Acidimicrobiia bacterium | reverse complement strand
CTGGCCGGGGGGCGTGTCGCCGTCGAGTCCGGGTGGGCCGTCGTCGGGGCCGCCGATCGAACGGGCCCGGTCGGCGATGTCCTCGCCGTCCACGTCCCCGCCTGCGGCCCGTTCGGCGAGGAGGCGGAGGAGGTCGGCCACCGAGGCTCGGGTCTCCTCGGAGGCGGTGTCGCCCTCGGCGAGCACGGCCTCGGCCGCCGCGAGCAGGGCCGCGGCGGCGGTGCGGATGTTTTCGTCCTCGGCCTCCTCCAGCGCCTCCTCGGTGGCAGCCACGGCGGCCGCCAGGTCCTCGTCGACCACGGCGGCGGCCTCCGCCAGGCGCTCCACCGCCCCGCCGGCCCCGATCCCGATCCGCTCGAGGGCCCGGTCGAGTCCATGGAGGGCATCACCCGGTACGGCGGCATCGGCGGCGGTGCCGAGTCCCCCCAGCCCGACGACGAGGACCACGAGGGTCGCCACCGCGGCCGATGCCAGTCCCCGGCGGCTCGAAGGCATTGTCTCGCGGGCGACCGCCGCCGCGGCCGTCACCTGACGGCGGGCGGTGACCTCGTCGGGCATCGACCGGAGCGATCGGGCGGCGTCGAGGAAGGCCCGCAGTCCGGGCGTGTCCTCGCCGTCGATCAGGTCGTCGTCGGCCTCGTCGTGGTGTCGGTCGGGCATCGCATCGGGGTAACCGACACGATCGCTCAGAGGGGTACGGCCTGCGTGAGGATTCGTCGCAGGGTCCGCAGGGCGCGGCGCTGGAGGGCCTTGACCGCCCCGGGCCGCTTGCCGACGACCGAGGCGACCTGGTCGATGGTCAGGTCGCCGATGATGCGAAGCGCCAGCACCTCGCGTTGCTCGTCGGTCAACGAACCGAGCAGTTCGACCACCTCGTCGGTGCCCAGCAACGCCTCGGCGTCGACCTCGGCCGGTGGCGTGGTCCCCGCCCAGTCGTCCGGGACGTCGTCACCGATCGGGTCCGCGGGCTGTCGCGACCGGCGCCGTCGCTCGTCGATGACGCGGTGGTGGGCGATGACGAACACCCACGACCGGAACCCGTCGTAGGTACCCGAGAACCCGGCGAGGTTGCGCGCCACCTGCAACCACACCTCCCCGAGCAGGTCGTCGGGGTCGGCGAAGCCCAGTGACCGCACGTAGCCGCGCAGGGCGGGGGTCAGGCCCCGGTAGAGGGCTCCCCACGCCCGCTCGTCGCCGCGGCGGGCCGCCTCGATGATGCGGTCGAAGTCGTGGATGTCTCGGCTCCTCGTCGGGGCGGCGCGGCGGCACGGTACCGTCGCCGGGCGCCGCAGCCGGGTGGCCGGCCCGGATCCGGAGACGGCGAACGGCACCCTGACAGGGTGCCGTTCGGTGGCGGAGAGGAAGGGATTTGAACCCTCGAGGAGGATGTTCTCCCCCTACTCGCTTAGCAGGCGAGCGCCTTCGACCACTCGGCCACCTCTCCGCCGGCCAGTGTAGGCGGTGGCCCCGGATGCGCCCCCTACGGGACGGTGATGCCGAACAGCTCCTCGAGGATGGAGATGAACGCCGGGCCGACGAGCACCACGAGGATCGACGGGAAGATGAAGAAGATGAGCGGGAACACCAACAACACCGGGATCCGTTGGGCCCGCTCTCGCGCCTTCTGGCGTCGCTTGTCCCGCAGGTCGGCGGCCTGGGTGCGCAGGACCGAGGCGATGGGCACGCCGAAGCCCTCGGCGTGGATCATGGCGGCCACGAACCGACGCAGATCGCCCACCTCGGTGCGTTCCACCATGTGCAGCATCGCCTCGCGACGAGAGGAGCCGAGTTGGATCTCCGCCAGCGTGCGACCCATCTCCCGGGCGAGGGGGCCATCTCGCCGCGAGGCCTTCTCCATCGCCGCCTCGAACCCGAGGCCCGACTCCACCGAGATCGTGAGCTGGTCGAGGGTGTCGGGGAGTTCCTTCTCGATGGTCTTCTGCCGCTCCTGCCCCCGGCTGTAGAGGATGAGGTCGACGACGAAGTAGCCCAGCACACCGATCAGGACGGCCAGCCAGCGCCAGTCGAGGAAGATCCACGACGCCACGGCCCCGGCGATGCCGAGCACCGTCGTGAAGAACTTGACGGCCAGGGCCCGCTCCAGCGGGAACGATTCCTGGACGCCGGCCAGGACCACCTGTCGGTCGACGAACTCGATCAGGCCGATCGGGGTGATGCGCCGGGCCCGCAGCGAGAACCACCGGAGCGCCGGTGTGACGGCGCGCCCGCCGACGCCCCGCTGGAGCTCGATCGCCCGGAGGTCGGCCTCGGCACCGGCCGTGCGGGCCGGGCGCTCGCTGCGGGCACCGGCGATGGCCCACACGAAGACCACGAACCCGACGGCGATCAGGGCTGCCCAGATGAGCGTGATGTCCATGCTCAGTCCTCCAGCCGGATGATGTTGCGGATGATGATGACGCCGATCACGAGCAGCACGGCCGATCCGACGAGCATGACCAGCCCGGTGATGGTCTCGGTGAGGGGGAGCAGGTACTCCGGATCCCGCTGCCAGAGGAACCAGGCCAGGAAGAAGGGCACGGCGACGAGGATCCACGCCGACAGGCGCCCCTCGGCCGAGAGGGCGGCGATGGTGCGCCGCAGCGAGGCCCGGTCGCGGATCGTCTCGCTCACCTGGTCGAGCACCTCCGACACGTCCCCGCCGACGTCCCGGTTGATGGCCATCGCCTCCACGACCCATTGGAAGTCGTCCGACGACATCCGCCCGGCGACGCCCTCGAGGGCGTCGATGTAGTCCCGGCCGAGCCGCGTCTCGGCGATCGCCCGGCTGAGCTCGACGGAGGCGGGCTCCTCGACCTCGCGGGCGACGAGCTCGGTGGCCTGGATCGGGGCGTAGCCGGTGCGAATGGTCGAGGCGAGCATGGTGAGGACGTCGGGGAGCTGGTCCTCGAACTTGGACTGACGGCGGTCGCCGATGATGGATGGCAGGATCCAGCCGACGATCACCACGAGGAGGGCGGCGACGCCGGCGATGATGAGCGACCCGCCGAGCACGAAGCCCAGCACCCCGGCGAGCAGGGTCAGGGCCGCGAACACGACCACCCACTCCCCGGCCCGGAGCCGGATCCCGGCCCGGTCGAGCGAGGCGTCGAGGCCCCGGCTGCGGCCACCGGTGCCTCGCTCGGCCGCCTGCACGAGACCCTTCGACACGCCGGTGAGCGCCTGGGTGCCGCGACTGCGGAACGTCGGCCGCACCCGTGCCGAGCCCTCGCCCGGTGAGAAGAGGAAGTAGAGCACGCCGGCGAGCCCCACGAACAGGGTGATGAGTCCCACCGTCAACCAGGGGCCGCTCGTCCAGAACGGCGGTTCGGAGGTCGTGCCGGGTGGCACGGTGGGAGGCACGGTGGTGGTGGTGCTGGTCGACGTGGTGGTGGTGGTGCCGGGGGCGGCCGGCAGCCCGATCGGGATCGCCTCCGACGTGCCGAGGCCCGCCACCGTCACGGCGACCGAGGTGACGCCGGCACCTTCGCTGGTGTACGAGACGACGTACTGCGAGGTGACGGCCACGGCGATGCCCTCGTAGATGGCCTGCAGGGCGTCGGGGTCCTCGGCGCTGGCGAGGATGCCGTCGGCGGCCTCGGTGAGGGCTTCCAGGGCCTCGGGGTCGGACTCGGCGCCCTGCAGCTCGACGACGAAGAACGACCCGCCGAAGTCGCCGAGCGCCGATTCGAGGTCCGCCTGGTCGATCTCGCTGGCCGTGTCGGCGCCGTCGCTCAGCACCACCAGGTTGTCGGCACCGCCCTGGGTGAACTGGTCGAGGCCGAGGGCGACGGCGTCGTAGAGGGCCGTCTCACCGCCGGCCTCCAGTCCGTCGATGGCGCCGATGACGAGTTCGCGATCGGTGGTCAAGGGCTGGACGACCTCTGCGGTCGATCCGAAGCCCAGCACGGCGATCTGGGACGGTTCGGGGAGCTCATCGACGAAGGCGAGGGCGGCGTCCTTGGCGCCCTGCAGCGGCGCACCGGCCATCGACCCCGACGTGTCGATGACGAGCACCGCCTCGATGGCGCCAGCCGCCACGGGATCGGCGGTGTCGACGGTGTAGTCGACGCCGCCCTCGGTGACGGTGAAGTCGTCGGGGGCCAGCTCGGTCGGCGACCCGGTGGAGACGAGGAGGCGGACGGTGGGGAAGCCGTCGGTGTCGACGTCCTGGATCCGCACCCCGGCCTCCTCCTGGGCGAGCGCCGCCGGCGCCGCCACGAGGAGGAGCAGCACGAGGGCGAGGAGCCGGCGCACGTCAGCTCGCCGCCTCGAAGAGCTTGTGGTCCATGACGAAGCCCATGTCCTCGAGCTCGCCGGAGAACGTGGGGCGCAGTCCGGTGGGGTGGATGGCGCCGAGCAGGCCGTCCTTGCGGCCCCGCTCGTAGTGCCAGGCGTACAGGTCCTGCATCGTCACGATGTCGCCCTCGAGGCCGGTGATCTCGGCGACCCGCGAGATGGTCCGACTGCCGTCGCGATGGCGGGCGATCTGCACCAACAGGTCGAGGGCCGAACCGATCTGCTCCCGGATGGCCCGGATGGTCAGCTCGACGCCCGACATGAGCACCATCGTCTCGAGGCGGCTGAGGGCGTCCCGGGGCGAGTTGGCGTGGATGGTCGACAGCGATCCCTCGTGACCGGTGTTCATCGCCTGCATCATGTCGAGGGCTTCGCCCGACCGAACCTCGCCGACCACGATGCGGTCGGGCCGCATGCGGAGCGAGTTCCTGACCAGGTCACGGATGGTCACCTGGCCCTTGCCCTCGATGTTCGGGGGGCGGGCCTCGAGGCGGACCACGTGCTCCTGGGCCATCTGGAGCTCGACGGCGTCCTCGATCGTGACGATGCGCTCGTCACTGGGGATGAACGCCGACAGGACGTTGAGAAGCGTCGTCTTCCCGGTGCCGGTACCGCCCGAGATGAGGATGTTGCGCTTGGCCTCGACGCACATCTCGAGGAAGTCGGCCACCTGGGGCGTGAGCGACCCGAACTCGACGAGGTCGGCGACGGTGTACGCCTCCTTGGCGAACTTTCGGATGGTGAGGGTGGGCCCGTCGACCGACAGCGGCGGGATGATCGCGTTGACGCGGGAGCCGTCGGGGAGCCGGGCGTCCACCATGGGGGAGGCTTCGTCGATCCGTCGTCCCACCCGGCTGACGATGCGCTCGATGACCCGGCGCAGGTGCTGCTCGGTCGTGAAGCGGCTCGGCGTCTTCTCGATCCGCCCGTTCCGCTCCACGTAGATCGCCTCGGTGCTGTTGACCATGACCTCGGTGACGGTGTCGTCGAGCAGGTAGCGCTGGATGGGCCCGTAGCCGAGGAAGTCGCTCGTGACCTCGTCGATGAGCCGGCGGCGCTCGTCGAGGCTGAGGGGGAGGTTCTCCGCCGCGATGATGTCATCGAGTTCCTTGACGACCAGTTGCTTCAGCTGGGATTCGGGCAGGTCGGCGTCGGTGAGCCCGGCGCCGAGCCGCTCGAGCAACTGGGTCTGGGCGCGGCCCTTGATGTCGGAGAACGGGTCGAGGGCCGGCTCCGACGACCGCTTGACCCCGATTTCCTGGTTGGCCTCCTGCGCCTGGCGCAGTCGATCGCTGAGTCTCATGTGCTCCACTCCTCGGTCGCCGTTTGGGCCGCGATGAGCTCCTGGGCCAGGTCGGCGATCCTCCGTGATATGCCTGCG
>CAZTLW010000061.1:2877-13006 GCA_964614585.1 uncultured Acidimicrobiia bacterium | reverse complement strand
CACCGAGACGGGTTTCCCCGACGTCGTCGTCATCGACGCGGCCTGGGGGCTCGGCGAGAGCGTCGTCGGCGGCACCGTCAACCCCGACTCGTACCTCGTGTTCAAGCCACTCCTCGACGACGAGCACCTCGTCCCGATCATCGGCAAGGAGCTCGGCACGAAGGCGACCAAGGTCGTCTACTCGACCAACGGCGACGACCCCACCGAGACCGTGGAGACCGACCCCGACGAG
Source organism: uncultured Acidimicrobiia bacterium (assembly GCA_964614585.1). Lineage (GTDB taxonomy): Bacteria > Actinomycetota > Acidimicrobiia > Spongiisociales > JAENVV01 > JAHEFX01. The sequence goes on along the minus strand of CAZTLW010000061.1, from coordinate 12,774 downwards.
CGCCTCCGGTGGGTGCTCGACGACGACGAGATCCTGACGCTGGCCCGCTGGTGCGTGGCCATCGAGCGCCACTACGAGCGCCCCATGGACATCGAATGGGCCAAGGACGGGCCGACCGGTGACCTGTACGTCGTCCAGGCGCGGCCAGAGACCGTCCAGGCACGCCGGACGGGCGACGTCCTGACGACGCAGTCCCTCACCGAGACCCCGCCCGAGCCGCTCGTCGAGGGGCTCGCGATCGGATCCTCGATCGCCGTCGGGCCGGCCCGGCGCCTCGCCTCACCCGACGACGCCGGGGACTTCACCGACGGCGACGTGCTCGTCACCGAGATGACCGACCCCGACTGGGGCCCCATCATGGAGCGCGCCGCCGCCATCGTCACCGACCACGGCGGCCGCACCAGCCACGCCGCCATCGTGAGCCGGGAGCTCGGCATCCCGGCCATCGTGGGCTGCGGTGACGCCAGCGAGCGCCTGGGCGACGGCGACGAGGTGACCGTCTCGTGCGCCGAGGGCGACACGGGCCGGGTCTACCCCGGTCGCCTCGAGCACGACACGACCGAGGTCGACCTCGCCGGACTGCCCGAGACCCGCACCGACATCATGATGATCCTCGCCAGCCCCGCCGCCGCCTTCCGGTGGTGGCGACTGCCGGTGCGGGGCATCGGTCTCGCCCGCATGGAGTTCATCATCAACAACGAGATCGAGGTCCACCCCATGGCCCTCGTGCGGCCCGACGACGTGGCCGACGAGGCGGCGCGTGAGTGCATCGATCGGCTCACGGCCGGATGGGAGGACGGCCCGTCGTACTTCGTCGACCACCTGGCCTGGGGGATCGCCCGCATCGCGGCGTCGGTCCACCCCCACCCGGTCATCGTCCGGATGAGCGACTTCAAGAGCAACGAGTACGCCGACCTCGTCGGCGGGGCCGCCTTCGAGCCCACCGAGGCCAACCCGATGCTGGGCCTGCGTGGCGCCGCTCGGTACACGAGCCCCCGCTACCGGGAGGCGTTCGTCCTCGAGTGCCGAGCCGTGGCCACGGTGATCGACCGCATGGGGCTCGACAACGTCGTACCGATGGTGCCCTTCTGCCGGACCCTCGACGAGGCCGACCGGGTCCTCGAGGTGATGGCCGAGCACGGCCTCGGCGGCGAGGACGGACCGGACGTGTACGTCATGTGCGAGGTCCCGTCCAACGTGGTCCTCGCCGAGGACTTCGCCGACCGCTTCGACGGGTTCTCGATCGGGAGCAACGACCTGACCCAGCTCGTGCTCGGCGTCGACCGCGACGCCGAGGAGTTGGCGGAGCTGTTCGACGAACGCGACCCCGCCGTGGTGACCATGATCCGTGACGTCATCGCCCGGGTCCACGAGGTCGGCATCCCCATCGGCATCTGCGGCCAGGCCCCGAGCGACCACGCCGACTTCGCGGCGCTGCTGGTCGAGGCCGGGATCGACTCGATCTCCGTGACCCCCGACAGCGTCGTGGACGTCATCGAGCAGGTGGCCGAGGCGGAGGCCGACCGGGGCTGAGTCGGCGGTTTCCCGACCGGACGAGGGGGTAGATGCCGGGCATGTCCCCACCCGATGCCGGCAGCGACCGGGACCGATCCGACGAGGCGACCGTGGCGGCGGTGCACGGCAGCGTGGTCGACGTCGACTTCCCGGCCGGCGTGCCGCCCCTTCGCGAACTGGTGCGGCTGGGCGACGACGTCCGGGCCGAGGTGACCGCCCACCTCGACGCCACGACCGCCCGCTGTCTCGCCCTCACCCCGACCCAGGGACTGGCGCGGGGCGACGTGGCCGAGCCCCAGGGGGGTCCGATCACGGTGCCCGTCGGCGCCGGGCTGCTGGGACGGGCCATCGACGTGTTCGGTTCGCCGATCGACCGCCGGGGTGAGATCGATGCCGAGACCCGACGATCGATCTACCCGGCGCGGGTGCCACTGCAGCGACGGGAGCCCGGCGAAGGCGTCTTCGAGACCGGCATCAAGGCGATCGACGTCCTCACCCCGCTCGAACGCGGCGGCAAGGCCGGCCTGTTCGGGGGCGCCGGGGTCGGCAAGACCGTGCTCATCATGGAGTTGATCAACAACATGGTCGGCTCCGGGGAGGGCGTCTCGCTGTTCTGTGGGATCGGCGAGCGCTCCCGGGAGGCCGAGGAGCTGCACCGAGAGCTCGAGGAGAGCGGGGTGCTCGACGACACGGTCCTCGTCTTCGGGCAGATGAAGGAGCAACCGGGCGCCCGACTCCGAGTGGGACACAGTGCCCTCACGGTGGCCGAGTGGTTCCGGGACGACCGCCACGAGGACGTGCTGCTGCTCATCGACAACATCTTCCGCTTCGTCCAGGCGGGCGCGGAGGTCTCCGGGCTCCTGGGCCGCATCCCCTCTGAGCTCGGCTACCAACCGACGCTGGGCAGCGAGTTGGCGGAGCTCGAGGAGCGGATCTCCAGCACCGCGGACGGGGCGATCAGTTCGATCCAGGCGGTCTACGTCCCGGCCGATGACTTCACCGACCCGGCCGCCGTCCACATCTTCGGGCACCTCTCCGCTTCGGTGGTGCTGTCCCGGGACCGGGCGGCCGAGGGCCTCTACCCGGCGATCGACCCGCTGCGGTCCGACTCGAAGCTGCTCGTACCCCAGATCGTCGGCGAGCGCCACGCGTCGATCGCCCGGGAGGTGCGACGGACGCTCGCCACCTACGAGGACCTCAAGGACGTCATCTCCATGCTCGGCATGGAGGAGTTGTCCGAGGAGGACCGCCAGACCGTGCAGCGAGCCCGCCGACTCGAGCGGTTCCTGACCCAGCCCTTCGCCGTCACCGAGCGGTTCACGGGCATGGCGGGCCGCCGGGTCCCCGTGGCCGACGCCCTCGACGGCTGCGAACGGATCCTCGCCGACGAGTTCGCCGACCGCGACGAGGGCGACCTCTTCATGATCGGCAGCATCGACGAGGCCCGGGAGGGCGACGAGGAGGCGGCGTGAGACTCGTCGTGCACACCCCTGCCAGGACGATCGTCGACGAGACCGTCTCCGCGGTCGGCGCCGACGGCGCCCACGGGACCTTCACCATGCTGCCCCGCCACCTCGACCACGCGGTGCTGTTGGAGGCGGGAATCCTCTCCTTCCGCCACGACGACGGATCGGAGGGCTTGCTCGCCGTGGACGGTGGGGTGCTCGTGAAGGTCGGCGACGACGTGCGGGTGGCGACGCCGCGGGCGATCCCGGGCGATCGCCTCGAGGCGCTCCGGGAGGCGGTCGCCAGGGAGCTGCGGACGCTCGACGAGCACCAGCGCGCCTCCCGGGCGGCCCTCGCCCGGGTCGAGGGCCACGTGCTGGAGAGCGTCTTCGAGTTCGAGGCGGACGACGATGCCTGACGACGACCGCGACCGCCGCTTCGAGGAGGAGATCGGGAGCCGGGCCCGTCGCCGCATCGCCGCTCGGCGACGGGGCGACTCGGTCTGGTTCTGGCTGGGGATGCTGGGCATCGTCGGCTGGTCGGTGGCGGTGCCGACCGTGGCCGGGGTGGCACTCGGACTGTGGCTCGACGTCGCGGTGCCCGCTCCCTTCTCCTGGGTGCTCTCGTTCCTCGTCATCGGCCTCGCAGTGGGCCTCGCCAACGCCTGGTACTGGGTCCGTCGTTCGTCCGAGGACGACGAGGGAGGCCCCGATGATCACTGACCTCCTCATCGGGCTGGGGGCCGGCGCCCTCGCCGGGATCGTGTTCTTCGGCGGCCTCCGGTGGACCGTGGAGCGCCTGCCCCTGGTCCGCCGACCCGGCCTGCTCGTCTCGGCCAGCTTCCTCATCCGGACGGTCGTGCTGGCGGGCGTCCTCGTGGTCGCCTCCCAGGGCGACCTCGTCCGGGTGCTGGCGGGCCTGGTCGGGGTGATCGCCGCCAGGACCGCCATCGTCGCCCTCGCCCGACGCGGCGAGCAGGAGGAGACGGCCCCATGGACCTGACCCAGCTGTCACCCGACGAGGTCGTCTACTGGACGTGGGGGCCCATCGAGTTCAACGCGACCATCGTCTTCACCTGGGGGGTCATGGTGGTGATGATCCTCGGCGCCTGGCTGCTCTCGCGCCGGATCACGGCCTCCACCGACCTCCCCCGATCCCAGAACCTCGTCGAGGTGGTCGTCGACTACATGGTGGACCAGATCCGCGAGATCAGCGGGGGTGATCGCCCGGGTCCCTACCTCCCCTTCATCGGCACGCTGTTCGGCTTCATCGCCGTGGCCAACCTCTTCACCCTCGTGCCGGGGTACCTCCCGCCGACGGCCTCCCTCTCCACCACCACCGCCCTCGCCCTGGCCGTGTTCGCCGCCGTCCCGTTGTTCGGCATCGTGCGGGAGGGGACGGGCACCTACCTCCGGCACTATGTGGAGCCAACGCCGCTGATGCTGCCCTTCAACATCATCGGTGAGCTCTCCCGCACCCTGGCGCTCGCGGTGCGTCTGTTCGGCAACGTGATGAGTGGCACGAAGATCGTGGCCGTCCTGGTGGCGGTCATCCCCTTCTTCATCCCCATCGTCTTCCGCGCCTTCGGCGTCATCACCGGGCTGATCCAGGCGTACATCTTCGCCGTGCTCGCCATGGTCTACATCGCCTCCGGCATGCGGGCCACCGAGGGCGACGCCGAAGCGACCACCGACTCCTGAGGAGGAACCATGGATGCCCAAACCGTCATCGGCATGGTCTCGGTCATCACGGCCGGGCTCACCATCGCCGTCGGCTCGATCGGACCGGCGCTCGGGGAGGCGCGTGCCCTCGACCGGGCCCTCGCCTCGATCGCCCAACAGCCGGACGAGGCCGGCCGGATCACGCGAACCGTCTTCGTCGGCCTCGCCTTCATCGAGTCGACCGCCATCTACTGCTTCGTGATCTCGATCATCCTCGTCTTCGCCAACCCGTTCTGGGACCAGGTGATGGGCGGATGACCAGGATCCTGCGCGGGCGGCTCCCCGAGGGGCGGGCGCCATGCTGATCGACTGGTGGACCGTCGGCGCCCAGTTGCTCAACTTCGTGATCCTCCTGGTCGCGCTCCGCTATCTGCTGTTCGACCGGATCGTGTCGGCGATGGACGAGCGCGAGGAGCGGATCGCGTCCCGGGAACGCCGCGCCGCCGAGGCCGAGGAGGAGGCCGAGGAGGCGGCCCGCCGGCACGAGGAGGTGACCGCCCGGCTCGAACGGGAGAAGGGCGAGGTGCTCGCCGAGGCGCGCCGGGAGGCCGACGGGCGGCGGCAGGAACTGCTCGAGGAGGCCCGCACCGAGGTCGAGGAGCGAGAGGACCGCTGGCGACGGTCGCTGCGAGACCGCCAGGAGCGCCTCGTGGAGCACCTCGCCCGCACCGCCGGGGAGCAGGCGATCGACGTCGCCCGCCGGGCACTCACCGACCTGGGCGACGTCGACCTCGAGGAGCGGGTGCTGGATCGCTTCGTGAACCGGCTGGACCGGCTCGGCGACGACGAACGGCAGCCGATGGCCGAGGCGCTGTCCGAGGCCGATGTGGTGGAGGTCCGCACCGCCTTCGAGGTTCCGGACGCGGCGCGCAAGGGGCTGGCGGACGCCCTCGCCGAGCTCGCCACCGATGGCATCGGTGAGCTCCGATGGGACCGCGATCCCCAGCTGGTGACCGGTGTCCTGGTCGAGGCGGGGGCACGGACCGTCGGGTGGTCCGTGGACGGCTACCTCGACGGCGTCCGACGGGCCTTCGAGGCGGTCCTCGACGAGGCGACCGTCGGCGTCCGGGACGCCGAGGACGAGGGCGACGAAGAAGGCGACGGATGACCGACGTCGGGATCCTCGACGCAGAGGCCTGGTCCGGCGCCCTCGACGACCGGCTGGACCGGCTCGGCGGTGCCATCGACACCGGTGCCATCGATCGGCCGGTCGTCGGGGAGGTGGGGCGCGTGCGCCGGGTCGATGCCGGCATCGCCGAGGTCGACGGGCTGCCCGGCGTCAGGTCCGAGGAACTCGTCTCGCTCGGCGACGGCGTCCTTGCGCTGGCCCTCGACCTCGGCCGGGACCGACTCGGCGTCGTCCTGTTGGACCCGCCCGGCGAGCTCAAGGCCGGGGACCCGGTCCGACGGGGCGAGCGGGTCCTCAGCGTGCCGGTCGGGGCGGGGCTCGTCGGGCGGGTCGTCGACCCAACCGGACGCCCGCTCGACGGGGCCGGGCGTGTCGACGCCGACGACCACTGGCCGATCGAACGCCCGGCGCCCCCGATCATGGACCGCTCCCCGGTCGAGGAGCCGTTGCAGACCGGGATCACGGCCATCGACACCCTCGTGCCCATCGGGCGGGGGCAGCGGGAGTTGGTGCTCGGCGACCGCCAGACGGGCAAGACGGCGATCGGGGTGGACACGATCATCAACCAGCGCGGCACCGACGTCATCTGCATCTACGCCGCCATCGGGCAACGCAGCGCCGCCATCGCCAAGACGATCGACGACCTCCGGGCCCACGACTCGCTCGCCCACACGATCGTGGTCGCGTCGTCGTCCGACGACCCACCCGGCCGGCAGTTCATCGCCCCCTACGCCGCCACGAGCATGGCCGAGTACCTCATGGAGGAGGCGGGCCGGGACGTCTTCGTGGTCTACGACGACCTCACCCGGCATGCCCGGGCCCACCGGGAGCTGTCGCTGCTGCTGCGCAGGCCGCCGGGCCGGGAGGCCTACCCGGGCGACGTCTTCTACCTGCACTCCCGGCTGCTCGAGCGACCCACCAACCTCCGCGACGGCGGCAGCATCACGGCCCTGCCGATCATCGAGACGAAGGCCCAGAACATCTCGGACTACATCCCCACCAACCTCATCTCGATCACCGATGGCCAGCTCTACCTCTCCCCCCGCCTGCTCCGACAGGGCATCCTCCCGGCGATCGACGTGGGGCGTTCCGTCTCCCGGGTGGGGGGCCGGGCCCAGCTGCCCGCCTACCGGGCGGTCGCCGGTGACCTCCGGCTGTCCTACAGCCAGTTCGAGGAGCTCGAGCGGTTCAGCAAGTACGGGGCTCGCCTCGAGCCGGAGCGGGAGGCGGCCCTCGCCCGCGGACGCCGCGTGCGCCAGGTCTTGCGCCAGGGCCGGTACGAACCGCTCACCGTCGCCGAGCAGCTCGCCACGCTCGTGGCGGTCACCGGTGGGGCCTTCGACGGGATCGAGGTGGACGCGGTGGCGGAGCGATCGAAGGAGATCGCCGCCCGCATGGTCGATGCCGAACCGGAGCTCTTCGACGGCCTCGAGGCGGGCGACGATCTCACCGACGACGACATCGACCACCTCCTCGACGTGGCCCACGACCTGGTCGGGGGTGGCGCACGATGAGCTCGACGCAGCGACTCGAGCGTCGGCTGACGGTGGGGCGAGAGCTCCACTCGCTGGTCTCGACGATGAAGGGTCTGGCCGCGGTCGGCATCAACGACTTCGAGCGGGCATCCGAATCCATAGCCGCCTACGCGGAGACGGTCGAGCTGGGACTCCAGGTCTGCTTCCGCGAGGGCGACGTCCCGATCGCCGATCCCCGGGCCGGCCGGGCGGCGGCGATCGTCGTCGGGACCGACCAGGGACTGTGCGGCCCCATCAACCGTGAGGTCGCCGACGAGGCCGTCGATTGGCTCGAACGCCATGCCCGGGCGCCCGAGCATCGACTGGTGGCGGTGATCGGGCGCCGGGCCGAAGCCGCCCTGGAGCGGCGGGGCGTCGCCGGCTCGCACCTCCCGCTCCCCGCCACCGTCGACGGCATCCCCGAGGTCGTGCAGGAACTGGTGGTCCGCATCGACCAGTGGCAGGCCGAGGAGGGTGTCTCCCGGGTGGCCGTGGTCTTCCAGCATCCCCTCTCGCGTACGCGGCGGGTGCCGCGTGTCTTCCAGGTTGCTCCCCCCGACGCCGCCCGCCTCCGCCGGATCGCCGAGGAGCCGTGGCCGACCCAGCGGCTCCCGGACTCGCCCCACTCGTTCGGGGTGCTGATGTCGGGGCTCCTGCGGGCGGACCTGTTCGTGGCGCTCTACCGGGCCCTCGCCGACGCCCGCGCCGCCGAGCACGGTGCGCGACTCACGGCCATGCAGGCCGCCGAGCGATCGATCGAGGAGCAGCTGGAGCGGCTGACGACCGAGTTCCACCAGCTGCGGCAGGCCGAGATCACGGCCCAGATTCTCGACGTCGTCTCCGGCTACGAGGCCGTGTCCCGCCGCCCCTGATCGGGCGTCAGCCGGAGCGAGGCCTCCTCCCGACCGAGCTCCCGTGAGCGCTCCAGCCACCGCACGAGGTCGCGGGAGGAGATGAGCCCGACGACGGTGCCGCCGTCGACGACCACGACCCGGCGGATGTCGCCGCCCATGAGCTTGCCGACCACGTCGCCCAGCTCGTCGTCGACCGTGACGACGCAGTGGTCGGCGAGTGGCTCCATCACGTCGACGACGCGGACCTCGGATCGCTCGTCGCCGGGGACCTCCCGCACGGCGCGGAGGGTGAGGATCCCCGTGGTGTCGTCTCCGTCGCCGACCGGGAAGGCGGTGAAGTCGAACGCCATGAAGTAGTCGTCGATGGCCTGGTCGATGGTGATCCCGGCAGGGATGGTCACGAGGTCGCGGGTCATGACCCGGGCGGCACGCACGTCCTCGAGCGCCGCCTTGACGGCGAGGTTGGCGAAGGACGCCCTCGCCGCCTGGGCGAGGAACCAGCCGATGGCCACCAGCCACAACCCCCCGATCAGCGCCCCGAGGAAGAGGAGCTGGGCGAAGCCGAGGGCCATGATGGCGAAGCCGACGAATCGCCCCGCCCGGGCGGCGACCCGGGTGGCACGGACGAGGTCGCCGGTCGACCGCCACACGAGCGACCGCAGGATGCGGCCGCCGTCGAGGGGGAAGCCGGGCACGAGGTTGAAGATCGCCAGGGCGAGGTTGAGGACGGCCAGGTAGCCGACGGCGAACCCGATGGGGCCCTCGGGCAGCGGCAGGCTCACCAGCCAGAGCAGGCCGGCCAGCACGAGGCTCGTGAACGGCCCGACGGCGCTGATCCAGAGCTCGTCGGAGGGGTCCTCCGTCTCGAGGTCGGCGTGGGTCGCCCCGCCGAAGAGGAACAGCGTGATGCCCCGGACCTCGATGCCCCGGGCGAGGGCCACCCACGAGTGGGCGAGCTCATGGGCGAGGACGCTGCCGAAGAACACGAGCGCCATGGCCACGGCGAGCCCGATCGTGGCGACGAGGCCGAGCTCGTCGAACTGGGCGCCCAGGACGAGGAAGAACGTGTAGGCGATCAGGAGGGCGATCACGCTCCATGAGGGGTCGATGCGCACTTCGACTCCCCCGAGGCGACCGATGCGCCAGGCGTTGGCTCGCAGCATGCGTGGCTCCATGGTGGTTGGCGACGCCCACCTACCCCTCCGATCGGCCCTCGAAACGAGCCGGTACGCTCGCACCATGGACTCGGGATGGGCGACGTCGATCGACGCGATCACTCTCGCGGTGACCGACATGTCGCGCTCGACCGAGTTCTACCGGTCGCTCGGGTTCGAGCCGTCCTACGGCGGACCGGACGCCGACTTCACCAGCTTCGCCGTCGGCGACCAGCACCTGAACCTCATCCTCACCGACGCGTCCGGAGCCGCCGGGTGGGGCCGGGTCATCATCCACGTCGACGACGTCGACGCCATGCACGAGCGAGCCGTGGCGGCCGGCCACACGCCCGAGGCACCGCCCCGGGACGCCGAGTGGGGCGAGCGCTACTTCCACCTCGACGACCCGGACGGCCACCAACTCAGCTTCGCCCGCCCGCTCTGAAGGCGGGTGGGGGCTCCTCCCGAGTGGTCGCGGCCGGCTGGGAAGATGCGCGTGGCCGACGGGTGCCTCGTCGGCGATCGCAGCGAACCACCGGAGGAGGCGACCATGACCCGACCAGC
>CAZTLW010000061.1:0-2777 GCA_964614585.1 uncultured Acidimicrobiia bacterium | reverse complement strand
GACTCCAACGCCGAGATCGTGCGCGGCCTCACCGAACTCGACGATGCCACCGATGCCGTCCTCGTGGGCCTCGACCGATACGGACTGACACTGCGCGCAACGACGCCGGCGGGACCCCGGATGGCCCGGGTGCCGTTCCCGACGCCCCTCCGAGGAGCGAACGACGTCCGATCGGCCGTGGTCGACCTCGTTGCCGACGCCCGGGCCCGCCTCGACGGCTGAGACCGTGACGTGTCCGGCGGCATGGTCACCGCCGGGAGGAGCGCATCGCCTTGACGGTCGCGACCGCCGGGTCGTCGGCGAGGCGCCGGTAGGTCTCCGACTCGACCGGAACGAGCGCGACGCGCCCCGCGGCGTCCGAGTGGATGCCGAAACCGTAGCGCTTGGTGAGCGGGGACGACCGCAGACACGGCTGGCCCTTGGAGAAGAACGTCGTGCGGTCGATGTCCCGACGGCGGCCGTTCGACTCGTAGACGACGTCGTCGGACGTGTGCACGTACGGGGCATCGACGAGCAGGTCGTACTGGATCTGCGCCACGGTCGGCGGGTCGCGGCGTGGAGGCGCCTCGGCGACGTCGACCGGGCAATCGTCGGCGACGAGGATGATCGTGTCGAAGTAGTTGGTCGACTCCATGCCGGGACCGTACCCACGCCCGGTGCCGTCGGGTCAGGTGGCGCGATCCCCCGACGGGGCGGTTCCCGGCTCGCCGATCCGATTCACGACGAGGGCGAGCACGGCCAGGGCCGCGACCCCGATGGCGAGGAAGATGGCCACGGCGGTGCCCTCCCCCACCGAGCCCGACGCCGCCGCCGTCGACAGCGCGATGCCGCCCAGCACCACCGGCGCCGAGACCACCACCATCGCCCCCAACTCGACCCCGACCGGTGACTCCATCTCGGGATCGGTGAGGGCCAACAGGGCGAGGCCGGAGGCCGCCGTGCCGGTCACGGTGCCGAACAGGGCCAGCGACCGTTCGGTGCGCCAGGCCTCGATCCACCGCCGGGCGACGACGAGCACGACCACGGTGGTGGCGACGGCCCCGACGACCACGGCGGCGAGCGGGCCGGCCACCGCACTGACGGCCCCCCACGTGAGGGAGCCGAGGATCGCGACCGTGAGGCCGTCGACGGCGATCACGGTCACCTGCCGGGTCTCGGCACCGTCGATCGAGACGCCCACCCGACCGAGCAGCGCACGGGCGGCCATGCCCACGACGAGGGCCACGAAGAACAGCACGCCGAGGACGAGATCGACGATGCCCGGGGCGACCGCGCCGAGACCGAGGGAGACGGCGAGATAGAGCGCGGCGTAGCCCACGACGATGGCGGCGGCCACGGGGATCGTGCGGGCCCCGACCCGGTAGACCGACGGTCGGGTCACGGGTCCGGCCACCGGCCGGCGGCGGGCCACCACCAACCCGCCCAGATAGGCGACGACGAACCCGATCGAGGCCATCGTGGCCCCGATCGAGGCGGCATCGGCGAAGCCGTAGTCCGCTTCCCACAAGCGACCGATCGACAGGGCCTGGCCGGGCCCCTCGTTGAGGCCCAGCGGGGCGAGGAACCCGAATCCGGGGTCGAGGCCGCCGATCCAGAGGGCGATCATCCCGCCCGCCGCCGCCTGCAACGAGAACGTCGCCCACTGGCCGATCCCCATCCACAGCGCCCCCTTGGCGAGGCGGGTCGCCCCCGTCGGGGTGAGCCCGATGGCGAGAAAGGAGATCCCGAACAGGTGGTAGGCGACGTCCTGCCAGGCCGTCGTCGATCCCGGCAGCACGTCGACCGCCCGCAGCCCGAGGGCCACGAATCCCCCGAGGATGGCGGCGGGGACGATCGCGGTGAGCGGGCCCCGGACGGGGATGACCCGCCGGAGGGCCCACCCGACGGCGAGCAGCACGGTGGTCCCGACCAGGGCGACGATCATCGGTACAGGTGCTGGATGAAGGCCGAGATCACGGCGGCGCGGGCTTCGGGGTCGAGGGCATCGATGGCGGCGTCGACCATCGCCCGGTCCCGGTCGAGGTCGATCGCATCGAGGAGCCCACCGATCACGGCCGGGTCGACGGATACCAGGTCGATGCCGGCCAGCGGGTTCTCGGCAGCGGGGACCTCGGTGGGGGCCGTTTCCAGCAAGTCGCGGGCCAGGTCGTCGAGCAGGCCGAGGTGGGCGGCCGTCATCGTGAAGTGGAGGTGGGCTGGCGAGGGCCCGAGCGACGGGGTGGCCCCGAGTTGCCAACCACGCTCGCGCATCGCCTGGGCATGGGTGAACACGTCGGCCGACGTCACGGCGAGCAGCGGCGCATCCGGTTCGGTGACCAGGTGGACCGCATCCGACGACGCCACGGCGTCGATGAGGCCCCGGGTGGCCTGCCACGAGTCGAGCGTGAGTCGGCGGTAGCCCTCCGTGCCCAGGTGCTGCACGGACGCCCACGCCGCCGCCAGCGAGGTGGCCGACTTCGTCGACTGCACGGTGGCATTGGCGACCGGGTAGCCGGTCCAGGCGGCCGTGGCGAAGTACTGGTGGGATCGGTGCTCGGCATCACGATGGAGGACGAGTGAGGCGCCCTTGGGGGTGTAGCCGTACTTGTGGAGGTCCACGGAGAGGGAGTCCACGGCCGGGACTGCGAAGTCGAACGGCGGTGCGCCGTCGAGGAACGGCAGCACCATCCCGCCGACGCAGGCATCGACGTGCAGCCAGCGGCCGGTCCGGGCGGTGACCTCGCCGATGGCCGGGACCGGGTCGACCACGCCGTGGGCGTAGGAGGGGGCCGAGGCGA
>CAZTLW010000060.1:6096-13252 GCA_964614585.1 uncultured Acidimicrobiia bacterium | reverse complement strand
CGTAGCCCTGGGTCGGGTCGTCGAGGAACACGCGGAGGTAGCCGAGGGCGTCCTCGAGCCACTCGAAGCGCGTGGCCATGTCGGGGTACTCGAAGCCGAAGACCTCGTGCTCGCCGTCGTGCCAGCCGGTGCCGAGGCCGAACACGAAGCGGCCACCGCTGATCTCGTCGATGGTGGTGATCGACTTGGCGTAGACGGCCGGGTGCCGGAACGTGATCGGGCTGACGAGCATGACGATCTCGACCGACTCGGTGTCCCGGCCCAGTGCGGCGGCCTGGACGAGCGAGTCGTAGGCCGGGGTGGACCACTCCTCGGGGGAGCCCCCGTAGAGGTAGTGGTCGGCGAGGGCGACGGCGGCGATGCCCGCCTCCTCACACACGCGGGCAATGGCCGATACGTGGTCGTAGTCACCGACCACCTGCACTCCGAGTTCCATGCGGCGACGGTAGCCGGGGCTCCGTCAAGGGATCTGGGCCGCGTGTTGAACGACGCCCTCGACCCTGGGTTGTGAGCGACGGAGCCTGCCGCAAGCGGCAGGGCGACGCTCACGGCCCGAGGTTCGACGATCGACCGACGCTCACAACCCAGGGTTGGCCGCGCGGAGGAAGGGGAGGAGGGTCTTGGTCGTCTCCCAGGGCGCTTCCTGGGGGAACTGGTGGCCGGCGTCGAGCACCACGTGCACACACCCGAGCAACTCGGCCATGGCGCCGCCGCCGCGCACGGTCGTCATGCGATCCGCCCGCCCGCTCACGACCAGCGCCGGGCACGTCACCGTCGCGGCGCGCTCGGGCGCCGCCGTCCACGTGTCGCACGCCACGAAGTCGTCGGCGTACACGTCGAGACCGACCGCCTCGGTGGTCCGCCAGTTGACCCCATGCAGCCACTCACCGGGCTCGGCGTCGCCGCCCACCGGCGACCCGTGGGCCCACGCCCGGGTCAGGGCGAGCGACCTGGTGTCGCCGGACCGGGCCGACTCGATGAGAACGGGGTGGACCGCCATCTGCGGGTTGGTGGCCAGCATCGCCAGTCCCCATGCCCGGTCGGGGTGCCGGCCGGCGACGTCGAGCCCCACCAACGACCCCATCGAGTGACCGACGAGGGCCGCGCTCGGGACATCGAGAGCATCGAGCAGCGCCACCACGGCATCGCCCCGGCTCTCGATCGTGTCGCCCTGGGCACCTCCCGAGCGCCCGTGGCCGGGCAGGTCGATCGCCAGGACGGCGAAGCCATGGTGGGCGAGGTACCGGGTCTGGCCCCGCCAGAAGGAGTGGTCCGTCCCCGCTCCGTGGACGAGCACCACCGTCGGTAGTGACGCGTCGAGGTCGACGCCCCCGGTGTGGGCGAAGAGGGCGGTCCCGTCGGCGAGGTCGACGATCACGCGCTCACCGCTGCGACGCCTTGAGGGCCCGGCCGAGGTCGGCCGTGAGATCATCGATGTCCTCGAGTCCCACCGACAGGCGGATGAGGTCCTCGCCGACGCCGGCCGCCGCCAACTCGTCGGCGCTCATCTGCTGGTGGGTGGTCGAGGCGGGGTGGATGACGAGCGACTTGGCGTCACCGACGTTGGCGAGATGCGACCACAGCCGCAGCGACTCGATGAACCGGCGCCCGGCCTCGCGACCGCCCTCGATCCCGAACGAGAGGATCGCTCCGGCCCCCTTCGGCAGGAGTCGCGTCGCCAGGTCGTGGTCGGGGTGGGACCTGTGGCCGGGGTAGGCGAGCCACGCGACTGCGTCGTGGTCGGCGAGGAACTCGGCCACCGCCGTCGCGTTGGCGACGTGGCGGTCCATGCGGACGGGCAGGGTCTCGAGACCCTGCAGGAGGTAGAAGGCGGTCTGGGGCGCCATCGAGGCCCCGAAGTCGCGGAGGCCCTCGGCGCGGGCTCGGGCCCCGAGCGCCGCCACCCCGAACTCCTCGGCGAAGTCGAGGCCGTGGTAGCCGGTATAGGGCTCGGTGAGGGTGGGGAACCGCTCGGCATGGGCCTCCCAATCGAAGGTGCCGCCGTCGACGAGCATCCCCCCGACCGCGACCCCGTGACCGCCGACGAACTTGGTCACCGAGTGCCAGACGGCGTCGGCGCCGCAATCGATCGGACGGAACAGGTACGGCGTCGCGAACGTGTTGTCGACGAGCACCGGCACCCCGGCGGCGTGGGCGATCTCGGCGACGGCGGGGAGGTCGGTCACCTGGCCGCGGGGGTTGCCGATCGTCTCGGTGTGGACGCACACCGTCTCTGGCCGGATGGCCGCCGCCCAGGCGTCGAGGTCCCCGGGGTCGACCCAGGTGGTCTCGACGCCGAAGCGGGGCAGGGTGTGGGTGAGGAGGTTGGCGGTGCCGCCGTAGACCGCCCGTGACGACACGACGTGGGAGCCGGCCGACCCGAGGGTGGCGATGGCCAGGTGCAGCGAGGCCATCCCCGAGGCGGTGGCCACGGCCCCGACCCCGCCCTCCAGCGCCGCCATCCGCTCCTCGAGGACGGCGACGGTGGGGTTGGAGATCCGGCTGTAGATGTGGCCGGGCCGTTCGAGGTTGAACAGGGCGGCGGCGTGGTCGGTGTCGTCGAAGAGGTACGACGTCGTCTGGTGGATGGGCACCGCCCGCGACCGGTGGTCGGAGTCGGGCACCTGGCCGGCGTGGAGGCTCAGCGTGTCGAACGAGAAGTCGTCGGGGCGGACCATGACGCCGAGCCTACGGGCGTCGGCCCCGGTCGTCATCGGCCGCCCACCGGCCCCACATCCTGGTGACGGTCCCGAGCGTGCGCATCGTCATCGGCCCGACCACGCGCTCGATCCGGCCGACCGGCAGCCCCGACTCGCTCACCGCCCGCACCGGCAGCCAGAACCACTCCCGGCCCATCAGCACCACACGATCCTCGGCCGGCACCAACTCGGCAACCGCCGCCACGGCGGCCGAGTCGGGCTCGCGGCCGAGGAAGGTGACCTGCACCCGACCGTCGCTGCCCGCCAGCTCCCCGTCGGTGAACGGCCGAGCCGACACCACCTCGCCCAGTTCGGTCGCGGTGCGCACGAACGTCGGTGCCTCGAAGCCATAGGCCCTCGCGAGAGCCGACGAGAGCAGCTCGGGGTCGGCGAGGGCGGCGTCGTCGGTGACGAAAGTGACGTTCCCCGCCGCCTGGTAGGCGGCCACCTCGTGGAGGCCAAGCTCGACGAACGGCGCCAGCACCTGCTCGTTGGAGAGCCGGCGGCCGCCGGTGTTGATCGCCCGGATGAAGGCGAAGTATCGCTCCACGGCACCGCCTACGGGACGATCCAGCTGTGGACGTCGGCCACCAGCGGCGGGAACAGGGCACCGAACAGGGCAGCCCGCTCCCGGGTGCGGACGTCGGCGTGGCGGTCGTCCATCGCCGTCCCACCCAGCGGGCCCACCAGCAGGTGGGCCACGAGATCGGGCGGTACCCCGATCCGGTCGGCCTCGAACCCGCCTCGGGGCCGTACCTCGGGCGGGCCGAACGATCCATCCACCATCGGCAGATCGACCCACGACGTGTAGAGGTCGAGCTTCAACGCGTCGGGTGCCTCGAGCCCCGAGGCAGCGAGCCGACGGTCCAACTCCGGGCGCAACGCGTCGAGCACCGCCGGCACGTCGACGACCTTCAGGTAGTAGGCGTACCGGCTCGGGTGGCGGTCGCCGCCGAGGCTGCCGGCGTGGTCGGCCGGGTCGGCGGGCCGGTCCATGACCGTCACCCGCTCGAACCCATCGGTCGCGCCGTGGACGGCGGCGGCCGCCCCGGCCTCGGAGGGAGCGGCCACCTCCATCACCCAGCAGGCATCGGGATCGCCCCGATAGCCACGCGCCATGGCGGACCCGTCGGGGCCCTCGGCGATGGCGATCCGGTAGTTGGGCGATGGCACCAGCCACGCCCATTGGTCGGCCGTGTGGGTGAGGGCGACATCGGCATGGGCCTGGACCTCGGCCTGCAGCGCCATGAGGAGGGGGATGTCGTCGGCGGTGGCGACCCGGGTGGCCCAGCCGTCGGGCAGGGCGGGACGCGCCGTCTCGAACCGGTCAGGAATGGGGATGGCGTACTCGTACCCGAGGCGCCGGTAGAAGTACGGGATCCCGGTGATGAGGTGCACGCGGGCATCGGGAAACGCCCCCGGCAGCGCCTCGAACAGGGCCCGCTGCAGGCCCCGGCCCTCGAACCCCTCGGCGGTGGCGACGAACTCGACGTTGAGCGCCGGCATCGTCACCGACCCGATCCGCAGGTCGCATGGGCACCCGCAGCAGAACGCGGCCACCGACCCATCCACCTCGGCGACCAGCCACTGGTCGACCCGGGCGAGCGGCCCCTCCAGGGTGTAGCGGGCCTCGGCGGCATCCTCGGGCTCGAGTTGGGCCTCGACGACGGCGCAGATGGCGTCGGCGTCGGCGGAGGTGGCGCGGCGGACGGTGGCGGACATGCCGGGAGGCTACGGGGGTCGGCGCCGACTGGGCCCGGCCGAGACCTATGGCGTGGCCGACTCCGCTGCGGCCGCCGGGGCGGTGCCCCGGAAGAGCATCGCCGACACCGCCGAGGCCACCAGGGCGACAAGCCCACTCACCACGAACACGCCCCGCACCCCCACGAGCCCCGCCAGCGTGGCGGCCACCGCCATCGACCCGACGCTGGCCCCGGTGACGGTGGCGTTGAGTGACGCGGCCACCCGGCCGAGCAACTCGGGCGGTGTCTCGCGCTGGAGCAGGGTCGACACCGACCCGGTGAGCGGTGCCACGCCGAGGCCGATGGCGAAGAACAGCACCACGAGGCCCGCGATGCCGGCGACCTGGGAGAGGAGCGCCACCAACACCCCCACGACGGCGAGGGCGAGGGCGATGATCCGCTGGAGGCCCAGCCGTCGGGCCAGCCAGCCGAGCGAGCTGCCGGCGATGACGAGGCCGACGGTCTGGGCACCCTCGATGAGGCCGAACCAGGTTTCGGCGAGCCCGAGCTCGCCGACCACGAAGGGGACGGCGAGGGCATTGGTGGCCCCGAGGCCGAACATGGCGACGGCGCCGCCGACGAGGACGCCGAGCAGGATGCGACTCCGGGCCACGGTGGCGAAACCGGCACCGAGCTCACCGAGCACCGTGGTGACACCCGGGGCCACCGGGGCGTCGGCCCGCCCGGAGGTCGCCACCCGGGCGACGAGCACGGCCGAGACGACGAACGTGACGGCGTCGATGGCGAACACCGCGACGAAGCCGTCGAAGAGGCCGACGAGCACCCCGGCGGTGGCGGTCCCGAGGACGAAGGCGATGGGCCTGCTCGCCTCGGCGAGGCCGTTGGCGGCGGGGAGGCCGGCCGAGGGCACGACCCGGGGGATGAGCGCCGTGCGGGCGGGGGAGAAGAAGGTGCCCACCGAGGCATAGGTGAAGACGAGGGCGTAGAGCAGCCAGAGGCGATCGGCACCGACGACCGGGATCGTGAGGACGAGGCCGGCGCGCACGATGTCGGACCAGATCATGACCGCCTTGCGGTCGAGGCGGTCGACCCACACCCCCGCCACGAGGCCGACGAGGAGGACCGGCAGCGCATTGGCGATGAGGACGCCGGCCACCGAGGCCGTGTCGCCGTGGACCCGCTGGACCAGGAACAGCAGCCCCATGGTGGTGAGGGCATCTCCGAAGAACGAGATGATCTGCGCCCCCCAGAGGAAGCGGAAGTCCCTGATCGCGAGGACCTCGCGGGCGGTGGTCGGCTCAGCCACGGGACTCGCGGGGGTAGATGGCGTGGAAGAACCGCACGGGCGTGGAGCCCCGGCGGTCGGCGTAGCGGTCGATCACCGCCTGTACCTCGTCGATGAGGTCACCGAGGTCGTCGGGGTCCAGCCGGAGCCCGCTCAGCGCGATGGTGGCCTGCCGCCGACCCTCCCCGCCAGCCAGTGGCCCCCGCTCGGGGTCGGACGCCTCGGCCAGGGAGGTCATCTCGGCCTCCGCCATCCGGAAGGTCAGGCGGATCGCCTCGGCCTGGCCCTCGGGCCCGTAGCGCTCCCGGAACGCCGCCGACGGCCGGATCGACCGGCCGCCGACGCCGAACACCCGCTCGGTCATGGCGCCCTTGGGCCGCTCCTCGACGACCACCAACAGCCCGTGGTCGAGCAGCTGGTTGACGTGGTGGTAGAGCCGGGTCGCCGGGACGCCGAGCTCCTCGGCGGCCTCCTTCACCGTGGCCGGCTCGGACAGGACCTCGAGCAACCGCAGGCGGATCGGGTTGGACAGCACGTCCATGGTGGTGAGGTCGTCGAACTCGAGGACCTCGGGCGGCGTGTAGTCGCTCATCGGCGCCCCCGAGCGGGGCGGAACCGACGGGTGGGTCGGGGGCCTGGCCAGGGGCCGTAGCGCTCGGCCGCGAGGCCGGCAAGGGTGGTGGGGTCGATGGGGTGCATGGGTCGCTCCTTTCGTCTGGCACCAACCTACGTTCAGCACCTTTGAACGTTCAACCCTCTCAAATTGAACGGCGCCGGCCTGAACGGAGATTGCCCGTAGCCCCCGTAGTTGATATACTTCGACTCAAGTTTCCTAGCCAGTGAGTGACATGGACCCGAATCGATTCACGACGGCGGTGCGCCGCGTGCTGGGCACGGCCCAGGACCTGGCGTCCGGCGCCAACCACCAGTACGTCGAGCCCGCCCACGTGGGGCTCGCCCTCCTCGGCGAGTCCGAGGGTCTCGTGTACCCCCTGCTCGACAAGCTGGGGGTCACCCCGACCGACCTGCGCGCCCGGCTGACCTCCATCGCCGAGGGCCTCCCCCGGGTCTACGGCTCGACCGAGGTGTCGATCTCGCGCGCCCTCGGCGAGGCGCTGCGGACCGCCGACAAGGAGCGGGCCGACCTCGGCGACGACTACCTGTCGGTGGAGCACCTCCTGTTGGCCTTGGCCGCCTCCCGTGACGCCGCCGGCGAGGCCTTCCGGGACCTCGGCGCCGACCGCGCCGCCATCGCCGGCGCCCTCCCCGAGATCCGCGGCAACCGCCGGGTCACCACCGAGGACCCCGAAGCCACGATGGACGCCCTCGGCCAGTACGGGCGCGACCTCACCGACGAGGCCCGGTCGGGCAAGCTCGACCCGGTCATCGGCCGCGACGACGAGATCCGCCGGGTCATCCAGGTCCTCAGCCGCCGCACGAAGAACAACCCCGTCCTCATCGGCGAGCCC
>CAZTLW010000060.1:0-6086 GCA_964614585.1 uncultured Acidimicrobiia bacterium | reverse complement strand
TCGAGGGCCTCGCCCGCCGGATCGCCGACGGCGACGTGCCCACCTCGCTCGCCGGCAAGCGCCTCATCGCCCTCGACCTCGGGTCGATGGTGGCCGGCGCCAAGTACCGGGGTGAGTTCGAGGAGCGCCTCAAGGCCGTCCTCGACGAGATCCGCGAGTCCGAGGGCCAGGTCATCACGTTCATCGACGAGCTCCACACGATGGTCGGCGCCGGCGCCGCCGAGGGGTCCATGGACGCCTCCAACATGCTCAAGCCGATGCTCGCCCGCGGCGAGCTGCGCATGGTCGGCGCCACCACGCTCGACGAGTACCGCCAGCACATCGAGAAGGACGCCGCCCTCGAGCGCCGGTTCCAGCCGGTCATGGTGGAGGCCCCCTCGGTGCACGACACCATCGGGATCCTCCGTGGCCTCAAGGAGCGCTACGAGGTGCACCACGGCGTGCGCATCCAGGACAACGCCCTCGTCGCCGCCGCCGTGCTGTCGGACCGCTACCTGCCGGCTCGCCAGCTGCCCGACAAGGCGATCGACCTCGTCGACGAGGCGGCATCGCGCCTGCGGATCGAGATCGACTCGATGCCCGCCGAGATCGACGCCCTCACCCGCCGCATCACCCAGCTCGAGATCGAGCGTGCGGCACTCGAGAAGGAGTCGGACGCGGTCTCGGCCGAGAGGCTCGAGGCCGTCGTGTCGGAGATCGCCGACCTCCGGGAGGAGGCCGACCGCCTCGAGGCCCATTGGACGCTCGAGAAGGAGGCGATCGACGAGCTGCGCGGCTCGAAGGAGGAGCTGGAGCAGGCCCGCATCGAGGCCGAGCGGGCCGAGCGCGCCGGCGACCTCAACCGCGCCGCCGAGCTCCGATACGGGACGGTGCCTGCGCTCGAGCAGCGCATCGAGGCGGCCCGCGCCCGACTCGACGACGTCCAGTCCGACCAGCGGATGCTGTCGGAGGAGGTCGACGAGACCCACGTCGCCGAGGTCGTCTCCCGGTGGACCGGGGTGCCCGTCAGCCGCCTCATGGAGGGCGAGGTCGACAAGCTCATCCGGCTGGAGGACCACCTCCACCGCCGGGTCGTCGGCCAGGAGGAGGCGGTCGAGGCCGTCGCCAACGCCATCCGCCGGTCGCGGGCCGGCATCGCCGACCCGCAGCGGCCGATCGGCTCGTTCCTGTTCCTCGGCCCCACCGGGGTCGGCAAGACCGAACTGGCCCGGGCCCTGGCCGACTTCCTCTTCGACGACGAACGGGCGATGGTCCGCATCGACATGTCCGAGTACATGGAGAAGCACTCGGTCAGCCGCCTCATCGGCGCCCCGCCCGGGTACGTCGGCTACGACCAGGGCGGCCAGCTGACCGAGTCCGTCCGCCGGCGCCCCTACTCGGTGGTGCTGTTGGACGAGGTCGAGAAGGCCCATCCCGAGGTGTTCAACGTGCTCTTGCAGCTGCTCGACGACGGGCGGCTCACCGACGGCCAGGGCCGGACGGTGGACTTCTCCAACACGGTGCTCATCATGACCTCCAACCTGGGGTCGGAGCGCATCGACCCCGACCTGCCCGACGAGGTGGTCTCCGACCGGGTGATGGAGGTCGTGCGGGCGAACTTCCGCCCCGAGCTCATCAACCGGGTCGACGAGATCCTCGTCTTCCACCGACTGACCCGAGCGGACCTGCGCCGGATCGTGGGGATCCAGCTCGAGCACCTGCGGAGGCGCCTCGCCGACCGCCGCATCGAACTCGAGGTCTCGGACGCCGCCCTCGACTGGCTGGCCGAGCACGGCTTCGACCCCGCCTACGGGGCGCGGCCGCTCAAGCGGCTCATCCAGAAGGAGATCGGCGACCGCCTCGCCCTCGCCGTGCTCGAGGGTCGGGTCACCGACGAGTCGAAGGCCCGGGTCGACGTGGTCGACGACGCCCTCACCGTCGCCTGACCGCTGCGAACCCAGGGTTCGGCACGCCGCCCGGGGCCGTTATCTGGGCCCGAGACCGCGTCGGCGCGGTCTCGGGCCCACGGAACGGCTGGCCCCGCGGTCACGAACCCTGGGTTCGCCACCGAGGTCGCGAAAACCGCCACTAACCGTCGACATTTCCACCACTTTGCGTAAGCGGCCGCCCCCCAGCGTGGATACCGTGGTGGTAGGCGAGTGGGGGTCTTCCACATGGACGGACGGATTCGCCGTGGCTTCGCCACGGCGCTGTTCGTCGGCCTCGCAATGGCGACGGCCGGCGTCGGGACCGCCCGCGCCGAGGCCACCACCGCCACCACCTACGTCGCCCAGCCCGATGCCGGGGTGGTCGTCGTCACGATCGAGTCGACCACCGACGCCCTCTCCATCCCCACCATCGCCGAGAACGTCGTGGTCACCCTGGACGACGAGCCGGTGGAGCCCGTGATCCGGCGCGAGGGCCCGATCACCGGGCTCGGCCTACCCGAGACGGGCCGGGTCCGGGTCGTGTTCTCCCTCCCCGACGGCGCCGGCGACGGCACCATCCGGGCGAACCCCGCCCATGTCGCCTTCCCCACCTGGGTGTGGGGCACCGACGGCGACGCCGCCGTCACGATCCGGGTGCCCAACGACTTCGAGATCAAGGTGGACGGGGCGGTGCTCGAGACCGCCCAGGAGCCCGGCTGGACGGTCATGTCGGCGCCGGTCGTCGGCGACATCGCTGCCTGGGACGTCAGCGTGTCGGCGCGCCGGGACGGCGCCCTCACCTCGGAGATCATCCGGGTCGGCGACCTGACCTACGTGCTGCGGTCTTGGCCTGGCGAGCAGGCCTGGGTGGCCGACGTCCGCTCCGTCGTGGATCTGGCACTGCCCGAACTCGCCGACCTCACCGGCATCGACGACCCCATCGGCCGCCCGCTGGTCGTCGCCCAGTCCACCGACCCCCAGCGCAACGGGTTCGACGGGTGGTACGTCGCCGAGACCGACACCGTCGAGGTCGGTGCCGACCCCGACCCCCGGGTGCTCGTCCACGAGGCGAGCCACGCCTGGTTCAACGACCTGCTCGTCGACGAGCGCTGGCTGGCCGAGGGCCTCGCCGAGGCCTACACGGCCGAGGTCCTGCCCGCCGTCGGGCAGCCGCCCCCCGAGCCCACGCCACCCGACCCGTCGGTCGGGCCGCTGTCGGCCTGGGAGCACACGGCCCTGGTCGACGCCACCACCGTCGAAGCCGAGCGGGCCGCCTACGCCGCCTCGTGGTGGGTGATGGACGCCATCGTCGACGACCTCGGGTTCGGGGCCATGGCCGACATCCTCGCCGACCTCGCCGAGGATCGCTCCGCCTATGCGGCGCCCGGCTTCACGACCACCGACACCCCGGCGGATTGGCGACGGTTCCTGGACCTCGCCGAGGTCCACGGCGCGTCGCCGGCCGTCGCGTCGGTGCTGGCCGACCATGTCGCCCCGCCCGATGCGGCCGAGACGCTCGCCACCCGCGGCGAGCTGCGGGCCCGCTACACCGCCCTCGCCGACGACCCACTCGGCTGGGTGCCACCCGTGGGAGTCCGCGCCGCCATGGACCGCTGGGAGTTCGAGGCCGCCGCCGAGCGCATCGACGCCGCCTTCGTCTGGCTCGCCGAGCGGGACCGACTGGTGGCGGGGGGCGCCGACGTCGGGGCGATGCGCGCCGACTACCAGTCGGCGGTGGTGCTGCCGCCCTTCGCCCCGCCGGCCGAGGCTGCGATGACGAGCGCACCACTCGCCGACCCCGGCTCCCGCTGGCTCTGGGCGGCCACCGCCCTCTCCGTCGTCGGTCTGGGCGGTTGGGCGCTCACCCGCCGCCGTCCCGCCACCCATCCGATCGACGACACGCCGCTCGACCCGGGACGGCTCGACGAGGTCGGCGCCCAACTGGCGCTCTTCGACCTGCCGACGGCCACCGGGTGGGAGCCCTTCACGCTCGTCGACCTCGACGTCCTCGCCGCCCTCGACGCCGAGCTGGACGGGATCGAACAGCAGGTGCTCTTCGAGCTCCCGGCCCCGACGGGCCCGATCGACGCCCTCCCCGATCCGTGGGGGACGCTGCTGCGCTCGCCCGGTTCGATCCGCTTCTAGCGCAGCCAGCGCTATCTGAACCACGGTTCGGAGACCAGACCCAGTCTGGTCCTCGTACCGGAGAACGCCGCTTCCACCTGCTGGGAACCCTGGGTTCGCAATCATGGGTGGGGGTTGTCCGTGCCCCCCGGGCGGGCCCCGCCGACGTCGGCGCATTTCCGCCCTAGCGTCCGGGCCATGTCCGACGTCTCCTTCTCCCGATCCGGTCCCCCCGAGACCGTCCTCCCCGAGGTCGACCCGGCCGACACCGCCGCCCTCGAGGGAGCACTGTCGGCTCCCCACCCCCGGGAGGCGCTGGCAGCGGTGGTGGCCGCCGACCCGACCCATCTGGCCGCCTGGGCGGCGCTCGGCGCCACGGCCGAGGCGGCGGCCCACGACGACCGGGGGTTGGTCGAGGCCTACGCCTACTACCGGGTGGGCTACCACCGCGGCCTCGACGCCCTGCGCGCTGCCGGGTGGCGGGGCTCGGGCTACGTCCGTCGCTCGGAGCCGACCAACCGCGGCTTCCTCGACTGCCTCGCCGGGCTCGGCGCGATGGCCGATGCCATCGGCGAGACGGCCGAGGCAGAGCGATGCGCCCAGTTCCTGGCCCAACTGGACCCGACATGACGACGCCCTGGGACCCGGCCACCCGCCGCGACCCCCACACCTTCTGGAACGAGCTGCGGGCGACCGACCCGGTCCACGGCGCCATCGGGCCGGTCACCGGCCGCACGTTCTGGATGGTGACCCGCCACGACGACTGCCTCGCCGTGTTCCGCGACGAGCGGATCGGCCACCAGCCCGACCTCCACGTGCCCCCCGAGGAGCGGTATTTCGAGGACGAGCCCGACAGCGCCTTCGCGGTCCTCGGCCGCAACATGCTCTTCCTGGACCCACCGGACCACACCCGCCTCCGACGGCTGGTCCGGGACGCCTTCTCCAAGCGGACCATCGAGCGCCTGCGGCCCCGGGTCGAGGCGGTCGCGACCGAGCTCCTCGACGCCACCGACCCGTCCGGCTTCGACCTCATGGCCTCGTTCGCCGCCCCGCTGCCGGTCACCATCATCGCCGAGTTGCTCGGGGTGCCGCTCGAGGACCAGGCGAGCTTCCGGGAATGGACGAAGGCCATCCTCGGGTCGTCGATGGAGGCAGCCCAGGTGGCGGGCATGGAGTTCATCGGCTACCTCAACGACCTCGCCGACGACCGGCGGGCGACGCCCCGAGACGACCTCGTGACCGAACTCGTCCACGCCGAGGAGGACGGTGACCGCCTCGACCACACCGAGTACCTCGCCATGGTGTTCCTGCTGCTGGTGGCCGGCCACGAGACGACCGTCAACCTCATCGGCAATGGCGTCCTGGCCCTCGCCCGCCATCCCGACCAGCGGGCCCGACTCGCCGCCGAACCCGACCTGACGGCCGGCGCCGTCGAGGAGCTCATCCGCTTCGCCGGCCCGGTGGAGACGGCGACCATGCGCTGGGCCTACGACGACGTCGAGATCGGCGGGACCACGATCCCCCGAGGCAACCCCGTGATCCCGGTGCTGTACGCGGCCAACCGCGACCCCGAGAGGTTCGAGGAACCCGACCGTCTCGACCTGGGTCGCAGCCCCAATCCCCACATCGGGTTCGGCTTCGGCATCCACCACTGCCTCGGCGCCCCGCTGGCCCGTCTCGAGGCGACGATCGCTTTTCGGGCGCTCTATGACCGGTACCCCGACCTCGACGTGGCGATCGCCGACGACGAGATCGAGTGGCCCGAGGGCTTCTTCCTGCGGGGCCCGACCGCCCTGCCGGTGGCCGTGTGATGCGGCGGGCGGCGCTGGCGGTCCTGGGGGTGGCCCTGCTCGCCGGCTGCACGGCGACTCCGGGCGAGGGGACGCCGGACGCGGCGCCAGCCGTCTCCACGACCGAGCAGTTCCCGGAGGGAACTGCCACGGACTCGGCGCCAGCCGTCTCCACGACCGAGCAGTTCCCGGAGGGAACTGCCACGGACTCGGCGCCAGCCGTCTCCACGACCGAGCAGTTCCCGGAGGGAACTGCCACGGACTC
>CAZTLW010000059.1:0-13488 GCA_964614585.1 uncultured Acidimicrobiia bacterium | reverse complement strand
ATGGGATCCCAGGACCACATGGCCGACGCCGCCGCCCTGCTCGACCACGGCTTCGACGACTACCCGGTCTTCGCCGCCATCGCCGCAGGACAGGCGTACGGGACCCATCGGGCGGGGGCCGACGCCACCGACCTCACGGCCGAGGACGACGTGACCGCGATCGGCACCGACGAGTCGATCACCGTGGCTCCGGCCCTCGACGGGGAGGCACCGGTCCTCGTCGCCAGCTCCGGCGACGAGGTGGTCGGCGTCGTGTCGACGACCGACCCGCCGGCGCGTCCGCTGCCCGGGCTCGCCGAGGCGCTCGGCTGGCTGCTCGGCGGGTGACCGTCCACCTCCTGGCCGATCGGGACCGGCTCGCCCAGCGGGTCGGGGAGATCGGCGCCGACCTCGCCCGGGGCCTCGATGGCCGCGATCCGATCCTGGTCGGCGTCCTCGACGGTGCGATGCCCTTCCTGGCCGATCTGGTGCGGGCCACGCCGATCGACCTCGAGGTGGACATGCTCGGCCTCACCCGCTTCGGCGAGGCCGGCCGGGTCTCGCTGTCGGTGGACGTGGCGACCCCCCTCGCCGGACGCCACGTCGTACTCGTGGAGGACCTCGTCGACACGGGCCTCACGCTGCGTTCCCTCGTCGCCCAGCTCGGCACCCGCGGCCCCGCCTCGATCACGGTGGTGGCGCTGCTCGACCGCCGCGAGCGACGGATCGTCGACGTCGACGTCGACCACGCCGGGTTCGTCGTCGGTGACGAGTTCGTGATCGGGTACGGCCTCGACTGGGAGGGCCGCTATCGCAACGTCCCATCGTTGTGGGGCGTCCTCGACCTCGAGGCATTCGCCGCCGACCTGCCACCGCTCGAGGCCGAAGGGTTGGCCCCGACCGGCTGATAGGGTCGGGGCATGGCCGAACCGGTTGCCGTCGACCTCGTCGGGGTGCGAATCCAGCTCCCCTCACAGAGTCCGATCGTCCTGCTGAAGGAGCGGGAGGGCACCCGGCACGTCCCGATCTGGATCGGGGCGGTGGAGGCGACCGCCATCGCCTACGCGATGGAGGGCGTCGTCCCCGAACGGCCCCTCACCCACGACCTCTTCGCGGCGGTCCTCGGCGAGCTGGACGTCCGGCTCGAGCGCGTCGTCGTGACGGCCCTCGCCGACCAGGTCTTCTTCGCCGACCTCGTGCTCCAATGGGGCGAGGAGGTCCGCGTCGTCTCGTCGCGCCCGTCGGACGCCATCGCGCTCGCCGCCCGGGTGGCTGCACCGCTCTTCGTCTCGCCGGAGGTGCTCGAGGAGGTCGGCATCGAACTCCGCGACGAGGACGAGGAGGACGAGATCGAGCGGTTCCGGGAGTTCCTCGACGAGATCGACCCCGAGGACTTCTCGTCGTAGGCCGCCGGCTTCGCCGGCGGCAGTACCGAGTACCGAGTACGCAGTACCGAGATCCAGCAGGAGCCGGGGGAGGGCCACGGGCCATCGTCTTCGTACTCGGTACTTGGTACCTGGTACTTGGTACTGCATTGGATCCGCCGTGGGCGGGTCCAATGCTTGACGCCGCGCGGGGCGACTGTACGATGTTTTTCCCGGGGCGAATTACGGGCGTGTAACCTGCGGAGGAGCAAAGGACGAGCCATGACCCAGAGCGGTTTCCGAGCCCCCACCGTGTGCGCCCTCGTCGGTATCACCTACCGACAGCTCGACTACTGGGCCCGTACGGACCTCATCACACCGTCGCTGCAGGCGGCCGCCGGGTCGGGCAGCCAGCGCTTGTACTCCTTCACGGACGTCGTCCAGCTCAAGATGATCAAGCGGCTCAAGGACGCCGGCATGAGCCTGCCGAAGATCCGAGCCGCGATGGAGACCCTCCGCGAGCGCCTCGGCGAGGATCGCAGCCTGTCCGACGTCACCTTGGTGGCCGACGGCTCCACCATCTACGCCGCCACCAGCCCCGACGAGGTCATCGACGTGCTCCGGCGGGGCCAGGGCGTCTTCGCCATGGCCGTCGGCCCGCTGCGCGAAGAGCTCGAGGCCGAGGTCGAGGACCTGTTCCCCGAGGGCGAGGTGGTCGTGTTGGCGGCTCCCGTCGCCGAAGCAACCTGACGGTGGACCGGGCAGCGGACACCGCCTTCGCCCATTCGAGCGAGCGTCAGCTCGCCCTCCTCCTCGACTTCTACGAGGTGCCCTGGGAGTACGAGCCCCGCTCCTTCGTCATCGAATGGGACGACGAGGGCCACCCGACCCGCTGGTTCACCCCGGACTTCTGGCTGCCCGAAGAGGGTCGCTTCATCGAGGTCACCACGATGGACCAGAAACTCGTGACGAAGAAGAACCGGAAGGTCAAGGCCCTCCGACGCCTCCACCCCGACGTGCGCTGTGCGATCCTCTACCAGCGCGACTACCTGCACCTGGTGCTCAAGTACGGTCTCGAAGTCCCAGACCGACTGGCCGAGACGCCCCATCCCACCCGCGTCCCCGGGGGTCCGCGGCTCTTCCACCCCGACGAGGAGGTCGTACACACATGACGTCGACGCTCGAGCTCCACGACAGTGGCCACGATGTGATCGCCCGGCGCACGTGGCCGGTACCCGATGCCCCGACGGCGACCGTGCTGGTGGTCCACGGGCTCGCCGAGCACTCCGGGCGTTGGGAGCAGGTGGGCACCTGGCTCACCGACGCCGGATTCCGGGTCGTGTCCTTCGACCTGCCGGGTTTCGGTGAGTCGAGCGGGGAGCGGGCCTACGTCGACGCGTTCGACGACTACCTCGACGTCGTCGAGGAGCTGATCGGTGATCTGCGGGCCCACCCGGAGCCACTGGTGCTCTACGGCCACTCGATGGGCGGTCTCATCTCGCTCACCTACGCCCTCTCCGATCGGCCCCAGCCCGATCTGCTGGTGCTGTCGGCTCCCGCCATCGACGCCAAGGTCCCCGGTTGGCAACGGGCCACCGCGCCGCTGCTGTCGCGCCTGGCACCGAAGCTCTCACTGCCCAACCCGATCGACGGCCTCCAGCTGAGCCGCGACCCGGCGGTGGGGGAGGCCTACTTCGCCGACCCGCTCGTCCACACCGAGGCGACGACCCGGCTGGGGGCGGAGCTCTTCGCCACCATGGACCGTGTAGGGGGGCGGCTCACCGACCTCGAGCATCCCACGCTGGTCATCCATGGGGGCGCCGACACGATCGTGTTCCCGGAGTTCACCGCGCCGTTGGGCGACCTGCCCACCGTGACCCGGCGCCTGTGGCCCAATCTCCGCCACGAGGCCCACAACGAGCCGGAGGGCGAGCAGGTCATCGGCGAGGTGGCCGACTGGATTCGGGAGAGGGTCGGCGAGCTCACGTCCTGACGGCCGGCTCGGCCCGGAACCCGGTCACCGCGACCACCGCCGCCGCCGCCATCACTGCGGACAGTCCCCACGCCGTCCCGAATCCCACCGAATCGATGAGTCGACCGTAGGCGACGGGCCCGAGCGCCAGGCCGGCCGAGAAGGCGCCGACGACCCAGCCCGTTGCGGTGCCGGCCGCGTCTCGTCCCACGAGGATGATGACGGCCAGCATCGCCACGGCGTTCCAGGGGGCGAGGCCGAGGGCGTAGGTGGCGGCGGCGAGCCAGACCATCGCCGGGGCGAGGGCCGCCAACGCCAACGAGGCATTGGTGACGACACCCATCGCCGCCATCGCCCGCAGCAGGACGCCGGGGCGCCCGGTCCGCTCGGCCCGACGAGCCCCGAGGATCCGGGTGGCGATGGCCAGTCCGCCTATCACGGCGGTGATGAGGCCCGCCACCGTGTTCGTGTACCCGAGTGCCGTCTCGGCATAGAGCGGGATGAAGTTGTTGGTCGACGCCGCAAACCCCATCAGCCCGGCGTAGATCGTGAGTCGGCGGAGATCGGGGAACGCCGCCCGGGGGACCCCACCCGAGGCCGCCCGGCTGCTGCCGGCGGTGGGTGGCAGCCCGACGAGCGACAGGACGAAGCCCAGCAGGCAGACGCCGGCGAGGAGCAGGAAGGCGGCCTCCCAGCCGAAGCGGACGGTGAGGGCGGGGGCCGTCAGGCCCACGAGCACGAAGCCGACGTACACGCCCGACTGTTTGATGCCGGTGATGACGCCGCGCCTCCCGTCGGGCACGTGGTGGGCGATGATGGCGTTGGTGGCAGGGTTGATGAGGGCCTGGGCGAAGGCGATCGGGAGCGTGGCGGCGGCGAGGGAGAGCGTCGAGTCGGCCAGCGCGACGAGCGGGTAGCCGACCGCCGCCACCAGCATCGTCAGTCGCACGGCCCAGGTGCCGCCGATCCGGTCGGTGATGGGTCCGGCGACGGGCGAGAGGACGGCAGCCCCGGCGGAGTAGGCGAGCAGCACGAGGCCGAGCTGCGTGGCACCGATGCCGAGGTCGGCGATGATGGCGGTGGCCGTGACCGAGAGGCCGGCATAGGCCATCGTGCCCGCCGACATCGTCCAGACCAACAGCGGCACCATGAGGGGACGGCTCACCGTGGGAGTCTCGCACGCCTCGTCGTAGGCTCGGTCCCCATGGAGCTCACCGCCGTCGAACAACGAGTCCTCGGGTCGCTGGTGGAGAAGGCGATGACGACGCCCGACATCTACCCGCTCACGACCAACGCCCTCGTCGCAGCCTGCAACCAGGCCTCCAACCGCGATCCCGTCACGACGTTCACCGAGGACGAGGTGTTGGCGGCGGTCGGTTCCCTGCGGGAGCTCGGTCTCGTGCGGTCGGTGAAGCGGGCCGGGGACCGGGTGATGAAGCACCGCCACGACGTCGACCGTGAACTCCGCCTCGAGCCCGAGGCGGTGGCGGTGCTCGCCGTGCTCCTGTTGCGGGGCGCCCAGACCCCCGGTGAGCTCCGCAGCCGGACCGACCGGTACGTCGACCTCGACGACACCGAGACGGTGGAGGGGGTGCTGGCGGGCCTCGCCGCCGCCGACCCGCCGCTGGTGGCCCGACTCGAGCGACGGCCGGGCCAGAAGGAGGCACGCTGGGTCCATCTCCTCGGACCCGTGGCCGAACCGGTGTACGAACCGGTGGGGGAGTCGGGCCCCTCGCGGCGCGACCGGTTGGCCGAGCTGGAGGCGGAGGTCGAGCAGTTGCGGGCCGAGGTGGCCTCGCTCTCCGACGGCCTCGATGCCCTCCGGCGGGACCTCGGGGCCTGAGCGCCCCCGTTCTTGTCGGGCCGGGCCATCCCCAGGAGGGCGGACCCCGACAGGTTCCCGCTATGAGCCAACCTGTCGGGCCGGGCCATCCCTGTGGAGGCCCGGCCCGACAGGTTCGTGCGAGGGGTCAGGCGGGGGTGGCGATCCCGATCTCGGCGAGGCGCTCGATGAGGTCGACGACGCGGTTGGAGTAGCCCCACTCGTTGTCGTACCAGCTCATCACCTTGACGAAGTTCCCGTCGAGCACCTGGGTGGCCGAGGCGTCGAAGATCGAGCTGTGCGGGTTGCCGATGATGTCCGTCGATACGATCGGCTCCTCGGTGTACTGGAGGATCCCGGCGAGGTCGCCGTCGGCAGCCGCCTTCACGGCCGAGTTGATCTCATCGACGGTGACGTCGCGATCGAGCTCGAGGACGAGGTCGACGGTGGACCCGTCGGGCACCGGAACCCGCATCGCCAGGCCGTCGAGCTTGCCCGCCAGCTCGGGCAGCACCAGGCCGACCGCCTTGGCGGCGCCGGTCGTGGTCGGGATGATGTTCTCCGTCGCCGCACGCGACCGGCGGTAGTCCGAGTGGGGCACGTCGGCGAGCCGCTGGTCGTTCGTGTAGGCGTGGACCGTGTTCATCATCCCCCGGCGGATGCCGAAGGCGTCGTTGAGCACCTTGGCGAGCGGCGCCAGGCAGTTGGTCGTGCAGGACGCGTTGGACACCATGATGTCCGAGGCGTCGAGTTGGTCGTCGTTGACGCCGAGCACCACCGTCTCGTCGATCTCGCCCTTGGCCGGAACCGTGAGGACGACACGCTTGGCGCCGGCATCGAGGTGCATCTGGAGCTGGTCACGGCTGCGGAAGACGCCGGTGGCCTCGACGACGACGTCGATGCCGAGGTCGTCCCACGGCAGTTTGGCGGGGTCGCGCTCCATGAGCATCTTGACGTCCGTGAACCGGCCTGCGGCCATCGTGCCGTCCCCGACGCTGATGTCGCCCTCGAAGATGCCCATCACGGTGTCATGGCGGAGCAGGTAGGCGAGGATGTCGTCGTCGGAGAGGTCGTTGATGGCCACGATCTCGAGGTCGGCGTCGACGCGGGACTCGATGATGCGGAACACGGCACGGCCGATGCGGCCGAAGCCGTTGATGGCGATGCGGGTCGTCATGCTGACTCCTCCTGCTGGGCTGCGATCCGTTCCAGGGCCTCGATCATGCGAGCGGTGTAGCCCCAGCCGTTGTCGAACCAGGTGATGATCTTGACCAGGTCACTGCCGGTCGCCATCGTCGCCAGACCGTCGACGATGCCCGAGGCGGTGGAGCCGCGGACGTCGCTGCTGACGATCGGGTCCTCGGTGTACTCGAGGCGCCCGGCGAACGGGCCAAGCGCCGCCGCCCGGAGCGCCTCGTTCACGGCCTCCTTGGTGGCATCGGTGGCAAGGTCGGCCGAGAGATCGACGGTCGAGCCGTCCGGGACGGGGACGTTCAGGGCCATGGCCGAGAGCTTGCCCTCCAACTGGGGCAGCACCTGCGTGATGATCCGCGGCGACGACGTCGGGGCGGGGATGATGTTCTCCCCGGCCGCACGGCTCGTGCGGAAGTCGCTCGTCGGCACGTCGGCCAGGCGCTGGAAGTTGGTGAAGGCGTGGATGGTGGTGAAGAAGGCCCGCTCGATCCCGAACTCGTCGTCGAGCGTCTTGAGGACGGGGACCATCGCCTGGGAGGTGTTGGATCCCATCGCCACCACCTTCGTGTCGGCGTCGAGCACGTCGTCGTTGAAGCCGGGATGGAGGATCGGGAGCTCGCCGGGCGTCTCCGGCGTCGAGGCGAGCACGACCCTGGGGGCGCCGGCAGCCAGATGCTGCTCGACGTACTCGCGGGTCCGGAACCGGCCGATGGCCTGGACGACGACGTCGACGCCGTGGTCGGACCAGTCGACCTCGTGGGGCTCGGTGGCGGTCGCGAACGAGATCGACCGACCGGCGAACGAGAGCGTCCCGTCGGCGTAGTCGACGTCGTGGGGAAAGCGCCCATAGATCGAGTCGTACTTGAGCAGGTAGGTGAGGGCGTCGGGGTCGGCCCGATCGACGATGGAGACGATGCCGAGATCGTCTCGCTCGGCGAGCTGGCGGAACAGGTTGCGCCCGATGCGGCCGAAGCCCATCAGACCGATGCGCATCACGGTTGGTCCTCCGGTGGTGGGTGGGAAGGGAGCGTAGTGGTCCCGGGGAACGAGATTCCTAGGATGCCGCCAACGTGGACCGCCCCAGCTCCGTCGCCGGCCGCCTGATCGTGGCATCACCCGCCCTCGACGACCCGAACTTCGCCCGGACCATCGTCCTCGTCTGCGAGCACGACCCCGACGGGGCGCTGGGCGTCGTGCTCAACCGGGCGACGTCGGAGCCCGTCGAGGCGCACCTGCCGGGGTGGGCCGCGACGCTCGCGGCCCCGCCCGTGGTCTTCGTGGGCGGGCCGGTCCAGCCGGAGACGGCGGTCGCCCTGGCAGAGGGGGCACCCACCCCGTGCCTCGGGCGCGTCGGGCTTGCCGACGTGACCGACGAGCCGGCCGGCGTCGGCCGCGTCCGGGTCTTCGCCGGGTACGCCGGGTGGGGACCCGGCCAACTCGACGCCGAGCTGGAAGCCGGTGCGTGGGCAACCGCCCACGGCCGGCCCGACGACGTGTTCCATCCCGACCCCGAGCGACTCTGGCGCGACGTCCTGCGCCGCCAACGGGGCGAGTTGCAGCTCTGGTCGACGCTGTCCCTCGACCCCTCGCTCAACTGATGGCGCGGCTCCGCACCAAGGCCCCGCCGCTGATCGAGGAGCGCCGCTGCTGGGACGCGGGCCTCCGGCTCGTCGCCGGTGTCGACGAGGTCGGCAAGGGGGCATGGGCCGGTCCCCTCACCGTGGGGGTAGTCGTCGTCCCGGTGGGGGAGCGGCTCCGAGGCGTCCGGGACTCAAAGCAGCTCAGCCGGGAGCGTCGCGAACTCCTCGTGCCCCGCATCCGCCAGTGGGCGGTGTCGTCGGCGACCGGTTCGGCCAGCGCCGAGGAGTGCGACGAACTGGGGATGTCCGCCGCCCATCGACTCGCTGCCCGCCGCGCCCTCGGCGCCCTCGACGTGCGCCCCGACGCGATCCTCGCCGACGGGAAGTGGGACTTCGTGGGCGGGGCGCGCATGGTCGTGGGCGGCGACCGCCGATCGGTGGCGATCGCGGCGGCCTCCGTGCTCGCCAAGGCCGTACGCGACGCAGAGATGGCCGACCTCGATGACGAACTGCCGTGGTGGGGGTTCGCCGACCACGTCGGCTATCCGTCCCCCCGCCACCGGGCGGCGCTGGCCGGATGGGGGCCCAGCCGGATCCATCGCGTCACCTGGCGGTGGGCGGACGGCCTCCCGTGGCGTGTTCGCCAACCCGAGAAGGGCCAGACCCGGCTGGCGATGTGACCCGCTTGCACATACCCGATGGCGGGTACGGTGGTCAGGTGCGACGCGTGGCCATCCTCCTGATCGTGGTCGGCCTGCTGGCGGGCGCCTGCGGGGCGGTGGCCGAGCTCGCGCCGCAGTCCCAGGGTGGCGTCGTCACCAAGCCGGACCCCACCACCACGACCTCCCTGGCCCCGACCACGACCTCCACCCTCCCGGCCGGACCCCTGTCGATCGACCAACAGATCGAGGTGACGATCGAGGACCTCGAGCGGTACTGGGCCGACGAGCTCCCCGAGACCTACGGGCTCGCCTACACGTCGCCCGCCGAGGTCGGCGGCTACAACGTCGGGCTGGGCGACACGCCCGTCTGTGGTGACGAGCCACTCGAGCCGTCGCTCGCCGTCGGCAATGCCTTCTACTGCCCGCCCGACGACACCATCTTCTGGGACGAACAGGAGCTGATACCCAACCTGTACGACGACTTCGGTCCGTTCGCCGTGAGCCTCGTGCTCGCCCACGAGTGGGGCCACGCGATCCAGAACCGGGCCGGCGTGCCGATCGAGCTCCCGACCGTCGTCCGGGAACTCCAGGCCGACTGCTTCGCCGGTGCCTGGACCGGCCGGGCCCTGGCAGGTGGATCGCCGATCAAGGTGGGGGAGGAGCAACTCGACGTCGCCACCTCCGGCTTCCTGCTCTTCCGGGACCCGACGGGGCGGACCGATGACCTGAGCCCCGGGGCGCATGGCAACGCCTTCGACCGCGTGGGCGCCTTCCTCGACGGTGTCCGACGGGGGGCGGCCGAGTGCGCCACGTACCCCGACGAGCCGCCCGACATCACCCTCGACTTCTTTCGGACCCCCGAGGAGCTGGAGACCGGTGGCAACCTGCCACTCGACGAGGTCTTCCCGCTCCTGTCGGGGACCCTCGAGACCTACTGGACGGTGACGGCCCCCGCGCTGGGGTTCACGTGGGACCCATTCGACGAGATCGTCGCCTACGAGGCAGGCGAGGCGCCCGAGTGTCTCGGCGGGTTCGCCGACCCCGCAGGCGTGGCGAGTGGCATGGCCTATTGCCCGAGCAGTGACGTCCTCGCGTTCGACGTCGAAGGGACGTTCGTGCCGCTCTACGAGAACTTCGGCGATTTCGGGCCGGGCTTCGTGCTCGGTCTGGCCTGGGCCCAGAAGGCGCAGCTGGAGCTCGGCATCGACGTCGGCACCGACGCCGCCCGGCTCCGCTCCGACTGCCTGGCCGGGACCTGGGCCCAGGCCGCCCGACAGGGCGAGGACGGCACGGGTGGCATCTCACCCGGCCTCGACGAGGCCGGCGACCCCCTCCCGCCGATCTCGCTGTCGCCGGGTGACCTCGACGAGGCCATCCAGGCCATCCTCTTCCTCGGCGACCGCCAGATGGGCGAGCTCGACGCCTTCGAACGGGTCGAGGCCTTCCGGCTCGGGTTCTTCGGCACCCCGGAGGACTGCCTCGGCGGCTGAGACCTCCGATACCCTGCCGGGAATGGCGCGCATCAGCTTCGGGTCGGCAGACGTCGGTCGACAACGGGCCCTGGAGGAAGTCTCGGTGCGGCTCGAACACGACGGTACCGAACTCACCGGCATCGCCCGGGTCGGCCGGGACGACACCCTGGCGGAGGCGAGTGCCCGCGCCACCCTCACCGCCCTCGGTGACCTGGCCCCTGCCGTGACGGGCGTACGGGTGGGGGAACTGGCGGCGGGTCCGCTCGAGGTGGTCCAGGTGGAGTTGGACACGCCCGACGGGGTGCTCGACGGTTCGTGTTCGGAGCGTGGCCGCGAGCTTCCCGAGGCGGTGGCCCGAGCCGTGCTGGATGCGCTCAATCCGTGGTGGGACGCCTGAGATGGCCGACCTCGTGTTCCGCGACGCCTTCCCGGAGTTCCTCGACCTCCCGTGGGAGACCTCGATCACCGAGTGGCCCGAGGAGCTCTTCGTGGACCTTCCCAAGGGCCTGTCGCGCCACCAGGTGCGCTTCCACCAGAACCCGAGTGGGTTGTACGCGATCAAGGAGTTGCCCGAGCGGCCGGCCCGCAACGACTTCGAGGTCCTCCGCGCCCTCTCCGAGCACCAGGTGCCGTCCGTCGAGCCGGTCGGCCTCGTGGTGGGCCGCACCTCCGACCCGACCGAGGAGGCGTCGGGGGCGCTCGTCACCGCCTTCGAGCCGTACTCGTTCACGCTTCGCAGCCTCGTCATCGGGCCGGGGTTCGGGCCCCGGCGGTCGCAGATCCTCGACGCCTTCGCGGGCCTGCTGGCGGAGCTCCACCTGCTCGGCTGCTTCTGGGGCGACTGCTCGCTGTCGAACGTGCTGTACCGGTTCGACGCCGAGACGGTGATGGCGATCATGGTGGACGCCGAGACCGCCGAGCTGCACGCCGAGCTCACCGACGGCCAGCGCGAACACGAGCTCCAGATCATGATCGACAACGTCGCCGGTGGCATGGCCGACATCGCCTCCGAGCGTGAGGTGGACCTCGACGACGCCGATCTCGACCTCGGGGAGGACATAGCCGCCCGATACCGGGCGTTGTGGGCCGAACTGACCGACACCGACTGGGTCGCTCCCGAGGAGCGCTGGCGGCTCCGCCAGCGGGTCGAGCGCCTCAACGCCATCGGCTTCGAGATCGACGAGGTCGTGGTGGCGTCCGACCCCGAACGCCAGCGCCTCACCATGCGGCCCGTCGTGGGTGCCCGGGAGTTCCACCGGGTCCGGCTCGCCCAGTTGACCGGCATCGATGCCCTCGAGTTCCAGGCCCGCCAGATCCTCAGTGACCTCAACTACCTCATCGCCACCTCGGACGTCCCGAACCGACAGGTCGGCGGCCTCCGGTACCGCACGGAGGTGTTCGACCCGTGGATGGACCGCCTCCAACAGGTCCCGGGAGTGATCGACCCGGTGCAGGCGTTCTGCGACCTGCTGGTCTTCCGGTATCAGATGTCCACGGCCAGCCAGCGCGCCGTCACCACCGAGGAGGCCTTCGAGGGCTGGCTGACGAGCGGCAGGCCGGGATACCCGCTGGAGTCGTGAGTGGCTGCTATACCGTCACTGTGACGCAACTCCGCCGCTGCGCCTGGTGTGGCGCCCGATTCGAGGCGACCGGGGGACCGGGTCGACCCCCGACCTACTGCCGGCGCAGCCATCGCCAACGCGCCTACGAGGCCCGACGCGAGGCAGAGCGCCTCGGCATCTCCGGGGTGCTGGTGGCCGAGGACGACTGGCGTCGGTTGCTCGACGCCGTGTACCGGCTCGAGACCGCGATCGACGACGCCGTCATCGACGTCGCCGCCGGCGACCCGCCCCGGCCGGTCGTGGATCGAGTCGCCCGGGTGGTGGCCGATCTCGCCGCCGCGATGCCCGAGCCCCAGGCCCGCCGCTGAGGTGCCGAGTCGGACCCGGTTCCGTCACAGTGACGCATTGGGGTTCGGAGGCTGGTGCGGGCGAAGCGGGGGCCGTGGGGCGACCAGGGCCCGACCGAGTGCCCGGTGCGGACCTGTCCGTGCCATGGACGCCGCGTGCGGCGCCGCAGACGCCCATTCCCGCACCGTGTCACCGAACGACGTAGCGGCCCGGGGATCCACTCGAGAACGGCGAACTCGGCGGGCTTGTTCGCATCGGCATGCCGGCATTGGTGTGTTCGGGGCCCCCAGTCCTACCCACCGGCACAGGAGCGGCGTGCATAACCAACATTATGTACGCGCACACCGGCTCGTGGTCTGCGTAGCGTCCCGGCCATGACCCCGCTCCTCCCCGGTCCCGACCTGCCCGCCACCGCCCAGGCGATCGAAGAGGCGAGCCTGCGCCGGCACTTCGACGCCACCGGGGCGATCCCACTCTGGATCGCCGAACCGTACGTCCCACCGGCTCCGGCCATCGCCGAGGCGCTTGCCGACCGCGCCCGGCTCGGGTGGTACGGCTACGAGACCCGCCCCGAGTCGCTCCTCGAGGCCTTCGCCGATTGGATGAGCACCCGCCATGGCTGGGCCGACCTGCCCCCGGCGGTGGTGAGCCCGAGCGTGGGCACGTCCCTCGGCGTCCTCATCGATCTCCTGATGGCGCCCGGCGACGGGGTGGTGCTCCAGCCGCCGGTGTTCACCGACTTCAAGCCGCTCGTCGTCGCCGCCGGCCGGCGGGTGGTCCGCAACCCGCTCGCCTTCGCCGACGGTCGCCACGAGCTCGACTTGGCCGGGCTGGAGGCGGTGGCGGCCGAGCCCGGCACCCGCCTGCTGATCCTCTGCAACCCCCACAACCCCGTCGGCCGGGTCTGGAGTATCGAGGACCTGGCCGCCGTCGCCGACATCTGTGCCCGCCACGACGTCGCCGTTGCCGCCGACGAGATCCATGGCGACCTGGCCCTGCCCGGGCGCCGCTGGACGCCGTTCGCCACCGCGGCGGCCGACTCCGGTGTGCGATGGGCGTCGATCCACGGGCCGATCAAGACCTTCGGCCTGGCCGGTGTCTGTGACACGCTGCTCCTCTCCCCCGACGACGCCATCATCGAGGGCTTCTCGATGGCCAGTTCCCGCTTCCACCTCACTCGCAACCACGTCTTCGCCCTGGCCGCCTTCGAGACGGCCTACCGGGAGGGCGGGCCGTGGCTGGACGAGTTGCTCGGCCTGGTGGAGGCGAACCTCACCACGCTCCGTGAGGGCCTGCCCGACGGTGTCCGGTTGGTCGAGCCCGAGGGCACGTATCTCGCCTGGCTGGATCTCCGCGAACTCGGGCTCGAGGTGCCTCGGCTGGCGGCCTGGTTGGCCGCCGAGGCGGGCATCGCCGTCAGCCCCGGGCACTGGTTCGGCCGGGAAGGCGCCGGCTTCGCCCGGCTGACGGTGGCCGTGCCGGCCGGGTGGATGGACGCGGCCGTGGACGGGCTGCGGGCCGCCGTGGGCAGCT
>CAZTLW010000058.1:0-13954 GCA_964614585.1 uncultured Acidimicrobiia bacterium | reverse complement strand
GAGCTCGGTGCCGACCATCCACGACGGTGGGGCGAAGGCGCCGCCATAGGGCCCAGCGGCGGCGCCGACCGGCTGCCCGGCCGACAGGCGCAGGTTGCCGTGGTCGGCGTGTTCGGCACCGGCCGAGCCCTCGGCGGCATGGGCGGCCGCATGGGAGGCGGCGTGGGTCGCCACCGAACCGGTGACGAGTCCGGCGCCGAGCAGGACCGCCCCACCCCCGCCGAGACGGGCGAGCGCCTCGCGACGGGTGACGCCCGGGCGCGGGGTCGGCTCCTCCTCGGGGGTGGGCTCGGTGGTGGGCGCTTCGTCGCTCAGAACACGCCCCCGACGATCAGCACCGCGGCGGTCGACCCGAGCCAGACGACCAGGAAGCTGCCGACCCCGATCCAGCGGTTCCCGACCGGGTTGTCCCGATTCCCGAAGAGCGCGAAGAGGAGCACGCCGACCACGGGCAGGCCCACGACCAGCAGGCTCCAGAGGGCCTTCTCCACGGGGGAGGTGTCCCGCCGCCACGCCACCGACAGCGCCCAGAGGCCACCGAGCGCCCAGACGGCCAGCGGGACCCACCAGAGCAACGCCCCCATCACGACCGGCCACAGCCCGGCCTGGACGTTGACGCCGAGGATGACGAGGTCCCGGTCGTCGAGATCGATGCCGCCGGGCAGGTCCGGGGTGGTGACCGATGCGGGGTCGAAGTCGAGCGACGCGAACACGTCGACCGCCGGCCGGACCGGGGCATCGGCGCCGCCGGGGAGGCTCTCGAAGGTGAGATCGGGGTCGGGGGCGTCACCGTGCTCGAGCGGCGACTCGCCGCCGAGGTTGTACTCCACGATCCGCCCGAGCGGCTCCGACGCCGTGCCGAGCCCCCACCAGGTGGCCAGGTTGAACCCGTCGCAGTTCTGGAAGAACCCGGCCGTCATCGGGATGGTGGAGTCGCCGTTGTCGCCTGCCAGGCAGGAGCCCGAGGCGAGCGGTCCACCGATCGAGACGTCGGCGCGCCCCGAGCCCAGGATCTCGTTGTCGCGGACCACGTTGTCGCGCGACGGCCACAGGTTGGCGTCGATGTTCGACACCACCATCACGCCCGACGACGGGTTGTTGACGATGAGGTTCTTCTCCACCGTCGACTCCTCGGCCCCGGCGAGGACGACGCCATTGCCGTGGGCCGACCAGGGTGCCGTCCGGTAGGGGGCGAGGTCCTTCGACACCCCGTTGTGGTGGATGTGGTTGCCGCCCACGTAGACATTGTTCACCGGTGGCAGCGCCTCGGAGTCGAGCGAGTTGGGCACCACGCCCGCGTGGTTGAAGCGCCACTCCGAGTTGACGATGAAGATCTCCTTCGAGGAGTTCGTGCCCGAGTAACCGAGCCCGTTGTACTCGGCAAGCACGTCGGTGATGACGGCCTTGCACGGATCGCACTGGCCGATGTAGAAGCCCGAGTCCCACGAGCCCGAGGCGTACGAGTGCTCGAAGAGCCCGTCGATGGAGCCGAAGGCGTAGATGCCGTAGACCCAGTTGTCGACGGCGGTGAGGTACGACCCGCGATAGCCCACCAGCTCGTCGCCCTCCTCGCCGAACCAGAAGAACCCGTTGGTGGTGTAGTTGCGGGCCGTCATGTTCTCGAGGGCCACCCCGTCGGCGATCACGAAGAAGCCGTTCTCGCGGGTGAACTCGCCGTCGAGGATCACCTCGTTGCGGTCGGTGCCGCGGATGGTGAGGCCGGGCGTCGTCACCGTCACGGACTCCCGGTAGATGCCCGGCCCGACGAGGACGAGGTCACCGGGCCCGGCAGCGTCGACGGCCGACTGGATGGTGGGGTAGTCGCCGGGCACCTCGATGGTGACGCCCGACCACTCGCTCGGCGCCAGCTCGGCCGAGATCGGGGTCGGCGTCGGGACCTCCTCGGCGGGCTCCTCGGGCTCGTCGGCGGGCGATTCGGCCTCGTCCTCGGTGTCCTCCTGGGCGAGCTCGGTGACGCCGGCCACCACGGCGCCGGTCGGGGCGGCGTCGCCCTCGGTGACGGTGACGGTGCCCACCATGCCGGCGTAGGTCCCGTCGTCGAGTCGGGTGGCATGCAGCGAGCAGAAGTACGGGTACGTCCCCGGCGCGTCGAACGTGACCTCCGTGGCGTCCTCGGGGCCCATGAGCAGCTCGCCGAACGTGTCCTCGGTCGACCACGACTCGTCGTAGGCGATGGCGTTGTGCTCCACGGCCCCGTCGTTGACGAAGCGGACCGCTTGTCCGGCCTCGATCGTGATGTCGCCGGGATCGAAGGTGTTGTCGAGCATCGAGACCTCGACGGCGTCGTCGCCGCCACCACAGGCGGCGAGCGCCGCGGCGACGAGGGCGAGCAGGAACCAGAGGCGTGGGGACGTGCGCATCGGCGGGAGGTTAGGAGACCGCACCGCCCCGCGATGGCCCGGCTAGCCGGAACCTGCGGTTTACGCTCCCCGGCCCATGGTCCATCGCTTCGAGGTCGACGTCCGCTGGGCCGACCTCGACCCCTACCGGCACGTCAACCACGCCACCTACCTCGCCTACTGCGAGTCGGCCCGCATCGCCCTGCTCGAGGAGATCGGGTTCTCGATGCGGCGGCTGGCCGAGCTCGACCGGCAGATCGTCATCGTCCGCCTCGACGCCCGCTGGCTGGCCCCGGCGCTCGAGGGGATGACGGTCACGGTCGAGACCGAGGTCGAGGAGGTCGGGCGGGTGCGGTCGGCGTGGCGCCAGCGGGTGCTCCACGGTGACGAGGTGCTGTTCGATGCGGTGGTGGAGGCGGCGTTCACCGACCCCTCGGGTCGGCCCCGCCGGGCGCCGGAGGGCTTCGTCGAGGCAGCGGTGGGTGCGGTGTGAGCCGGCGACTCGTGCTGATGCTCATCGCCGTCGGCGTGGTGGTGGCGGCCGGGATCGGCGTGGCGGCCGCCATGGCCCGGAGCGCCGCCCTCGACGAGGAGGACCACGGTTGGGAGGAGTGCGAGGCACCGTCGATCGCCACCGTTCCCGACCTCGGCCGGTTGGGCGTCGAGCCCTGGCCGGGCGGCCCGGTGCGCACCGTCCCGGTCGCCGACGTCGACCGGGCCACCTCGCTCGTGGAGGTGGCCGACGGCTCGCTGGTCGTGACCGTGAAGGACGGACTCCTCCTCCGCATAGACGCCGATGGCGAGGTCACGACCCTGCTCGACCTGACCGATCGGGTCTCCGGCGGCTCCGAGCAGGGGCTGTTGGACGTCGAACCCGACCCCGACCGGGGTTGGCTGTACCTGACGCTGACCAATCCCGATGGCGACCTCGAGTTGTGGGCGCTCGACGCCGACACCGACGGGCTGCCGGTGCCGGGCACCGACCGGGTCCTCATGACCATCGACCAGCCCCACGAATGGCACAACGGCGGTGACGTGGAGGTCGGCCCCGACGGCCACCTCTGGCTGTCGGTGGGTGACGGCGGGAGCATCGCCGACCCGTTCGGCAACGGGCAGGACCCCACCACGCCGCTGTCCGCGATCCTGCGCATCACCCCGACCCGGGATGGGTACGAGATCCCCGAGGGCAACCCGTTCTCGGGTCGTTCGGGTGACGAGCGGGTCGTCGCCCACGGGTTCCGGAACCCCTGGCGCATCGACTTCGGGCCCGACGGGTTGCTGTGGATCGCCGACGTCGGCCAGTACTGCGTCGAGGAGGTCAACGTGCTCGACCCCGCCGACCTCGGCGGGAACTACGGGTGGTCGAACCTCGAGGGGACCCATCGATTCATCGGTCGCATCCCCGAGGACTCGGTGCTCCCGGTGTTCGAGTACACCCACGACGACGGCGGCTGCGCCATCGTCGGCGCCGGTATCCACCGCGGCTCGAAGATCCCGGGTCTGGCGGGCCACTACGTGTTCGCCGACTACTGCCGGGGTCGGCTCATGGCCCTCGAGGTCGACGGCACCGACGTCACCGCCGTCTACGAACTGGGCCCCCGCCACGGCCTGCTCGCCTCGATCTCCCCCGACGCCGACGGCGACCTCTACCTGCTCACGTTCGAGGACGGCATCAAGCAGCTGGTGCCATAGGGCCGCCTGCGGCGGCCCGGTACCGAGTACCAAGAGGAAATCCCCCCGAAGGGGGGATGGGCCCCACGGAGCGAAGCGGAGTGGGAGGGGGGACCACACCGTGTTCGAGAGCTCGCCGGATCTCCTGCTCTTCGTCGCTCTCTGGCACCACCCCCCTCCCGCCGGCCTCCTGCGTCGGCCGGCGGGTCCCATCCCCCCTCCGGGGGGATTTCTTTCGTTGGTGATGCCTCTCCCCGTCGATGTGTCGGGCGCGAACCGCGACAGAACACCCTCCGGGGGGATATTTCCCCGATACCCGATACCTCAGAGAGCCACCACCTCGTCAGCCGCCAGCCGCACCTCGGTGCCCGTCGGCATGGGGTCGGGGCAGCGGAAGGTCACCGGGATCCCGTCGACGTCGGCCTCCACCCGCCAGCCGTCGCCGACGAACCGGGAGGCGGTGACCGTGGCCGCCACTCCCACGTCGGCGGGTCGGATCGCCTGCTCGGGCACCAGCAGGGGACCGGGTCCGAACGGGCTGGCGTCCTCCCACACGTTCCGGTGGCCGAGGAAGCGGGCCGACCACGCGTCGGGCGGTCGCGACCACAGGCCTTCGGGGGTGTCGACGGCCAC
This sequence comes from uncultured Acidimicrobiia bacterium, assembly GCA_964614585.1. Classification (GTDB taxonomy): domain Bacteria; phylum Actinomycetota; class Acidimicrobiia; order Spongiisociales; family JAENVV01; genus JAHEFX01. Next base: position 9,290 of record CAZTLW010000058.1, on the reverse strand, counting down.
GAGCCTCCCCTCCCGGAGGATCGCCACCCGATCGCCGATGGCGAGCGCCTCGTCGTGGTCGTGGGTGACGTAGAGGGCGGTGCGGTCGTCCAACAGGCCGGCGACGTCGCCCAGCAGCCGCTCCTTGAGGGCGACGTCGATCGCCCCGAGCGGTTCGTCCAACAACAAGAGCGGTGGGTCGATGACGAGCGCCCGGGCGAGCGCCACCCGCTGTCGCTCCCCACCCGAGAGGCGGTCCACCGAGCGGTCCGCCATCCCGCCGAGGCCGACGAGGTCGAGGGTCTCGTCCACCCGCCGGCGGACCTCGGGTCCCGGCACGCCCCGCAGTTCCAGGCCGAAGGCGACGTTCCCCGCCACGTCCAGGTGCTCGAACAGGGCGTAGGCCTGGAACACGAACCCGAAGCCCCGTTCATGGGGTGGGACGTCGGCGAGGTCGTCGCCGTCCCAGCGGATCGTGCCGGCGACCGGCGCCACGAGCCCGGCCACCGTCCGCAGCAGGGTCGACTTCCCCGAGCCCGACGGACCGAGTACCGCCACGGTCTCCCCGTCGGCGACGGTCAGCGACACCTCGACCAGCGTCGGGAGGCCGTCGAGGTCGACGTCGAGGTCGATCACCTCGAGGCTCACAGGGCCTCCCGTCCGGTTCGGAAGCGGTCCACGGCCAGCACGGCGAGGGCGGTGACCACCATGAGCACGACCGCGGCGGCCGCCGCCGACCCGCCCGAGCCGGGTCGGCCGAGCAGGCGGAACACGAGGATCGGGAGGGTCGGGTCGGCGGGCCGTCCCACGAAGGTCGTGGCCCCGAACTCCCCGAGCGAGAGGGCGAAGGAGAAGCCTGCGCCCACGAGCAGCGAGCGGCGGGCGATCGGCCAGTCGATCCGGCGCAGGACCGCCGTCCGGTCGGCTCCCAGGGTGACGGCGGCCGCCCGGGTGTCGGGGGCGATCGAGCTCATGGTCGGGGCCGCCGAGCGCACCACGAAGGGGATCGCCACCAGGGCGTGGGCGATCGGCACCATGAGCCACGACCCGCGGAGGTCGATGGGCTGGTCGAGGGCGAGCAGGAACCCGAGCCCGATGGTCACCGCCGACGTGCCGAGCGGGAGCATGACCGCCGTGTCGAATCGCCGCCCGGCCGGTCCGCCCCGGGTGACGGCCACGACGGCCGCCCCGCCGACGACCACGGCGAGCGCGGTGGCCATGGCCCCGTAACCGAGCGACCGCCCGACGGCCGACACGAGGTCGAGGCCGGGCGCCGGGTCGACGACCAGTCGTCGGTACCACTCGAGGGTCGGTCCGGCGGAACCCGTGAACGACGTCGCCACGAGGCCGACGAGTGGCACGGCGAGGACCACCGCCGTCACGGCGAGGATGGCCAGGGCGACCCGCCGGGCGCCGACCCCGGTGCCTGCCGGTCGGCCCGGCCGGGGGGTCGGGGCTCGGCCGGCCCGGCCGTACCAGGCGAGCAGCGTCGCCACCGCCACGAGTTGGACGAGGGCGATGACGGCGGCGGCACCGAGGTCGAGCCGCTGGCTGACCTGCCGCCAGATCTCCACCTCGAGGGTCCTAACCCGGAGCTCACCGAGGATGAGCACGGTGCCGAAGGACGTGAACGACAGCAGGAACACGAGCGACGAGGCGGCCACGATCGATGGTCGGAGGGCGGGGAGGAGGACCCGGCGGAAGACGACCCACCGCCCGGCACCGAGGGTGCGGGCGGCCTCGAGTGTGTCGGGTGGGATCCCCGCCCAGCGCGACCCGACGATGCGGATGACCACGGCGAGGTTGTAGAACACGTGGGCGACGATGACGGCCGTCGCCGTGCCCCGGAGGTCGACGCCGAGCGGACCGGCGGGCCCGAGCAGCTCGGCGAACGCCGCCCCGACGATCACGGTCGGCAGCACGAACGGCACGGTGGTGGCGGCGAGGAACGCCCGGCTGCCCACCACGCCGGTACGGGAGGCGGCCCAGGCGGCCGGCAGCCCGAGCGCCACCGTGAGGATCGTGGTCACCACCGCCTGCCAGGTCGTGAACCACGCCGCCGAGACCACGGTCGGCGTGGTGAGGGCGTCGAGCAGCGAGGAGCCGGCCTCCCGGGGGGCGGTCAGCCCCGTCCAGGCGACGTCGACCATCGGCCAGACGAAGAACCAGCCGAGGAACACGGCCGGGATCGCCCACGCCCACCACGGCGCCCCGATGAGCGGGTCGCCGGAACCGGCGGTGGTGCGCCGGAGGACGGTCCGGGCCCTGGCGGGCGGCCGGGCCTGCGGGCGTGCCGGCGGGCGGGCCGGCGGGGGGGCCGGCGCGGTCATCGAACCCCCATCACCCCGTTCTTGTGTCGCCGGCCCCCCAAATGGGGGGCTGGACGACACAGGAACGGGTGGGGGGCGGTCATGGAAGGACGATCTCCGTCCACCGGTCGATCCACTCGTCGCGCTGTTCCTCGATGCGTTCGGGGTCGAGCGAGAGCGGGTCGTCGGGCACCACCGAGAACTCCACGAACTCCGGCGGGAGCGGGGTGTCCTCGACGGCCGGGAACACGAACATGTTGAGCGGGATGTCCTCCTGGAAGACCGGCGAGAGCATGAAGTCCACCAGCGCCTCCGCCGACTCGGACGGCCGGAGGATCCCGGCGTACTCGACCTGGCGGAAGCACGAGGCCTCCACCACCGCGGTGGGGGCCTCCTCGGGCGGCTCCTCGGCGAAGATGACCTCGGCCGGCGGCGACGTGGCGTAGGAGACCACGATCGGCCGGTCGCCGCCGCCCGCCACCGTGAAGTCGCCGTAGTAGGCCTCCTCCCACCCCGACGTCACTCGCACGTCGTTGGCGGCCAGCGACGCCCACCAGTCCTCCCAGCCGTCCTCGCCGTATTCGGCGATCGTCGCCAGTACGAAGGCGAGGCCGGGACTCGAGGTGGCGGGGTTCTGCACCACCGTCAGCCCGGCGTAGGCGGGGTCGACCAGATCGTCGAGCGAGCCCGGCGGGGCGAGGTCACCCGAGAAGAAGCCGACGTCGTAGTTGAGGCAGACGTCGCCGAAGTCGATGGGGGTCACGAACTCGGAGGTGGCGAGCCCCTCGGGGACGCCATCGAGGCCCTCGGCCTCGTAGGCGGTGAAGATCTCAGCCTCGAGCGCCCGCGACAGCAACGTCGTGTCGACGCCGAACAGCACGTCGGCGGTGGGGTCGTCGGCGGTGAGTATCGCCTGGTTGACGACGGCGCCGGCGTCGCCGGCCTGCACCACCTCGACGGTGATGCCGGTCTCGGTCTCGAACGCCGTCCACACGTCGTCGGAGACGAGGAACGAGCCGTGGGTGAGCAGCGTCAGCTCGGTGGGGGCCTCCGTGGTCTCGGGGGGCCCGCCGGTCGAGCTGCACGCCGCCACGACCAGTGTCGCCGCGAGGGCGACCGTGATGGTCCTGGACATGGGGTGCCTCCTGCACGACCGGCAGGGGGAGCGGCACTCGGGCCGGGCCACGCCTCCCTCCGCCGGCATGATCCGGTTCAGGTATCGGGTCGATGGGCGGTCGCCCAGCCTCTCAGCCCGCCGCGTGCGGACTCCCCGGTGTGGCCGATGCCGAGCCTACGCCGACGATGTCCACAACGCGCAAGGCGCAGGACGAGCCGACGGCACCCGGCGCCCCCGACGCGAACGTGCCCCCCGCCGAGCGGGGGGCACGTCGGATCGGTGATGGGTCCGGTCAGCCGGCTTCGGCTCCCGAGCCGAGCGCCTGGAGGCGCGACTCGTAGGAGTTGACGGCTCCGCCCAGCAGCACGAACAGGACCCCGATGGCGAATGCCATGGCGGCCACGCCGAAGGCGAGCACCGAGGTGAACAGCGAGGACTGCAGGAAGGCGGCCTTGACGGCCGTGTCCCGCAGCGGGTCGTCCTGCTCCAGCTCCGCGTACGTCAGGCCACCGGTGGCCTCGCGGGCATTCCGGTCGATGGTCTGCGCCTGGCAGTAGGCGGTGAACGGCCCGGCGACCGTCTGGTCCGGCAGGCACACCGCATTGCCCGGTGTGGTGATGTTCTGGTCGGCGAGCGTGCTCGACACGAGGATCCACGTGACGACGCTCCCGATGATCATGAGGGCTCCCAGTACGTAGGAGACCGGTCCGACGATTTTGCCCATTGTGTGTCTTCCTCCCATGGGTGCCGGGCCCTACCCGGCTGTCTGGTTGGTGACACAGGGTAGAGGGTCCTCCCCGACACCCATACTCCGTAGGGGTATTTCCCGGACGGGTCGGAGCGGGGGGCAAGTGGGTAGCGTGGTCGGCCATGCGACTCGGATACGCCATCGGCTACTGGGGATCGGGCCCGCCCGACGACGCCCTCGAGGGCTTGTTGGAGGCCGAGCGCCTCGGGTTCGACTCGGCCTGGACCGCCGAGGCGTACGGCTCCGACGCCCTCACACCACTGGCCTGGTGGGGCTCTCGCACCGAGCGCATCGGCCTCGGCACCGACATCCTCCAATTGTCAGCCCGGACCCCGGCGGCCACAGCCATGGCCGCCATGACGCTCGACCACCTGTCGGGCGGGCGGTTCCGACTCGGGCTCGGGGTGAGCGGCCCACAGGTGGTGGAGGGTTGGTACGGCCAACCCTTCCCGAAGCCGCTGGCCCGTACCCGGGAGTACGTGGCGATCCTGCGGGCGATCTTCGCCCGGGAGGAGCCGGTGAGCTTCGAGGGCGACCACTACACGCTGCCCCTGCCCGGTGGCACCGGGCTCGGCAAGCCGTTGAAGTCGACCATCCATCCGGTCCGGGCCGACCTCCCGATCCACCTGGGGGCCGAGGGGCCCAAGAACGTGGCCCTTGCCGCCGAGATCGCCGACGGATGGTTGCCGTTGTTCTTCGCCCCCAAGGACGACGCCTTCTACCGGTCGGCGCTGTCCGAGGGCTTCGCCCGGCCGGGCGCCCGCCGGAGCTTCGACGACTTCGACGTCGCTGCGATGGTCCCGTTCGTCCCCAACCCCGACATCGAGCAGGCCGCCGACGCCATTCGGCCCTGGCTCGCCCTCTACATCGGCGGGATGGGGGCCAAGGCCACCAACTTCCACCGCCAGGTCTTCGAGCGGATGGGCTACGAGGCGGAGTGCCGGACGATCACCGACCTGTACCTCGACGGCCGCAAGCAGGAGGCGGCCGCCGCCGTCCCGACCGCCATGGTGGAGGAGGTCGCCCTCGTCGGGCCGCCCGACAAGATCCGCGACGACCTGGCCGCCTGGGAGGCGTCCGTCGTCACCACGATCCTCATCCAGGGGCCACCCCAGCTCCTCCAGATCGCCGCCGACATCGTCGGCGGCTGACCCATCGCCCACCGGAGAGGCCCACAATGGCCCGCATGATCAGGGACACCGCCCGCCCCGAAGTCCTCGAGTTGGTCGAGGAGATCCGACGCAAGCTCTGGCGCACGCGCGGCCGCATGGCCTGGAACGCCACCCCCGAGGACTGGTACTGGGCCGTCGCCCGCACCGTGCGTGACCGCCTCATCAACCGCCGCCTCGAGACCGAGGCCGCCACCGAGGAGGCCCAGGCCCGGACCGTCGCCTACCTGTCGGCTGAGTTCCTCATCGGCCCGCAGCTGGGTCGCAACCTGCACGCAGTGGGGGAGTGGGACACCTATCGGGCGGCCGTCGCCGAGGTCGACCTCGACCTCATCGACGTGTTGGCGCTCGAGCCCGAGCCGGGTCTCGGCAATGGCGGCCTCGGTCGTCTCGCGGCCTGTTACATGGAGTCGATGGCCACGCTCGAGATCCCGGCCATCGGCTACGGGATCCGCTACGAGTACGGCATCTTCACCCAGGAGATCGAGGGTGGCTGGCAGGTCGAGCGCCCCGACCACTGGCTGGCCAAGGGCAACCCGTGGGAGATCCGCCGCCCCGAGCTGACCTACCCGGTGCGCTTCGGCGGCCACACCGAGCACCAGACCGATGCCGCCGGCCGCACCCGCGTCATCTGGCACCCCGACTGGGAGCTGGCGGGGATGGCCTTCGACACCCCGATCGTGGGCCACGGCGTCCCGTCGGGGAATCTCCTGCGGCTCTGGCGCGCCGAGGCGGCCGAAGGCTTCGACCTGGCCGCCTTCAACGCCGGCGACTACTGGGGGGCGGTGGAGTCGGCCGTCCGGTCGGAGACCATCTCGAAGGTCCTGTACCCCAACGACGAGCCCGCCGCCGGCAAGCGCCTCCGCCTGCAGCAGCAGTACTTCTTCGTCACCTGCTCGCTGCAGGACATGATGCGCCGGCATCTGCGGACCGGGGCAACGCCCGCCGAGTTCGCCGATCGCTACGCGATCCAGCTCAACGACACCCACCCGGCGATCGCGGTACCCGAGCTCATGCGGCTCCTCATCGACGAGTACGACCTCCGATGGGACGAGGCCTGGGACGTCACCCAGCGGACGTTCGCCTACACCAACCACACACTGTTGCCCGAGGCGCTCGAACGGTGGCCGGTGGCGCTCATCGCCCAGCTGCTGCCCCGGCACCTGGAGCTCATCTTCGAGATCAACCAGCGGTTCCTCGACGAGGTCAGGGTGCGGACCCACGGCGACGAGGAGAAGGTCCGGGCGCTCTCGATCGTCGGGGAGGAGGGCGAACGGCACGTGCGGATGGCCAACCTGGCCGCCGCAGCCAGCCACACGATCAACGGCGTCAGCCAACTCCACACCGAGTTGCTGAAGACCAGCGTCATGGCCGACCACCACGCCCTCTGGCCCGACAAGTACGTGGCGATCACCAACGGGATCACGCCCCGTCGGTTCATGCGTTTCGCCGACCCGTCGCTCTCGATCCTCCTGGACGAGACGATCGGGCGGGGTTGGGACGTCGACCTCGACCGCCTGGCGGGGCTCGAGGACCACATCGACGACGCCGGGTTCCTGGAAGCGTGGGACCAGGCCCAGCGGGACGCCAAGCGGTTCCTCACGAAGCTCGCCATCGAGCGGGGGGTCCGCCTCGACGCCAACTCGATGTTCGACGTGCTGGTGAAGCGCATCCACGAGTACAAGCGCCAGCACCTCCAACTGCTCCACATCGTGGCCCGCTACAACGCCATCAAGGCCGGCCGCCTCACCGACCCCGTCCCCCGCACGTTCATCTTCGGCGGCAAGGCGGCGCCCGGCTACCACATGGCGAAGTTGATCATCAAGGCGATCAACTCGGTGGGCGACGTCGTCAACGCCGACCGAGACGTCAACGACGTGATGCGGGTCGTGTTCGTACCCAACTACAACGTGACCAGTGCTCAGGTCATCTACCCGGCCGCCGACCTCTCGGAGCAGATCTCCACGGCCGGCTACGAGGCCTCGGGGACCGGCAACATGAAGTTCGCCCTCAACGGGGCGCTCACGATCGGCACGGACGACGGCGCCAACGTGGAGATCCGCGAGCGAGTGGGTGACGACAACTTCTTCCTGTTCGGGCTCACGACCGAGGAGGTCGCCGCCCGTCGGGCGTCCGGGTACGACCCCAGGACGGTGCTCGCCCAGGACTCGGAGTTGGTCGCCGCCCTCGACATGCTCGGGAGCGGCTACTTCACCAGCGGCGACGCCGACGTCCTCCGGCCGCTCGTGAAGAACCTCCGGGACGTCGACCACTACCTCGTGCTGGCGGACTTCCGGGCGTTCCTCGAAGCGCAGGCCGAGGTCGACGCCGCCTGGCGCGACCGTCCCCGGTGGACCCGGTCCTCGGTCCTCAACGTGGCTCGCTCCGGGTACTTCTCCTCCGACCGGGCCATTCGGGAGTACGCCGACCGGGTGTGGGGCGTCTGAGGATCTCATCGAGTTCTCACCTCCCTCTCACGGGGGATTGAGGGGGCTTGTGAAAGGATGCACGAGACGGACCGGGATGGTTGCTCCCCGACCATCCGGGCCCGTCGGCGCTTCCCCCTGAAGCGAGAGCGCCCCGCCCTGCCGGCGGGGCGCTTCCGCGTTCTGCCACCATCGCCGGGACATGGCCCGCCTGCTCGCCCGACTCCCGCCCGAAGGCCTGTTCGTGACGTCCGGGGTGTCGATGTACGCGGGCGCCTCGATCGCCGTCGTCCTGTTCGCCCAGCTGGCCCCGGCGGGTGTCGCCTGGTGGCGGGTGTTGGGCGCCGGGGTGATCATCGTGGTGGCCCGTCGCTCGTGGCGACGCTCGTGGACCCGATCCGACCTGCTCTGGGCGGCGCTCTTCGGGTCGGCGCTGGCGGCGATGAACCTGAGCTTCTACCTCGCCATCGATCGTCTGCCGCTCGGCAACGCCGTCGCCATCGAGTTCATCGGCCCCACCGCCGTCGCCGCCCTGGGCTCTCGGACGCGCCGCTCGTGGTTCGCCCTCGCGCTCGCCGCGGCGGGGGTCGTCGTGCTGGCCGGAGTCGAGTCCGGGGGGACGCTGGCGGGCGTGGGGTTTGCGCTCCTCGCCGGTTTGCTGTGGGCGGCGTACATCGTGCTGGGCGAGCGGGTGGCCAACCGGGGAGCGGCCGTGGACGGGCTCGGCGTCGGCATGCTGGCGGGAGCGGTCGCCATCGCTCCCTTCGGGATGGCTCCGGCGCTGTCGGCGCTGGTCACGCCATGGGTCGTGGGGTTGGCGCTGGCCACCGCAGTGCTCTCGAACGTCATCCCCTATGCCCTCGACCAGCACGTCTTCACCCGCGTGTCCCGTCCTCGCTTTGCGCTCCTGAACTCGCTGTTGCCCGCCACGGCGACCGTCGTCGGACTCCTCGCCCTCCAACAGGTGCCGACGGCCCGCGACCTCGTCGGGATCGGGCTGGTCGTCGTCGCCATCGCCCTCGGTGGCGAGCGGCGGGTGGAACCGGCCGAGGCGCCGTGACCGCCCTCTCGTCGACCCGGGTCCTCGTCGGTCGCGAACTCGTCCCCGCCGACGTCGTGACCGCCGACGGCCGCATCACCGAGGTCGCCCCCCACGGCAGCGTCCCGTGGTCCACCGACCTCGGTGACTTCGTCCTGGCGCCGGGGCTCGTCGACGTGCAGGTCAACGGCGGCTTCGGCCATGACATCACCTCGGACCCGGCCTCGCTCTGGGAGGTGGCCGCCTCGCTGCCCAGCCAGGGCGTGACGGCGTTCTGCCCGACCGTCATCACGGGCCCCGTCGGGACGATCGACCGGGCCCTCGCCGCGATGGGCGACCGGCCGCCGGGGTTCGTCGGCGCCGAGCCATTGGGGCTGCACGTGGAGGGCCCCTACATCTCCGCCGAGCGTCGGGGTGCCCATCCGTTGGCCCATGTCGGCACGTTCGTGGACCCCGCGCCGTGGGCGCGGCCCGCCGTGCGGATCGTGACCCTCGCTCCCGAA
>CAZTLW010000057.1:8965-14055 GCA_964614585.1 uncultured Acidimicrobiia bacterium | reverse complement strand
CCTCGCAGGACTCGGGTCCCTTGTACCCGAGCTTGCCGAGGTCGCGCGACACGGTGAGACCCTCGGCGTCCCCCGGCACGAGGAACACGCAGAGCCCCCGATGGCCCGACCCCGGCTCGACGGTGGCCAGCACCGGGAGCGGGTCGGCGAAGCGGGCGTTCGTGATCCAGAACTTGGTGCCCGACAGGACGTACTCGTCGCCGTCGCGCACCGCCCTCGTCCGGATGCCGGCGAGATCGGAGCCGCCGTCGGGCTCGGTCAGGGCGATGGCGGTCCGCCGGCGGCCGGCGGCGAGGTCGGCGAGGTGGCGCTCGCGCTGGTCCTGGGTCCCGTACCGGTCGATCATCCACGCCGCCAACGAGTGGGAGCCGATGATGCCGGCCACGCCCATCCATCCACGCGAGAGTTCCTCGAAGAGGAGCGTCATCGAGACCATGTCGAGGCCGAGGCCGCCGTGGGACTCGGGGATGGTGATCCCGAAGAGGCCCATCGTCTTCATGTGCTCGACGATCTCGGTGGGATAGCGGCCCGAGGCCTCCCACTCCCGGGCGACCGGGCGGATCTCCTTGTCCACGAAGTCGCGGATCGTGGACCGGAACAGCTGCTGCTCGGGGGTCAGGTCGAAGTCCATGGCGGGGCTCCTCTCGCAGGTTCGGCGGTGGCGGTCATGACGACCCGGTCCTCGGCGTCGAGGGCGGCGAGCTCGCCGCTCGGCCCCCCGACGACGACCACCGGCTCGCCGTCGTGGATCGGTGCGCGGGCCCGGAAGGAGAACCGGTGCAGCGGTCGACCGTCCTCGTGCTCCCACAGGTCGGCGAGCAGGGCGGCGAGGAGCGGGCCATGGACGACGAGCCCGGGGTGGCCGTCGGTTTCGACCGCGAAGCGACGGTCGTAGTGGATGCGATGGGCGTTCCAGGTGAGGGCCGAGAACCGCAAGAGCATCCGCTCGTCCGCCACGACGACCCGCTCCCAGGCCCGGTCGACGGCCCCGGCGGGGCGCCGTTCGGCCGGCGGACCGGGGACCGTGTAGACGACGGTGCGGGTCTCCCGAACGACGAAGTCCTCGTCGGCGCGCACCTCGAGGCGTTCCTCGGCGAACGAGAGCGGCCGGCCGGCCGCCGTCTCGGTCTCGCGCACGGGAACCGCCACCGAACGGACCTCGGCCCACTCGCCGGCCCGCAGGGGGCGGGTGCGCTCGATGGTCGATCCGGCGAAGAGGCGGACCGGCCGGGTGGCGGGGTCGGGCAGGCCGTCGGCCCGTGGTGGATGCCCGTCGGCGCCGAGCGAAGCAGTCGGGGTCAGGTCACCGATCGACCACCAATGGGCGAGGACGCCCAGATCGTCGCCGCCCACCACGTCGGGGACCTCCCGGTCGATCGTGGCGGCGAGGCGCCGGACCCCGTCGGGGGCGAGGAGGATCCGCTGGGGGTGGGGCATGGGCCCACGCTACGCGCCCGTCACCTGCCCGCTACGGTCGCCGGCATGGACGACTTCCTCGAAGGCATGCGCAGGCTGGCGGCCGCCGTCGACGTGGTGACGGTCGCCGATGGAGACCGACGCGGTGGGCTCACCGCCTCGGCGGTGACGTCGCTCACCGTCGACCCCCCGATGCTGCTGGCGTGCGTCAACCGATCGGCGTCGAGCCATGCGCTCATCGTCGATGCGGGCCGCTTCGCGGTGAACGTGCTGCCCGCCGGCGACCAGGAGGTGGCGGCGGCATTCGCCGGGATGACCGGTCTGGAGGGCGACGAGCGGTTCTCGGTCGGCGAGTGGCGCGAGGGCGACCTCGGCCAACCCATCCTCACCACGGCGCTCGTCTCGTTCGAGTGCGTCATCGAGTCGCTCGTCGGCCGCAGCACCCACGACATCGTCATCGGCGAGGTGCAGGCGGTCCACCTCGGTGAGAAGACCGACCCGCTGCTGTACCTGGATCGGTCGTTCGGGACGTTCGCGCCATGACCTGTGGCGGCGCCCTCAGGGAGTGACGGCCACCCGTCCCCGCATGCTGATGGGGTGCAGGCTGCAGACGTAGTCGAAGGTGCCGGGCTGGTCGAAGGTGGCCTCCCAGGTGCCGTCGACCATGATCGGCGAGACGAACCCGTCGCCGGAGACGTCGTGGGCATCGTCGCCGACGAACGTCCAGGTGACCGTGTCGCCGACCCCGATCTCGATCACCGCCGGGTCGAAGCCGTCGTCGGTCACGACGACCTCGGTGGCGGCGACGGCCACGGCGCCGCGGCGGGGGTCGCTGCCCAACCACCACACCAGCGTGCCGACGAGACCAACGGCGAGGATCACGGCCACGGCTCCCAGTGACCGGCGTGCGGAGGTGGTCATCGGGCGAGCCTCGCACCGTGGAGGGTGGCGGCGACGGCGTCGTCCAGCGAGGTCGACTCGAATCCCCCGAACACGCCCTCGAATGCCGAGGAGTCGACCGTCCACGGCTCGGTCCACTGGTGGGCGACGCCGAGCAGCTCCCGGGAGTCCCGGTGGAAGGGGGCGGCGAGGCGCAGCATCCACACGGGGAGGCGCTTGGGCTCGATCGGGCGACCGGCCGCCGCCGCGAGGGCGCCGATGAACTCCCGCCCCGTGGGGGCAGCGACATGGGGCAGCACCCAGGTTCGCCCATCGGCGCGATCGTCGGTGACGAGCGAGACGTAGGCCCGGGCGACGTCGGGGAGGAAGGCGACGGCGTGGGGCACGTCGAGCGATCCCACCCACCGGGCGGCATCCCCACCGTCGGCCACCGGGTCGACCGCCAGGGCCGTGATGGTCGAGCGCGCCGGCCGGGGGCCCACGTAGTCGGACGCCTGGCCGATGGCGGTCCGGAGACGACCTGCCTCGTGGGCGGCGAGCAACGAGCGAAGCATCTCCGATCGGACCCGGCCCTTGGCGTCGGTGGCTCGATGAGGTGTCTCCTCGGAGATCGGCATCACCGCCGCGCCGTAGGCATAGAGGTTGTCGACCATGACGAGCTTCGCCGAGACGTCGGCGGTGGCATCCACGATCCGGTCGAGCATCGGCGGGAAGTACTCCGGCCACCGGTGATAGGGCGGCTGGGCCGCCATGACGACGACGTCGGCCCCGGCGACCGCGTCACGGATCCCGTCGGCTGTGGTGATGTCGGCGGCGAGTCCCCGGCCGACCGGCGACGATCCTGAGCGATTGACGCCGACCACGTCGAGGTCCGCATCGACGAGCGCCTCGGCGATCGCTCGCCCGGCACCACCCGTGGCACCGATGACGTTGACTTGCATGGCCCCTCCCTTGAGGTGAACACTGTTCGCACTCCCATCGTAGGTAAACACTGTTCGCAATGTCAATGATGTTTGCGCCACCGGGGAGGACCCGGCACACTGGTGCCATGGCAACCCGTCGCGAACGCCTCCGCACCGAGACCATCGAGGACATCAAGGCCGCGGCGCTGCGACAGATGGTCGAGGGCGGCGCCCCTGCCCTGAGCCTGCGCGGCGTGGCCCGCGACATCGGGATGAGCCCGGCCGGGTTGTACCGGTACTACGACGGGATCGACGCCCTGCTCACCGATCTCATCACGGAGGCCTACGGGGACCTCGCCGATGCCGTGGAGACCGCCACCACCGTCGAGGGAGACCCGTTCGACCGCATCCGCGACGGCATCCACGCCTACCGGGACTGGGCGCTCGCCCATCCCGAGCGGTTCCTCCTCATCTTCGGGACGCCGATCCCCGGCTACGCAGCACCGGAGGAGGGTCCTACGGTGGCGGCCAATCGTCGGCTGGGAGCGGCCCTGTTCGCCGTGGGGGTGGAGGCGGCGGCCGACGGGCGCCTGGCCGTCCCTCCCCTGCAGCGGCCGGTGACCCCCGCCGAGCGTGCCGTGGCCGAGCAGATCGGGGGCGTGGCGCCCGAGGCGGTACCGGTGTTCATCGGGATGTGGGCGCGGTTCCACGGACTCGTCATCCTCGAGGTCACCAACCAGCTCGAGTGGCTGTACCCGGACCCCGGGGCCTTCTTCGCCGGCGAGGTCCGCCGGATGGTGGACGAGCTACGGGCGTAGCGTGCGGCCCATGCACCCGTTTCGCGCCGCCATCGAGGCCGGCGACATCGAGGCCGCGAACGACTTCCTCGACCCCGACGTCCGCTTCTTCTCGCCCGCGGTCTTCCGTCCCTACGAGGGCAAGGACGCCGTGTCGTTCGTACTTCGAACGGTTTGGGAGGTGTTCGAGGACTTCCGCTACGTCGACGAACTCACCGGTGACGGCACCCACGGCCTGGTGTTCGAGGCCCGGGTCGGCGACCGCATGGTGCAGGGGTGGGATTACCTGCGCATGGACGGGGATCTGATCACCGAGTTCACCGTGATGGTCCGGCCGCTCTCGGGGCTCCAGGCCCTCGTCGCCGAGATGGGCAACCGCCTCGGGACGTGAGCCGTTTCTCCGTCGTCGGGACCTCGGGGGCCGGCAAGACGCAGCTGGCCTCGGCCATCGCCGACCGGCTCGACATCCCCCACGTGGAACTGGACGCCCTCTACCACCAGCCCGACTGGGGTGAGCCGGCGCCGGAGGCGTTTCGTGCGGACGTCATCGAGGCACTTGCCGGCGCTGCCTGGGTGGCCTGTGGGAACTACTCCGCCGTCCGGCCGACGGTGTGGGGGCGAGCCACCCATGTCATCTGGCTCGACTATCCGCGGGCGGTGGTCATGCGACGGGTCGTGCGGCGGACCGTCCGGCGAGTCCTGCGGCGGGAGCGACTGTGGAACGGCAACCGAGAGCCGTGGCGGAACCTCTGGGACCCACGGCCCCGACACAACATCATCCTGTGGTCGTGGACGCGGCACGACACGTATCGACAGCGATACCGATCGGCCATGGACGATCCTGCCTGGGCACATCTCAGCTTCGTCAGGCTCGGATCGCCTGCGGAGGCAGAGACGTGGCTCCGGTCCATCGGCATGCAGGATCGGCCTTGAGATCCGGGCGGGACCTGCCGATGCAGGGGCGTGGCCCGACTCCTCGTCATCGCCATGCTCGCCTCGAGCATCGTCATCCCTCCCGGCGGGTCGTTCACCGACGACGACGGCAACGTCCATGAGGCGGCCATCGAAGCCATCG
>CAZTLW010000057.1:0-8865 GCA_964614585.1 uncultured Acidimicrobiia bacterium | reverse complement strand
CCGCCGCCGGCATCACCAAGGGCTGCAACCCGCCCGCCAACACCCGCTACTGCCCCGACGACCCCGTCACCCGGGCCACGATGGCGGCATTCCTGAACCGGGCCCTCGACCTCCCGCCCGCCGGCGGTGACCGCTTCATCGACGACGACGGCATGTTCGAAGCCGACATCGGGGCCATCGCCGCCGCCGGCATCACCAAGGGCTGCAACCCGCCCGCCAACACCCGCTACTGCCCAGACGAACCCGTCACCCGGGCCGCGATGGCGAGCTTCCTTGCCCGAGCCCTGGGCCTGGCGACCGCGACACCGCCACCGCGGGCAATCCCAGGCGCAGGCAACCCGGATGGCAGGGCGGACGTGCCGGCGGCCGCCCGCGCAGAGAATGCGTCCGACCCCGACACGGTGGTCGGTGACGGCACGCGGGCGAGCTGCACGTCGGCGGCGCTCGTGGACGCCGTCGCCCGCGGTGGGGTCATCACGTTCGACTGTGGGCCCGATCCCCACACGATCGTCATGCAGGAGACGGCCAAGGTCGTCAACGATGCGAGCCCTGAGATCGTGCTCGACGGTGGCGGTCTCATCACGCTCTCGGGCGACGGCGAGCGCCGCATCCTCTACATGAACACCTGTGATCCGGCCCAGGTGTGGACGACACCGCACTGCGACGACCAGGACCACCCACGGCTCACCGTCCAGAACATCGCCTTCGTCGACGGCAACGCCACGGGGGCCCAACCCGACGGAGGGGGCGCCATCTGGGTCCGGGGCGGGCGCTTCAAGATCGTCAACGCCGCCTTTGCCCGCAACCGGTGCGACGTGTCCGGTCCCGACGTCGGCGGCGGGGCCGTGCGGGTCTTCGACCAACACCGCGACCAACCGGTCTACGTCGTCGACAGCACGTTCGGCGGCGGACCGGGCCTCGGCAACGTATGCGCTTCGGGTGGGGCCATCTCGTCGATCGGTGTCTCGTGGACGATCCTCAACAGCGTGTTCTCCCACAACGACACGACCGGCTGGGGGGCCAACCCGGCCCGGCCCGGCACCCCGGGCGGCGGGAACGGCGGGGCCATCTACAACGACGGGAACGCCATGACGCTTCGAGTGGCCGGGACCGCCATCACCGACAATCGGGCCCGGGAGGGCGGCGGGGCGATCTTCTTCGTGAGCAACGACCGCACCGGTCGCCTCGTCATCGAGGGGTCGACCCTGCTCCGCAACCCGAGCGAAGGGTTCGAGACCGCCGGATACCCCGGCATCTTCTTCCTCGGTTCGGGACCACCACAGGTCACGTCGTCGGTGCTCGAGGACTGACGCCAACCGCCGGCCGGGTTCCGTGGGCCGAGAACCTCGTCTTCACCGGTGTGAACCCTGGGTTGCGGAATCGGCGCCGGTGTGAACCCTGGGTTGCGACCGGCGGCGGGGGTCAGAGGATGCGGCG
The DNA here is from genome assembly GCA_964614585.1 of uncultured Acidimicrobiia bacterium. Classification (GTDB taxonomy): domain Bacteria; phylum Actinomycetota; class Acidimicrobiia; order Spongiisociales; family JAENVV01; genus JAHEFX01. The sequence continues at coordinate 7,428 of CAZTLW010000057.1, read as the reverse complement.
GGTGCGGCCGATCCGCAGCATCGGGGGATCGAGTTGGGGGCGGTCTTCGGCCAGGGCCGTCATCCGGCGCTCCCACTCGTCGACGATCGCTCGCATCCCCTCGCGGGTGTCCTCGTAGTCGGCGGGGTCGATGGGCTCACCGACCCGCAAACCGATCGGCACGAACCGGAACCCGGGCTCGCGCAGCGACAGCGTCCACTCCGACCCGTGGACGAAGACGGGGAGCATCGGCGCTCCCGTCCGGATGGCCAGCCAGCCCGCCCCGAGCTTGCCGGCCTCCTCGCCCCATTCCTCGACACGTCGTCCCTCGGGGAAGATGCCCACCGCGCCACCGGCCAACAGGTGGTCCCTGGCCAGGCGGATGGCCTGGTGCGGAACCCCCTGGTTTCGCAGCCGCACGGCGCCATAGGACTCGATGAGGCGTGTGAAGGCCGGGTGGTGTTCGAAGATCGCGGTCACCGCTAGGTAGCGGATGGGGCGCCCCAACGCCACCCCGACCATGACGGGATCGACGAACGAAAAGTGGTTGGCCGCGACGATCAGGCGCCCCGGCGGCAACGGTGGGACGTTGCCCTCGAGCCGGAAGCCGGCCCGGAGCAGCGGCGGGGCGACCCGCAGCGTCGCCCGCCAGACCGACTCCCACCACTCAGCCATGCCCCAACCCGACGAGGAGGTTGGTCAACACGAGACCGGGTCGCAGGTTGCGACGGATGTCGACCACGGCGTCGAGCACCCGCTCGGCGTTGCGGATCGCCCGCTCGGGCGAGACGGCGATGAGGTCCTCGAGGGGGATGTCGGCGTTGCGCACCGGGGCACCGTGCTGGGAGGCGGCCGCGTCCACGTAGACCGAGGCGAGCAGCTCGAGCCCGTTCACGGTGAGGGCCTGGGTGGCCCGGTTCATCTCGCGTTTGTGGCGGTCGCGGTCGCGGGCCGTGTCGACGTGCTCGGCGGCCTGGCGGGCCCGGATGGCCTCCAGGAGCGGCTCCGACGACGCCAACAGCTCGTCGGCGAGCTCCGACGCCGACCCCGGTCCCCCGCCGACGCGCGAGGGGACGGTGATCCACGCCTGCCGGAACTCGGCGACCCTCGGTTCGGTCGCCACGGAGAGGGCGATGCCCGGCCGACCTCCCGCGATCCGGGCCGCCTCGCCGGCCGGCTCGGGGTCGACACCCAGGGACACGAGGGCCCCCGAGACCTCGTCGGTGGCCACCCGGCTGAACGGGACCACCCGGCACCGTGAGGCGATGGTGTCCGGCAGGTCCTCGATCGACTCGGCGACGAGCAGGAAGATGGTCGACACCGACGGCTCCTCGAGGGTCTTCAGGAGGGCGTTGGCGGCGCCGTCGGTCATGACACCCGCCTCGTCGAGCAGGAACACCTTGCGTCGGCCCTCCACCGGCGTGAGGTTCGAGGCGAGGATCGTCGCCCGGACCTGCTCCACGTTCATCACCGCGCCCTCCGGCTCGACCACGGCGAGGTCGGGGTGGTTGCCCGACGCCACCCGGCGGCAGGATCGGCACGGCTCGTCGTGGCGCCAGGCGTCGGGGCAGAGCAGGGCGGCAGCGAAGATCCGGGCGACGGTGGCCTTCCCGACGCCGGAGGGGCCGACGAACAGGTACGACTGGGCCGGGTGGGCCCGCTCCCGATCCAACAGGTCGGTGACCCGGCGATGGCCGATGACGTCGGCGAAGTCCATCAGGCCACTCCCAGCCCGGCGAGGACCGCCTCGACGACGTCCCGGCGGTCGGCGCCGTCCACGTCGACGACGAGGAACCGGTCCGGTTCGGCGTCGGCGAGGGCGTCGAATCCCTCCGCCACCCGTCGCTGGAAGTCGGCGCCGGCCGCCCCGATCCGATCGGCCACGGCCTGGCGGGCGAGCCCGGTGCCGGGGTCGATGCGCAACAGGACGACGGTGTCGGGCCACGTGCCGCCGAGGCCCGCCTCGTTGACGCGCCTGACTCGGTCGATGCCGAGCCCGCGAGCATGGCCCTGGTAGGCCAGGGACGAGTAGACGCTCCGGTCGCCGATCACCATGGCGTCGCGGGCGAGGGCCGGGCGGATCACGTCGGCGGCGAGTTGGGAGCGCTGGGCGGCGAACAGTTGGGCCTCCGCCCACGACGTCATCTCCGGTCCATGCAACAGGAGTCGCCGGATCTCCTCGCCGAGGTCGGTCCCGCCCGGCTCCCGCACCGTCACGACCTCCCGGCCCAGCTCTTCGAGCCGGTCGCCCACCCCGGCGACGACCGTGGACTTGCCGGCCCCCTCCACGCCCTCGACGGCGATGTACCGACCGCTCACACCGTCTCCTCCCGACCGGCGAGTCGGAGCCAGCCGAACCCGGCCATGAGCCCGGCGACCAACACGACCGCCCCGGACAGGAAGAACGTGAGCCGGACGCCGTTGTCCAGTTCGCCGGGGCCGAGGCCATCGAGGGCGCCGGCGAGCAGCGGCGCCACCGCCAGGGACACGACCACGCCCATGCGGGCGAGCGTGTAGAGCGTGGCGAACGCCCGGCCCCGCAGGCGGTCCTCCACGGTGTGGTGGATGGTGGTGAACGAGAGGACGTATGCCCCGCCGGTACCGAGGCCGGCGGTGAAGCCGCCGACGGCGGCGGTGATCATCTGGTCGGTGAAGGCAACGCCCATGACGCCGACGCCGGCGACGACGAGGGCCACCGACAGGCCAACCGGGAGTTGGATCCGCTGGCCGTCGACGGCGCGGGCGACCAGCACGCCCACCGCGCTCCCGAGCCCGATCGAGGTGGCGAGGATGCCGAAGCCGGTGGAGCCGAGACCCAGCACGTCCCGGCTGAAGGGCTCGCCGAGGACGAAGATCGGGGCGGCGCCGACGAGCGCCCAGGCCACGGCGAGGATCGGGATCCGCACCTCGGGGCGGGAGACGACGTACTTGACCCCCTCGATGAAGTCCCGCCAGCCGTCCCGGATCCCCCATCCCGTCTCGGCGCGGGCCGCGACGAGCTCCCGCACCGGGAGCGACATCGTGAGGATGATGAGCGCGGAGGCGGCGAAGGTGATGGCGTCGAAGGCGTAGCCCGCCTTCCAGGGGTCGATCGAGAACACGCCCTCCGACAACAGGGCGATGACCGTCCACACCGCGCCGGCCACCGGGATCATCCCGTAGGTGATGAAGGCGGTCATCGAATTGGCGTTGAGCAACTCCTGGCGCGTGACCACCGATGCCATCGCCGCCTCCCGCGCCGGCTGCCGGACCAGGCTGCCGACCTCGACCAGCAGGGTGATGACGAACAGCATCTGGAGCGTGTCGACGAAGATGAGCGTGATGACGAGCACCAGGCGGCTGAGGTCGGCGACCACCATGACCCGCTTGGCGTCGAAGCGGTCGGCGATGACACCCGCCACCGCCCCGAAGAGGACCGCCGGCAGGAATCTCGCGAGGAGCGGCACGGAGATGCCGACGGTGCCCCCGAGGGCGTTGCCGAGGGCGATGGCGGCGAAGAGCGAGACCCAGTCACCGAGTGACGACACCGCCCCGGCCCAGAAGAGACGGGCGAACTGACCGCGACGGACGAGCTCGCGGATGGAGCGCGGGGCGGGGCCGTCCATCATCACCGAGGCACGGTAGTCGGGGGGCGTGACGTCGACCGGCCCGCTTGACAGGGACCCCTCCTCCGTAATATCCCGCTCTCGTGACCAAACCTCTCATCATCGTCGAGTCCCCGGCGAAGGCCCGCACCATCGCCGGTTACCTCGGCGACGAGTACGAGGTCGCGTCGTCGGTGGGCCACATCCGCGACCTGCCATCGACCGCCGCCGAGATCCCCAAACGCTTCAAGGACGAGTCGTGGGCTCGACTGGGGGTCAACGTGGACGCCGACTTCGAACCGATCTACATCACCTCGCGGGGCAAGTCGAAGGTGATCACCGAGCTGAAGTCGAAACTGGCCGACGCCCCCGAGCTCTACCTGGCCACGGACGAGGACCGAGAAGGCGAGTCGATCGCCTGGCACCTCCGGGAGGTGCTGAAGCCGAAGGTCCCGGTTCGCCGCATGGTCTTCCACGAGATCACGCCCGGGGCCATCCGCGAGGCCCTCGAGCACCCCCGCGAGATCGACGAGCAACTCGTCGACGCCCAGGAGACCCGTCGGATCCTCGACCGGCTCTACGGCTACGAGGTCTCGCCGGTCCTCTGGAAGAAGGTCAAGCCGCGTCTCTCCGCCGGGCGGGTCCAGAGCGTGGCGGTGCGCATCATCGTCGAGCGGGAGCGGGCCCGGATGGCATTCGTCCCGGCGGGGTACTGGGACATCGACGCCACCCTCGCCGCCGACGGGTCGTCGTTCGGCGCCGGCCTGGCGACCGTCGACGGGGTCCGGGTGGCCTCCGGAAGGGACTTCGGACCGGACGGTGAGCTCTCCGCCAACGGGGTCGTCCGCCTCGACGAGACGGGCGCCCGCGACCTCGCCGACGCCCTCGACGGGCGCCCCTTCGTGGTCACCGAGGTGGAGACCCGCCCCTACACCCGCAAGCCGTACGCCCCGTTCCGCACGTCGACCCTGCAGCAGGAGGCCGGCCGCAAGCTCGGCTTCTCCGCCGCCCGCACCATGTCGAATGCCCAGCGGCTGTACGAGAACGGCTTCATCTCCTACATGCGGACCGACTCCACGACGCTGTCGGACACCGCCCTCGCGGCGGCTCGGGAAGCCGCCCGGTCGAGTTTCGGGCAGGGCTCGGTGCCCGACGAGCCCCGGGCCTACGGCAAGCAGGCGAAGGGCGCCCAGGAGGCCCACGAGGCGATCCGTCCCGCCGGCGACGCCTTCCGCCACCCCGACGAGGTCGCCGGCCAGGTCGAGGGGGACCAGGCCCGCCTCTACGACCTGATCTGGAAGCGGACGGTGGCCAGCCAGATGGTCGACGCCCGCGGCGAGTCGCTGCGAGTGTCGATCGCGGCGGAGACCCCGGAAGGCCGGGTGGCGGGGTTCACCACGTCGGGCCGGACGATCACCGACCCCGGGTTCCTCGCCGCCTACGTCCAGGGCACCGACGACGGAGGCGAGACCGACGATCGCGAGACCCGGCTGCCGACGCTCGCCGTGGGCGACGTCCTCGAGCTCGAGGAATTGGTGCCGTCGGGGCACGAGACCCGCCCACCCGCTCGATTCACCGAGGCGTCCCTCGTGCAGCGACTCGAGGAGCTCGGGGTGGGGCGGCCGTCGACCTACGCCTCGATCATCCAGACGATCCTCGCCCGCGACTACGTCTGGAAGAAGGGGTCGGCCCTCGTCCCCTCCTTCACGGCGTTCGCCACGGTGCGGCTGCTGGAGCAGCACTTCCCCGACCTCGTGGACTACGACTTCACCGCCGCCATGGAGGGCGACCTGGACAAGATCGCCCGGGGCGAGAAGGACCGGACCGAGTGGCTGGCGTCCTTCTACTTCGGCGACGACGGGCTCAAGCACCAGGTGGACGAGCGACTCGACGAGATCGACCCCAGGGAGATCAACTCGATCCCGATCGACGACGGCATCGTGGCCCGGGTCGGTCGCTACGGGCCCTACCTCGAGCGGGGCGACGATCGGGCCTCGATCCCCGACGACGTGCCGCCCGACGAGCTGACCTCGGAGAAGGCCACCGAGCTCCTCGACATCGCCGCCGCCGGCCCCAAGATCCTCGGCACGGACCCCGACTCGGGCATGACCGTGTACGCCGCCACCGGCCGCTACGGCCCCTACGTCCAACTCGGCGAGCAGGAGGAGGGATCGAAGCGCAAGCCCAAGCGGGCGTCGCTGGGGTCGGGCCAGAGCGTCGATTCGCTGTCGCTTGACGAGGCGCTGGAGTTGCTGTCGTGGCCGCGGGAGATCGGCACCCATCCCGAGACCGGCAAGGAGGTCGTCGTCTCCCCCGGCCGCTACGGCCCCTACGTGCGCCACGACGACCAGTTCCGCACCCTGGCGGCCGACGACCGACTCCACGACACCACCCTCGAGCGGGCACTGCTGATGCTGGAGCTGCCGAAGGGATTCAAGTTGTTGGGGGACGCCGCCATGGACGGCACCGGACCGATCGGTCACGACGAGGAAGGCCGGGATCTCTGGCTCGTCCAACAACGCCGCAAGTTCTACGTATGGGACGGCGAGGTCATGGCCTCCCTCGCCGACACCGACGAGCCGGATGCCATCACCGCCGACCGGGCCCGGACGCTCATGGCGGCCCGGCGGGCCAAGCTCGCCGACGACTCATAGGATCGGTTCCATGGACCGTGAATCCGCCCGCCGGCAGCGCTTCACCCAGGACGAGATGAGCGAGATCATCGAGACCGCATCACGCCTCGATCGGGCGTCCGATCCGCTGAGCGGCGAGGTCTCCTTCGAGGAGCTGCGCCAGATCGCCAACGAGCTCGGCATCTCCGACGAGGCGGTGCTGACGGCCGTGGCGAAGCGCCGGGAAGAGGAGGCCGCTCGGGCGGCCGAGGAGGCCGAGCGGGCCGACGAGCGGCGCAAGCGGGCCAAGGCCTGGCGTGACTGGCGTGGTCACCTGGCGTCGTACATCGCCGTGATCGGCGGGTTGTTCCTGATGAACTACGTGACGGGGGGTGGCTCGTTCGACACACTCTGGGCGATCTACCCAGCGATCGGCTGGGGCATCGGACTCGGCGTCCATACCCTGGTGGTGCTGTTCAACGCCGAGGACGACGAGAACGACTGACTCCACGGCGAACCCAGGGTTGGGGGCAGGTCATAGGAGCGTTCTGCGGTGGCGAGACCAGACTGGGTCTGGTCTGGGGACCGCAGTTCACAGCGGCCGCTCGAGCCGCACGACCGTCCGGTCGGAGCCCGCTCGGAGCGGCCCCCGGTCGCGAGTCGGGCGAAACCCGGCACGGGCGTAGAGGGTTTCGGCCGCCTCGTTGCCCTCGGTGACCCAGAGGTCGACGCGTTCGGCGCCGGCCTCACGGCCCCAGTCGAGCACCGCCTCCAGCAGGGCCGACGCGCTCCCCCCGCCGCGGTGGGCCGGGTCGACCCACATGGCGAAGACGTGCAGTCCCTCGATGTCGGGGTCCACCCGCCCGAAGGCCATCCCCACGGGGACACCCGCCGCCTCCGCCACCCACAGGTCACCCCGTGGGTGGGCAGCCGTGTTGGCGACCACCTCCTGCCAGAACGAGTCGGGCCTCGCCGCCTCGTCCTCCAGGGTCCCCATGAACGCATCCGGTGCGTCGGCCAGAGCCCGGAGCCGAAGGTCGCGCCACACCTCCCACTCGTCGGCGGCAAGGATGCGGACGGTCGGCGGCACTCCAACTCCGGTGTCAGGACCAGACCCAGTCTGGTCTGCGCGCCGGAGAATGCCCCCACGACCTGCACCCAACCCTGGGTTTGCAGCGGTGTGGCTCAAGGATCCGACCGCAGGCGCCGATGACCGTGGGGATGCCTGCGCATTCGACGGCGCACCGGTTCGG
>CAZTLW010000056.1:0-14418 GCA_964614585.1 uncultured Acidimicrobiia bacterium | reverse complement strand
ACAACCCAGGGTTGGTGAGGGCGCCTGACGCCCTCCACGGCCCACGCCTCGCGAACTGAACCCCCACAGCAACCCTGGGTTGCTGTGGGGGTTCGGCGCGTTGTCGGGCGGGTGGTTCAGCGGTCCCGGGCGGCGGCGGCGCCACCGCCGCTGTACGACGTGATCGCCGGGACGTGGGCGACGCCGTACCAGATCCCGATGTTGTCGATCTCGTGGATGAGACATCACTCGCCGGCCGAGGCGATCGGCAGCCGTCGCCGGACCGTTTCCTCAGCCATCGAGCGTGTGTTCGGACATGAACAGCCACCCGTCGGCCGTCGCATCGATCTCGAAGGTGGTGTAGCCCTGGAGCTGGGCGAGCCGTCCTGCGAGCCGTGAATCCGGCGCAGCGAGCGGTGAACTGGGCCAGGCGTGGCCTCCTCCGATGACCTCGTAGAACGCCAGGGGCACATCTCCTTCGCAGCCTCCGTACGTGGTCACGGTGACGTCGGTTGACTGCTGCACCCGCTGTCCGTCGGCGCTGCACCCCATGGCAGCGGCGAACTCACCGAACTGATCGGGGATGGGGTTGTCCTCCCACAAGGTCTGGGCGAAGGCCTCTCCCTCGAAGCGGGTGCCCGTGAGATCGCCGTCGAATGGCACGGTCGGGTCCTCGGTGCCGTGAATGGCCATGAACGGCACTGCCCGCTCGGGCTGGCAGGTGTCGGAGTACGCAAGCGCGGCGACCGACACGGCTGCGGCGACCCGATCGGACATGTCGCAGACGAGTCGGCTGGCGAACACGCCACCGCCGGACATGCCGGTCACGTAGACGCGCTCGTCGTCGACGCAGTACTCCGCGATCAGCAGGTCGATGAGCTCGTCCACGAAGGCCACGTCATCCTTCCCCGGGTCATCGACGTCGGCGACCTCCCAACTGTTGCGAGCCTGTTCGTCACCACTCGCTGGGATGCCAGTTGGGTGGACGACGATGAAACCCTCCTCCTCGGCCAGGGCCTCGTAGCCGCTGAATCTGGCCTGTTGCTCACCCGTGGACCCGAAACCGTGGAAGTTCAGCACGAGCGGCAACTCGGATGAGCCGTCGAAGCTCGAAGGCACGAAGATCCGCACGTCGTACTCGGCTCCGCCGGACACCACGACGATGTCGGTCTGCCCGGCGGACACCGTGGTGCAGCCGGCGGCAGGGTCCGCCGTCGGGGACACCGTCGCAGGTGTCTGGAGGGGGTCGGTCGTGGCTTCGCCGTCGGCACAGCCGCCGATGAGCAGGCTCAGCGAAAGGACCGCGCACCCGAATCCCAGCTGGCGCTTGCGGTTGGGGCTGGTCATGTGGTGGATGCCCCGGGGGTCGGCGGTTGCGCCGATCGAGTCGGATCCGGGTTGGGGGCTGCGCCGCCGGGCGACGCAGCGAGCGCGCAGGGGACGGAGAAGTCGCACACGGGAGTCCTTTCGTGGTTCACGGCCCCCAAACGTATGGGTCGGCCTGTGAAGCCCGTGTGAAGCGGCCCGGCACCCACGGGAAGGCTGCGCCCAGGCCTCTCAGGCGACCTTCGGTCCCGCGATCACGTCGGCACTACGGCGCGATCCGCTCCGATCCTGCGCCGGGGCGTAGTCGATGGCTCGGGCGATTGGCCCTCAGGGCGCGATTCGCTCCCCCGACTCGTCGTAGACCGTGATCGCCTCCACCGGGCAGCCCTCGGCGCCGTCGATGATCACCTCCCGGGCGTCGCCGTCGGCGTCGAGCACCACCGACTGGCCCTTCTCGTCCAACTGGAAGGTGCCGGGCGCCGTCAGGACGCAGATCTGGCTCCCGACGCAGAGGTCGTGGTCGACCTCGATCCGCAGCGCCATCAGCCGGCCGTCCAACGCACGGGGAGCTGCTTGAGCGCCCGTCCGACCACCGTCCGGAAGTACGGCAGCTGGTCGATCGGGATCTCCGACTCCGGCCTCGGCAGCCGAGTCGTGAGCCCCTTGAAGGTCTCCTGGGCCTCGAGGCGGGCGAGTGGCGCCCCGATGCACACGTGGATGCCGTGGGCGAACGCCACATGGGGGTTGGGGCTGCGCAGCAGGTCGAGGCGGTCGGGATCGTCGAACTGCTCGGGATCCCGGTTGGCCGCCGACAGGGCCAGCAGGATGCGGTCACCGGCCCGGATGTGGTGACCGTCGAGTTCGAAGTCCTCCCGCGCCCAGCGGACCGTCGCCTTGACCGACCCGTCGAAGCGGAGCAACTCCTCCACCCCGGACTTGGCGACCTCCTCGCCACGCTCGGCCATGAGCTGCCACTGGTCAGGGGCCTGCATGAGGGCGAGCGTGCCGTTGGCGATGAGGTTCATCGTCGTCTCGTGCCCGCCGAACACCAGCAGGATCACCGTGGCGATGACGTCCTGGCGGCTGACCTTGCCCTCGTCCTCGGCTCGCAGCAGCACCGAGATCAGGTCGGACTCCCCCCGGTTCTTGTCGCGGTCCTCGATGACCGGGGTGATGTAGTCGAGGAGGCTCTGCACGCCCTGGGTGGCGATCTCCCGGCGGCGGGGCTCGTCGGCGCGGATGAAGAAGAACGTGCCGAGCATCTCCGACCACTCCTTGATGAGGGTACGGTCGAGGTCCGGGGTGCCCAACAGGTCGAGGATCACCGTCATCGGGATGCGGTAGGCGAACTCCCGCACCACGTCCATCCGACCCTTCGGCTCCACGTCGTCGAGCGCTTCGTCGACGATCTCGCGCACGGTCGGCCGGTAGCCCTCCACCGCCTTGGGGGTGAAGAGACGGTTCATGAGCATCCGCAGCGTGGTGTGGGTGGGCGGGTCGACGAAGACCATCCACCGCCCCAGCACGTCGAAGATCGGGAAAATCGGCTCCTGCTCCTCGGGGCTCAACTCCTTGGCGAGGAAGCCCATCCGGTCCGACGAGAACGTCTTCGAGTCCCGGAGCACGGTGACCACGTCCTCGTAGCGGGTGAGCACCCAACCACCCCAGCGGGCGTTCCAGTGGATCGGGCTGAGCTCCCGCAGCCACCGGTAGAACGTGTGCGGGTCCCGGATCGCCTCGTCGGCCATCAGGTCGTCGGCCATCCGGGGCATCGTCGCCGAGTCGGTCATCTGCTCATCCCTCCGTCACAAACGAACGTTCGTTGGTTTTGGGTACCCTATGCCCTCGACGGCCCGGGGTCAAGGGTCATCGTTTCTCCCGGAACCGGGGCGGCCGCTTCTCGAGGAAGGCCTCGACACCCTCCTTGGACTCGGCGGTGTCGTAGTACAGGGCGAGCGCCGCCATGCCGAGCCCGGCGATCCCCCGCTGGTGGTCGGTGTCGGCGTTGAAGGACCGCTTCGCGATGGCGATGGCGGTGGGGCTGCGGGCGATGATCTCGTCGCACCACGCCCGTACCTCGTCGTCGAGGCGGTCGTCGGGGACGACGGCGTTGACGAGGCCCATCGCCTCGGCCTCGGCGGCCGTGTAGCGCCGGCACAGGTACCAGATCTCCCGGGCCTTCTTCTCCCCCACGATCCGGGCCAGGAAGGCGGTGCCGAACCCGGGGTCGACCGAGCCGACCTTGGGCCCGACCTGGCCGAAGGTGGCCGACTCGGCGGCGATCGTGAGGTCGCAGATCGTGGCGATCACGTTGCCGCCGCCGATGGCGTAGCCACGGACCTTGGCGATGACGGGCACCGGCACGTCGCGGATCGTCGAGTGGAGCTCCTCGACCGGGAGGCCGATGATCCCCCGGCTGCCGCCCTCGTAGCCGCCCTCGCCGTGGGAGGACTGGTCGCCGCCGGTGCAGAACGCCTTGTCACCGGCGCCGGTGAGCACGATGGCTGCCACGTCCCGGTCCCACCCCGCCCGGTTGATGGCGTCGATGAGCTCCTCCACCGTGCGGGCCCGGAAGGCATTCATCCGCTCGGGCCGGTCGATCGTGATCGTGGCCACCTGGTCGTCGATCTCGAATCGGATGTCGGTGTACTCCATCAGGCCTCCGGGAGCTCGTAGTCGAGTGTGAAGCGGTGGGTGCCGTCGGCGTCGACGCCCACCTCGGCGTGGCCGGTGATGCCCACCAGCGCCTCGGTTCCGGTGCCGGGCACGATCGGCCAGGTGCCGGACTGGCCGGCGGCGTCGGCGGTGCCGCAATGCAGCAGGGCGAACCCGCCGGCGCGGCCGTCGAGGGTGCCCTCGAGCCATTCGACGCCCACGTACCCGCGGCCATCACCCGCCAGCGCGGTGGTCATCTCCACCTCGCCGGTGCCGGAGAAGTCGCCGGTGAACGTCTTGTGGACCCGGGCACGGGCCACCTCGGCACCGGGGTGGGTGGCGATGGGCTCGCCGTGGCCGATCTCGTCGACGACGAACGTGGCGCGGGCGGTCGCCATCTCAGCCCGCCATCGTCAGGCCGCCGCTGACACTGATGACCTGGCCGGTCATGAACCCGGCGTCCTCGCTGGCGAGGAACACCACCGTGGGCGCCACGTCGTCGGGCCGGCCAAGCCGGCCGAAGGGGATCGCCCGGGCGAGGGCAGACCGCAGCTGGTCGCCCCGCTCCCCTTCCCCGGCGAAGTCGGCGAAGAGTGCCGTATCGGTGGGGCCCGGGCAGACCACGTTGACGGGGATCGGCACCTTGGCCAGTTCGCGGGCCAGCGTCTTGGAGAAGGCCACGATGCCGCCCTTGCAGGCGGCGTAGACGGCTTCGCCCGACGAGCCGACGCGGGCGGCGTCGGAGGCGATGTTGACGATCCGCCCCGATCCTCGCTCGACCATCCGGCGGCCCACCGATCGGTGCAGGTTGAGGGGGCCGACGAGGTTGATGGCGATGATCCGGTCCCACAGCTCGGGCTCGGTCTGGAGGAACGGCCCGGCCCGGTCCCACCCGGCGTTGTTGACCAGCACGTCGATCGGGCCCGTCCCCGCCCAGACGTCGGCCACCGCCGCCTCGACCGCCTGGGCGTCGGTGATGTCGACCGCCACCGGGACCCCCGGTCGGCCGGCCTCGGCGCAGGCGGCGGCGGTGCGCTCGGCGGCGTCGCCGTCGAGGTCCGCGACGACCGCCGTCGCCCCCTCCTCGGCGAACCGCCGGCAGATGGCCGAGCCGATGCCGCCACCGCCACCGGTGACCAGCGCCACCGTCCCGTCGAGCCCTCGCATGCCCGCCACGCTACGCGGCGCGCCGGTCGGCGGGCCTCAGAGTTCGAATCGGTGCGGGAGGAGTTCGTCGAGCGTGAAGCGGCGGGTCTCGGTGCCGTCGGTCGTGATCGTCACATGGGTGACGCCGTGCTCGGACATGATCTGGCGGCAGTTGCCGCACGGGGTGGCATCGGCGAGCCGGGAGGCGTCGATGCAGGCCACGAACACCTCGAGCGGGCCGCGGTGGCCCGAGGCCACGGCGCTCGAGATGGCGTTCCCCTCGGCGCAGATCGTCGACCCGTAGGCGGCGTTCTCGACATTGCAGCCCGACCACGACCGGCCGTCCTCGGCGACGACGACCGCCCCCACCCGGAAGTGGCTGTACGGGGCGTAGGCGGCGAGCGCCGCCTCGGCCGCCTCGGCGGCGTGCTGGCTCACCGGTCCCCCAACAGCGCGTCGACGTAGGCGTCGGGATCGAAGGGGACGAGGTCGGCAACGCTCTCGCCGAGGCCGATGAACTTGACCGGCACCCCGAACTTCTGCTCGACGGCGAAGGCGACCCCGCCGCGGGCCGACCCGTCCATCTTCGTGAGCACGACGCCGGTGAGGTCGGCGACCTCGCCGAAGGCCTCGGCCTGGGCCAGCCCGTTCTGGCCGGCGGTGCCGTCGAGCACCAACAACGTCTCGGACACCGAGCCGGCCTCACGCTCGAGCACCCGCACGATCTTGCCGAGCTCCTCCATGAGGTTCTTCTTCGTCTGGAGTCGGCCGGCGGTGTCCACGATCACCGTGTCGGCGCCCTGCTCGCGGGCCCGGGCGACGCCCTCGAAGGCCACCGAGGCAGGGTCGGAGCCGGCGTCGCCGCGCACCACCTCGACGCCGACGCGCTCGGCCCAGGTGGCCAGCTGGGTGTCGGCAGCGGCCCGGAAGGTGTCGGCGGCGGCGAGGATCGGCGTCGCCCCCGCCTCCCGGAACCGGGCGGCGAGCTTGGCGATCGTGGTCGTCTTGCCGACACCGTTGACCCCGACCACCACCACGACGGCCGGGTCGCCCTCGAGGTGGACGGCCCGGTCTCGGTCGGCGAGCACCTCGTGGAGGCGGGCAGCGAGGGCGGCGCGGGCCTCGTCGGCGGTTTCGGGCTTGGTGGCCCGGACGTCGGCGACGAGGTCGGTGGCGAGGCCGACGCCGATGTCGGCGGCGATCAGCACCTCTTCCAGTTGCTCCCAGGTCCGATCGTCGAGCCCCCCGCCCAACACCGACCGGAGCCGGTCGCCGAACCCGGCCCGGGCTCGGCGGAGGCCGGTGTCGAACCCCGTCGGCGCCGCCTTGGGGGCCTCGATGGCCTCGGGGCGTCGCCCAGCCGACACCCGTCGCTGGACGGCGACCGCAACGCCGGCAACGAGGAGGATGACCGCCAGGACGATGGCGATCGTGAGGGCGGTGTCGAAGTTCATGGCCGGGAGGCTAGGGCTCCGGGGACCGTCCCCGGCTCAGGAGACGGCGGGGAGCTCGGCCTGGTCCGCGAGGCGCTTGGCGACCACCTTCGAGGAGCCACCCGGCTCCATGGTCACCCCGTACAGCACGTCGGCCGCCTCCATCGTCTGCTGCTGGTGGGTGACGATCAGCAACTGGGAGGTGCCGCGGAACGCGTCGACGAGGCGGAGGAAGCGGCGGAGGTTGGCATCGTCGAGGGCGGCCTCCACCTCGTCGAGCACGTAGAAGGGGCTCGGCCGCGCCTTGAAGACGGCGAACAGGAACGCCAGCGCCGCCAGCGACTTCTCACCGCCCGAGAGCAGCGACAACCGGGAGACCTTCTTGCCGAGCGGCTGGACGGCGATGTCGACGCCCGAGCCGAGCAGGTCGTCGGGCTCGGTGAGGACCACCTCGCCCTTGCCACCCGGGAAGAGCACCTCGATGTGCTCGGTGAAGGCCGCCGACACCTCCTCGAAGGCAGCGAGGAAGAGGCGTTCGATCTCGTCCTCGAGCGCCGAGATCACCTTGCGGATCTCGGCACGGGACGACTCGAGGTCGGCCAGCTGCTCGGCCATGAACGAGCGGCGCTCCTCGAGCTCGGCGTACTCCTGGGCGGCGAGGGGATTGATGGGGCCCATCCGCCGGAGGTCGGCGGCGAGGGCCTCGACCCGCTGGTGGGGATCGACGTCCTCGTCGAGCTCGGGGCGGGGCTGGGTGAGGGCGGTGGCCTCGTCCGCGTCGGCGTCGCGGCGCAGCCCCTCGGCGACCGACTCGCGCCGCACCCGGGCCTCGGCGAGGGTGACCTTGTCGTCGGAGAGCCTGGCCCGAAGGGCCTCGGTGGACGACCGCAGGTCGTCGACCCGGCGGCGGGCATCGGCGAGCCGGCGGACGGCCTCCCCGGAGCGGTCGCGCAGTGACACCTGCCGCTCGCGGAGTGCGGCAATGTGGTCACGGGTGACGGCGAGGGCCTCCCGGGCGGCGTCGGCCACCACGGTCAGCCGGTCGAGCGCCTCGGGGTCGAATCGGGTCTGGACGAGGGAGGCCAGCTCCCGCTCCACGACGGCGAGGCGCCGCTCGACGGCCTCCCGTCGCTCCGACGCCGCCCCGGCCTCGGCGCGACGTCGTTGGGCCTCGGCCCGGGCCGCTTCGCGTCGCTGCGCCACCGTGGTCCGGCGGGCGGCCAGAGCTTCGAAGGCGGTCTGGCGTTCCGCCTCCTCGCCCTCGAGGGCGCCGAGCTGGGCCCGGAGCGACTCGATCCGCTCGGCGCGGTCGGCGATGGCCTGCCCCAGGGCGGACCGTCGTTCGTCCAGGCGGCCGTACTCGTCCGCCGCCGCGTCGGAGCGGCGGCGGGCGGCCTCGAGGGTGCGGACGGCCTCGGCGAGCCGGCGTTCGGCGTCGGCGAGACCCGCCTCGGCCTCGGCGTGGGCCCGGCGCGCCTCGGCGAGGGCGGCCTCCGCCTCCCGAACCGCCTCGGCGGTGGCGTGGTGGGCGAGGGCCCGCCGCTCGGCGTCGGCGCGGGCGGCGTCGACCATCGCCGGGGTCGCCCCGTCGGGATCGGCGACGCCGACGGCGGCGGCGGTGATGAGGTCGCCATCGGGGGTCACGACCCGTACCTCGGGGTGCCGGGAGACGATCTCCCACCCGGCGTGCCACCCCTCGACGAGCACCACGTCACCAAGGAGCACCGCCGCCAGCCCGGGGTTGGCGGCCGGCCCCAGGCGGTCGACGAGGGCGTCGGCACCCCAGGTGGCGGCGACCATCCGGGCGATGACCGTGGGACCGCCGTGGGCGGCCACGAGGGGTACCCCGCCCAGGCCCTCGCGCTTGAGGCCATCGACGATGGGGGCGAGGTCGGTGCCATCGGCGAAGACCAGGGCGTCCGACAGGGCACCGAGCGCCGTGTCGACCGCGTGGGCGAGCTCGGGCGGGACGTCGAGCACCTCGGCGATGGTGCCGATCCGCGGCCCCAGGTCGGAGGCCCGGGCCACGGCGCGGGGGTCGGCGGCCCCGGCCACGACCGCCTCGAGGGCATCCCGGCGGGACGTGGCGGCGGCGTGGGCGGCGGCGGCGTCGCGGGCGACCGCGTCGGCCCGCTCGCGAGCGTCCATGGCGGCCCCCACCGTTTCGTCCGCGGCGGCGAGGCGGGTGCGAGCGGCATCCACCTCGGCCTCGGCAGCAGCGACCCGGCCGGCGAGGTCGTTCACCGGGTCGTCGGGGGCCTCGTCGAGCTCCGCGAGCCGACCCTCGAGACGGCGCAGCTCGCGCCCGTCCCGGTCGGCGGCGGTCTCGAGGCCCCGCAGCTCGGAGCGGACGACGACCAGGGCTCCCTCGGCGGGGAGCCGTTCCTGTTCGGCCAGTGCCTCGAGCTCGTCGTCGAGCTCCCGGAGGGCGGCGTCGGCGTTCTCGGCCGCGGTGAGGGCGGTGGTCTCCTCGGTCCGAGCCGGGCCCCGGCCCGCCAGCAGCTCGGCGTGCTCGGTCTCGAGGTCGGCCCGGCGCTCGTCGGCCCCCTCGAAGCGGGCGGCGAGGGACCGGCGGCGCTCGGCGGCGACCGATGCCAGCCCACGCAGCCGCTCCGCCTGGGTCTCGAGCGTGGCGGCGGCAGCCGTGGCCCGGTCGAGCTCCCGACCCACGTCGCCGGCGGCCGCCTCGAGCGGTTCGAGGGCGCCGACGGCCCGTTCCAGCTCGGCCACCTGCTCGGCGAGACGGGTCTCGTCGGCGGCCGTGCGGGCGTCGAGCTCGGCGATCGTGGCGTCGAGGGTGCGCAACTCCTCGCCGCCGAGCCACCGGCGCAGGGCCAGCAGCTCGTCGCGCACCGCGTCGTGGCGGGCGGCGTCATCGGCCTGGCGCTTCAGGGGTCGGACCTGGCGTTGCAGCTCGCGGAGGATGTCACCGAGGCGCTGGACGTCGCCGTCGGTGCGCTCGAGGCGGCGGATGGCCCGCTCCTTGCGCAACCGGTGCTTGAGGATGCCGGCCGCCTCCTCGATGACCGCCCGATGGTCCTCGGGCTTGGCGTTGAGGATGGTGGTGAGCTGGCCCTGGCCGACGACCACGTGCTGGTGGCGGCCGACGCCCGAGTCCGACAACAACTCCTGGATGTCGAGCAGCCGGCACGCGGCGCCGTTGATCTCGTAGTCCGACGACCCGTCGCGATAGAGGCGGCGGGTGATCGAGACCTCGTCGAGGTCGAGGTCGAGGTGCCGCTCGCTGTTGTCCAACAGCAGGGTCACCTCCGCCCGCCCGAGCTGGGGGCGGGTGGCCGTGCCGGCGAAGACCAGGTCCTCCATCCGCTGGGTGCGAAGGGTGCTGGGGGCCTGGCTGCCCATGACCCACGCCAGGGCGTCGACGATGTTCGACTTCCCGGAGCCGTTGGGGCCCACCACGACGGTGACGCCGCGTTCGAACTCCAACCGAGTCCGGTCGGCGAAGGACTTGAAGCCGGCGAGTTTGAGGGAGCGGAGATACATGGATTACACGCGTGTGATTCGAGGAGCGTAACGCACCGACGACGTCCGTCCCACGACCGATGGCGCTAGGTCTGGCACCTCGGGCACCAGTGGGTGGACCGCTGGGCGACCACCGCCCGCTCGATGGCCGTGCCGCACCGCCGACACGGTGCCCCGGTGCGTCCGTAGACCCCGAGTCGCTCGACGTACTCGCCGGCCCGCCCATCGGGCAGCAGGTAGGCGAGGTCGTCGAGGCTCGTGCCACCGGTGGCCAGCGCCGCATCGAGGACCTGCGGGATGGCGGCCCGGAGAGCCGTCACCTCGGCCCGGTCGAGGGACCCGGCCGGGCGACGGGGATCGATGCCCGCCCGGTGGAGCGACTCGTCGGCGTAGATGTTGCCGAGGCCGGCGACGATCCGCTGGTCCAACAGCAGGGCCTTGATCGGCGCCCGTCGGTCGGCGAGGAGGTCGGCCAGGGTCGCGATGTCGGGCAGCCCGGTGAGGGCGTCGGCGCCCACCCCGGCGAGGGCCAGGTCGAGCTCCTCGGGGGTGAAGCAGGCGACGAAGCCGAAGGTCCGCGGGTCGACGAGGCGCACCTCGCGACCTTCGACCGACCACACGACGTTGGTGTGGGGGTCCCGGGGCTCGGTGGGGTCGGCCAGCCGGACGCGGCCCGACATCCCGAGGTGCACCACGGTCGTCAGGTCGCCCTCCAGGCGCCACAGCATGAACTTCCCGCGCCGGTCGAGGGCGACGACCCGGCGGCCGACCGATCGATCGGCGAAGTCCCGTGACCGCGGCTGGCGGCGCAGCATGCGGTCCCGGGCGACCTCGATTTCGTCGATGCGGCGCCCCTCGAGGGCTTCGAGGAGGTGGCGGCGGGTGGACTCGACCTCGGGGAGCTCCGGCATCAGCCGAGGTGGGCCAGGGCCTCACGGGCGGCCAACTGCTGGGCCTCCTTCTTCGACGACCCGGCCCCCGAGCCCACCACCGAGCCGGCCACCAGGACCTCGGCGACGAAGCTGCGGGCGTGGTCGGGGCCCTCGCCCCGCACCCGGTAGTCGGGCACGAGGCCGTCGACGGCCAACCGTTCCTGGAGCCGGGTCTTGTAGTCCCGCGCCCCTGGGTCGCCGGCCATCTCGTCGGCGATGGGGGCGAAATGGGCGAGCGTCACGTCCCGGGCGATGGCGAAGCCGGCGTCGAGGTACACGGCACCGAGCAGGGCCTCCATGGCGTCGCCGAGGATCGACTCCTTCTCGTGGCCCCCCGACGTCTGCTCGCCGCGCCCGAGCCGGAGGGCGGTGCCGACGTCCAACTCGGCGGCGATCTCGGCACAGCGTTCCTTGCTCACCGTCGCCGCCCGGGCCTTGGCGAGTTGCCCTTCGGGCAGCTCGGGGTGGCGGTCGAACAGGTGGGCGGTGACGGCGAGGCCGAGGACGGCGTCGCCGAGGAACTCGAGCCGTTCGTTGTGGGCCTCGCCCTGCTCGGCGGTGTGGGAGCGATGGGTCAGGGCCCGTTCGAGCAGCGTCGGATCGGTGAACCGGTGCCCCAGGCGATCCTGCAGCCGGTCGAGCGTGCTCATGGCCGCCCGGCGGCGAGCCGCTCGGTCACGCGTCCCACGAGGTCGCGCGACGCCCCCTCGGCGGCGACGTGGATGGCCCGCTCGATCGCCCGGGCGGGCGACGACCCGTGGGCGATCACGACCACGCCCTTGGTGCCCAACAGGTGGGCCCCGCCGGTGTTGTCGGGGTCGAAGCGGTCCCGCAGGCCGGCGAGGATCGGCATGGCCGCCTGTTGGCTCTCGGGGGGTAGGTCGGACATGATCTCGAGGGCGGCGAGGGCGGCGAGGCGCATCGAGCCCTCGGCGGTCTTCAGCACGAGGTTGCCGGCGTACCCGTCGGTCACGACGACGTCGGCCTTGCCACCGGCGATGTCGCGGCCCTCGACGTTGCCCACGAACTCGATCGCCGGGTCGGCCGCCGCCAGGTCGGCCAGCAGTTGCCAGGTCCGGCGCTCCAGCTCCCGACCCTTGCCCGCCTCCTCGCCGATGTTCAGCAGGCCGATGCGGGCGGTCGCGACCCCGTGGTAGGTCTGGGCCATCACGGCACCGAGCACGGCGAACTGGGCGAGGTGCTCGGGCTTGCAGTCGGGGTTCGCCCCCGAGTCGAGGAGGATCATCGGGTCGGGAACCGCCGGGATCACCGTGGCGATCGGCGGCCGCTGCACGCCGGGCACCCGACCGATGAGGAAGACGGCCGCCGCCATGGCGGCACCGGTCGATCCGGCCGAGACGAGGGCGTCGGCCCGACCGTCGGCGACGAGACGGGCGGCGACGGCGATCGAGCTCTGGGGCCGTTCGCGCAGGGCCCGGGTGGGATGGTCGCCCATGCCGACGACGTCGGGGGCGTGGACGATCTCGAGGTCGTGGTCGGCATGCTCGACCAGCGGCGCCAGCGCCGCCTCGTCGCCGACCAGCACCACGTCGTGGCCAGCGGCCACCGCGAGGGCGGCACCGGCAACGGTCTCGGCGGGGGCGAGGTCACCCCCCATCGCGTCGAGCGCGACGCGGGCCAGGGCTACTCCTCGGTGACCGCGGACGGGAACTCCCGGCCACGGTAGATGCCGCAGTTGGGGCACGCCCGGTGCGGTCGTTTGGGCTCACCGCACTGGGCACACGCCACGGCATCCGGCCGGTCGAGCTTCCACTGCGACTTGCGACGCCGGGTGCGCGACCGGCTCATCTTCTTCTTCGGTACGGCCACGGCGGGCTCCTTGGTGACTACTCGGACGGGAAGAGGTCTTCGAGGGCGGCGAAGGGAGAGGATGAGGGTTCCTCGTGCCCGTCGCACGGATCCACATTCAAGTCGCTCCCGCAGACTGCGCAAAGCCCCCGGCAGTCCTCCCGGCACACCGGGGCCGCCGGCATGACCATCGCCAACTCCTCGTGGACGGCCTCGGCGAGGTCGATCCGGCCGTCACCCGAGATGGGACGGGCGTCCGGGTCGTCGGGGTCGCCGTAGGTGGCGGTGAGGTCGGTCACCAACCCGCCCTCGAACTCGACGAGGCAGCGACTGCAGGTGATCGTCGCCGGCACGGCGACGCTCCCCCGAACCACGATGAGCGCGCCGGCAGCCTCGATCCGCAGCCGCCCGGTGGCGACGCCGTCGACCGTGACCGAGTCCGACGAGAGCCGCACGGGCACCGCCACGTCCTCGTCGCGGTGGCTGCCGGGCCGGGCGAGGAGATCGGAGACGAGATACCGCGAGAAGTCCATGCCGCGACGGTATCGCGACCGGCGACGCATGGGTGTGCGGAGGTCGCGAAATGTGTCGCTGGCACATCGGGTGCTGGGCGTGCGCGCCATTTGCTCGGCCCGGGTGGACCGATCGTGCGAGGATCAGACCCATGGGTTTGCGAGAGCGCGGAATCGAGCCGGCGGAGGGATTCTCGGCGGATGGGTTCATGGTCCGGCCGCTGCGTCCTTCCGACGCCGTCTTGGACCACGATGCGGTGATGGCGAGTCGCGACTTCCTCTACCACTGGGAACAGGATCCTCCCTACCCACCGGTGGATTTCTCAGTCGAGGACAACCGCTCCGATCTCGAGTGGATGGGCGAGAACCACCGCAAGGGACTGCGCTACACGTACACCGTGATGAACAACGACGAGAGTCAGGCGGTCGGCTGCATCTACATCCTTGCGGGAGACGACCCGATGTACCAGACAGCGGAAGTGACGTCGCACGATGGCACCGACCTTTCGACCATCGACGCAACGGTCTCGTTCTGGGTCCGGCCATCGACCTGGGTAGACGAATTCGAGCGCACGTTGCTCGAGGCGCTGCTCGATTGGCTCCGTACCGACTGGTCGATCGAACGGCCAGTGATCATCACCAACGAGAAGCTCGACCATCAGATCGCAACGATCGAATCCCTCGGCTTGACTCGTCGCTTCGACTACGACCGCGACAAGGACATGTACACGTCCCTCGCCTACGCCTGACGGGCGGGAGTGAGCCGCCCAGAACGGTCATCTCATCGCTTCTGTCGCACCCTCCTGCGATGGTTGGGGGTGGCACGATCGAATGGGAGGCGGAAGGGACCGCCTCGATGTTCGGTGAAGCGAGCGATTCGTCGCTCGAGTTGATGGTCGATCAGACCGCGGCGTTGATCGCGGCGGCGACCCACACGTTGATGGGGCTGGTCCGAGAGGTCGACGCCCGCGAGCTGTGGCAGGTCGATGGGGCCCGCGACGTGGTCGAGTGGGTGCAGTTGCGCACCGGCGTCGATCGGCGGTCGGCCCGGCGATTGGCCGAGACCGCGTCGGCGCTGGAGTCCGAGCCCGAGTTGGCGGCGGCGTTCGCGGCTGGGTCGGTGTCGTTCGACCAGACCGCCGA
>CAZTLW010000055.1:0-14777 GCA_964614585.1 uncultured Acidimicrobiia bacterium | reverse complement strand
AACCTGTGGTCCGGGATGGCGACGCTGGTCCCGTCGTCGCTGCTGGTCGGCCTCGTCGGTGGCGTCCTCGGCTACGCCTATGTCGCCACCGGCGGCTCCACGCTGCTCTTCGTGCTCATGATGGTGCTCTTCCTCGTCGGCCATCAGGCCTTCGTGTCGTTCGGCACGCTGCGCGAGGCCCACGAGGCGACCCTGGCCGGCTTCGTGAAGGCCCTCGAGGCCAAGGACCTGTACACCCGGGGCCATGCGGAGCGGGTGGCCCACTTCGCCATCCTCATCGGCGAGGAGATGGGCCTGCGCGGCAACCGGCTGGAGTCGCTCAACTGGGCGGCGCTCCTGCACGACATCGGCAAGCTGGTGGTCCCCAAGGAGTTGATCCAGAAGAAGGGCCGCCTCACCGAGGAGGAATGGGCCGTCATGCGGCGGCACGACCACGTGGTGGGCGAGATCCTCAACGAGGTCGAATTCCTCGAACCCATGGTCGAGATCGCCGAGGGCACCCACCACTTCTTCGACGGTGAGCGCACCGGCCAACGCCCCTCCCGGGAGTCGGCCATTCTCGCCGTCGCCGACGCCTTCGACGCCATCACCACCACTCGCTCCTACCGGGTCGCCCTCAGCCAGCAGTACGCCTTCGAGGAACTGAGGCGCTGCTCGGGCAGCCAGTTCATGCCCGAGGCGGTGGAGGCGCTGATCCGCGCCATCGAGGTCCGGGGTGAGATCTACGGCTCGCCCGACATCCACGACGAGGAGACGGCCCGGGCGATCGCCGAGGGACGAGATCCGGCCGAGGCGAGCAGGCGGGTGCAGCGATGAGGGACCGACCCACCGACCTCCTCACCATCGCCATCGCCGCCGTCGTGGCGGTGGTGGCCCTGCCGGGCACCGCGGCGTGGTGGCTGATCGCGCTCGGCGCCGTCGCCTTCGCCATCGGTCCCCGCTTTCAGTTGCGGGGACCCGGCGGGTCCCGCCTCGACCTCCTCCTGCTCATCGGGGCAGCCGTGCCGTTCCTCTTCCCGGTGCCGGAGGCGACGCTCGGCATGCTCGCCGCCGGCATGGCGGCCGTTCGGCTGTCACGGTTGGTCGGTGTGGCCCCGCCGCTCCGCCTCGCGGTCGACCTCCGTCGCCTGGTGGGCGCGGCTGCCTACGCCTCGGTCCTGTTCCTGTCCGGCGTCCCGATCGCGATCTCCAACGAACTGGGGTCCGTGGTCCTCTGGGGTGTCGCCGCCCTCACGTGGTTTGCCGTGGAGGTGTTCTTCCGACTGCTGGCCATCCGCCGAACCGAAGCCACCAGCCTCGCCTACGTGGCCGGCGTCGGGCTCCGCGACCTGCCCCTCATCGGCTCGCTCATGGCCGCCGGCGCCGCCTTCGGCCTGGTGTGGCAGTTCTCCGACCCCTGGGTCGCCGTCGTCGTCGGGGCCATCCCCTTCCAGATCACCTTCTCGTCGTTCCGTCGCTACGACGACACGCGGACGACCTACGGGCAGACCATCCGTGCCCTCGCCCGGATCCCCGAGGTGGGGGGCCTGGCGCTGGAGGGCCACGCCGACCGCACGGCCCGGGTGGCGGTCAGGATCGGCAAGGAGATGGGCTTGGCCCCGAATCGGGTCCAGACCCTCGAGTACGCCGCCCTCATGCACGACATCGGCCGGATCACCCTCACCGAGCCGTCGATCGTCGAGCACGGCTACACCGAGGACGACATCGCTCGCTGGTCGTCGGAGATCATCGCCGAGGCCGACTACCTCACCGATGCCGCCCACATCGTGCAGGTCCACCACAACCCGTATCGGCGCCCCGGCCAGGACGACGACCCGGAGATCCCGATCGAGGCCCGCATCGTCAAGGTCGCCTCCGCCTACGACCGGGCGGTCCATGAGGCCGGGGCCTCACCGCTCGAGGCGCTCGAACTGCTCCATCGGGGGACGGTCTACGACTACGACCCGGTGGTGGTGCGCAGCCTTCGGACGGTGCTCGAGCACCGATCGGACGAGGTGGTCGGCGCCACCTAGTCGCGGTGGGCGGATCCCGACCCCGAGCGGGAGGCCGCTCGGTGCTTGAACCACCGGACCGGCTTGCGGAGCTCACCCTCCAGGAACACCCCCAGGCCGATCGCCAGCACGACGTCGCCGAGGCTGATCACGTGCCCCTGGCCGAAGATGCGGAGCGGGATGACGTCGGCGAGGAATCCGAGTCGAGTGGACTCGTCGAAGATCACGTGCTTGGCGGCGGTGATCGACGGCTCGTCGATCGTGAACCCCGAGGCCGCCCTGATCGCGTCCGGCATGACCGGCATGCCGCCGTTGGCGGCGATGACCGTGAAGTTGGCGAGGATGCCGAGGCCGGCCAGCAGCATGCCGGGCCGCTCGCGATTGGCGCCGACGGCGATGATGAGCGGCACGTACGACGAGAGGACGAGGACGAGGCCGGCGGTGTGGGCCCAATCGGCCTCGGGGAGGAACGCCGACGAGGCCTGGATGGCGAAGCCGATCGGTAGCAGCCACCACAGCCGCAGGTGGATGTCGCCGAAGTTCGCCAGGCGGCCGCCGCGGAGCAGTGCCACGAAGGTTGCGGCGAGCAGGACGAGGACCAACCAGGGCATCCCGCTTGGACGGTAACAGTCCCGGGACCCGGGCGGAGCGGGCGTCTATGGGGCACCCACCGGTATCCTGCCGGTGATGACGCGCACCGTCCGGATCATCCGTGGGGTCGGGTGGGCGATGATCTGGGCCGGCCTCCTCATTCTCGCCTTCCTCGCCTACCAACTCTGGGGCACCGGTTTGGTGACCTCCGCCGAGCAGGAGGCCGCGGCCGAGGAGGTCGACGGCTACTTCGACGACGTCCGCAACGCGCTCGACGATGCCGGCGTCGGCGTGCCCGACGATGAGGGCTCGTCCGTCCGGTTGTCGGAGGACGGATCCGTCGACGAGAGCGTCATCGTCTCGACCGGGCCGACGTTCCTCACCCCAGAGCCCGAGCCCGGTGCCGGCGAGGCCTTCGCCGTCATCACGTTCCCGTCCCTCGCCGACCCGGCCGAGTTCACGAGCGGCGACATCGGCCTCGACGAACTGCGCACCTCGGGGCCCTCCTACGTCGTTCGGGCAGGGGAGGACCTCCCCAATCTCAGGCGCGGGCCCGGCCACTACCTCGATGCCCCACTCCCCGGCCAGCCCGGCAACGCCGCGATCGCCGGTCACCGCACCACCTACGGCGCCCCCTTCAACCGGCTCGACGAGCTCGCGGTCGGGGACCCGATCATCGTGGAGACCGCCATCGGCACCCATGTCTACGTCGTCCGGGACCCTCGGACCGTCCACGACGAATCCCGGATGCTCGACGTCGGTGACGAGGCCGGCTGGATGGCGGTGCGGGCGAATGCCCTCTGGGTGGTCGACCCGCTGGATGGGGCCATGCTCACCCTGACCACGTGTCACCCCGAGTTCAGCTCGCGGCAGCGGCTCGTCGTCGTCGCCGAACTGGTCTCCGGACCCAATGCCCGCTACGTCGCCGAGGAGGCCGCCTGATGCTCCGGCGCTGGTTCGAGGCCCTGCCGGGCCCCACGCCCGTGAGGGTCGTGTTGGCCGTGGTCATCGTGGCGGTGGCCGTGGTCGTGTTGGGCGTCGCCTTCGAGTACCTGGGCCGCTTCCTCGATTCGGGTGGGGCGATCAGCTAGGTACGACGGTGCGACGGTACGCCCGATCGTCAGCGTCGGGCGGCCGTGATCAGGTCCGCGATGTCGTCGGCGTCGATCTCGCCGAGCGCGATCCGGGCGATCGTGCCGTCGGCCGCGATGGCATAGGTCGTCGGGAGACCGAAGGCGCCGTAGTCGTTGGCCACCACCCCGGTCGTGTCGATGGCGAGGGGGTAGCCCACCGAGATCTCGTCGGCGAAGCGGCGAGCGGCCGCCTCGGTGTCGGAGGTCGCCACGCCCAGGAAGAGCACGTCGGGATTGGCGGCCGCCGCCTCGTCGAGTGCCGGCATCTCGTTCCTGCACGGGGTGCACCAGGACGCCCAGAAGTTCAGGACCACGGGACGGCCATCCTCGGCCAGATGGGCCGCCAGACTGAACGTGCCCTCATCGAGGCGGCGGACCGTGAAGGCGGGCGCCGGTGACCCGGCCTCGAGGGCGCCAACCGTCTCGACGCTCGATGGCGTCGGGTCGGCGTCGTCGCCGGGGCCGACGAACACCCAGATGGCCACGACCAGGCCGATGGCACCCAGCGCGGCGATGGTGAGCAGGCCCCCGCGTCGGGGGAGGGGCTCGACGTCTGACACGGCGGCAGGGTATCCGGCCCCCACCCGTGGGTGGGCGGCGGTCAGTCCCGGAAGTTCTCGAACTGCAAGGGGAGCCGGAAATCGAGGGCCTTGAGCTCGGCGATCACCGACTGGAGTTCGTCGCGCTTCTTGCCACTCACCCGGAGTTGGTCCCCCTGGACCTGCGCCTGCACCTTCAGGCCGAGGTCCTTGACGATCTTGACGAGATCCCTGGCCGCGTCGCGGTCGATGCCCTGGGCCACGGTCCAGACGACCCGGATGCGTCCGCCACCGATGGTCTGGGGCTCGCCGGCGTCGAGGGATCGGAGATCGATGCCACGGCGGATCAGCTTGGAGGCCAGCACGTCGTTGGCGGCCTCGACCCGCCCCTCGGAGTCCGCCTCGACGGTGACGGTGTCGTCGCCCAGCTCGGCGCGGGCGTCGGTGCCCCGGAAGTCGTACCGGGTCGACAACTCGCGGTTGGTCTGGTCCACGGCGTTGCGCAGCTCCTGGGCATCCACGGAAGAAACGACGTCGAAGGAGGGCATGGGCCGCAGGCTACCCGGGCCGGTGGGAACCACCCCTCACTACGATGGTCGGGCCGCCGCCGAAGGACGCCCATGCCCAGACCCGACGACTACATCCTGCAGATCCCCGACGGCAACCCCGTCGAGACGCAGGAGTGGATGGAGTCCATCGAGGCGGTGGTCGACCGGATCGGCACGGACCGGGCGCTCTACCTCCTCGCCGCCACCGCCCGTCACGCCCGCCGCCTCGGCGTCGAGATCCCCCCGCTCACCGTCACCCCGTACATCAACACCATCCCGCCGTCCGAGGAACCCGAGTTCCCTGGCGATGAGGACATCGAGCGGTACATCCGGCGGGCGATCCGATGGAACGCCGCCGTCATGGTGGTGAAGGCGAACGAGCAGGCGCACGGGATCGGCGGGCACCTGTCCTCGTTCGCCTCGTCGGCGGCCATGTACGACGTCGGTTTCAACCACTTCTTCCGGGGGCATTCGGTCGACACCCCCGGAGACCACGTCTACTTCCAGGGCCATGCCGCCCCCGGTGTCTATGCCCGGGCCTACCTCGAGGGGCGCCTCACCGACGAACAGCTCGACCGATTTCGCTTCGAGGTCGACGGCGGCGGGCTCTCGTCGTATCCCCACCCTCGGCTCATGCCCGAGTTCTGGGAGTACCCAACGGTCTCGATGGGCCTCGGCCCGATCAACTCGATCTATCACGCCCGGTTCCTCGACTACCTCCACAACCGGGGCATCGACGACACCTCCGACTCCCGGGTGTGGGCGTTCGTCGGGGACGGCGAGGTCGACGAGCCCGAGACGCTCGGGGCCATCACGCTGGCGGCTCGCGAGAAGCTCGACAACCTCATCTGGGTGATCAACTGCAACCTGCAGCGCCTCGATGGCCCGGTGCGGGGCAATGGGAAGATCATCCAGGAGCTCGAGGCGATCTTCCGGGGGGCCGGCTGGGCGGTCATCAAGGTCATCTGGGGATCCAACTGGGACCCGTTGTTGGCCAAGGACGCCGACGGCGTCCTGGTCGAGAAGATGAACCAGAGCGTGGACGGCGAGTACCAGCGGTACAAGGCCGAGGACGGCGCGTACGTCCGGGAGCACTTCTTCGGGAGCGACCCCCGTCTCGCCGCCCTCGTCGAGGACATGACCGACGACGAGATCTGGGCGCTCCGACGGGGTGGTCTCGACTACCAGAAGCTCTACGCCGCCTTCAAGCGGGCGACCGAGGTCACCGGGCGACCCACCGTCATCCTCGCCAAGACGATCAAGGGATGGACGCTGGGCCCCGACGTCGAGGGTCGCAATGCCACCCACCAGATCAAGGAGCTGACGAACAAGCAGCTCAACGGGATGCGGGAGCGCCTCTCGCTGCAGGACCGGTTGCCTGAGCTCGGCCCCGAGGACGAGCCCCCCTACCTGGCCCTCGAGCCGGGCTCCGCCGAGCACGATTACCTCATGGCGCGACGCCGCGAGCTGGGGGGTCCGCTGCCCGAGCGCCTCGTCCGCGACCGCCTCTCGCTGACGCTTCCCTCCGACGATGCCTTCGCAGAGGTGATGGCGGGCTCGGGGTCGGTGGAGGCGTCCACCACGATGGCGTTCACCCGGCTGTTGCGCTCCCTTGCCCGTGACGAGGGATTCGGCGATCGCGTCATCCCCATCGTGCCGGACGAGGCCCGCACCTTCGGGATGGACTCGCTGTTCCGTGAGCTGAAGATCTACGCCCACGAGGGCCAGAAGTACGAGCCCGTCGATGCCAAGTTGCTGCTCTCCTACGTGGAGGGCAAGGACGGCCAGATCCTCGAGGAGGGCATCACCGAGGCCGGGTCGATGGCCAGTTGGATCGCGGCGGCGACCTCGTATGCCCACACGGGCGTGCCGATGGTGCCGTTCTACATCTTCTACTCCATGTTCGGCTTCCAGCGGATCGGCGACCTGGCATGGGCGTCCGCCGACGCCCGCGCCCGTGGCTTCCTGCTCGGCGCCACGGCGGGCCGCACCACGCTCATGGGAGAAGGCCTCCAACACCAGGACGGCCACTCGCTCGTGCTGGCCTCGACCATCCCCACCATGGAGGCCTACGACCCGGCGTTCGCCTACGAGATGGGGACGATCATCCGCCATGGCCTCCATCGGATGTACGGCTCTCAGCCCGAGGACGTCAGCTACTACCTCACCCTCTACAACGAGAACTACGTCCAGCCCCCGAAGCCCGAGGGCATCGACGAGGGGATCGTCGCCGGCATGTACCGCTTCGAGGGTGCCCCCGACGACGGTCGCCACCGAGCGACGATCCTGTTCAGCGGCACCGCCCATGGGGCCGCCCGGGAGGCTCGCCGGGTCCTGTCCGAGCGCTACGGCGTGGCGGCCGAGCTGTGGTCGGCGACCTCCTACAAGAAGCTGCGCGAGGAGGCGCTGGCGGTGGAGCGGTGGAACCGCCTCCACCCCGACGCCGAGCCGCGGGTGCCGCTCGTCACGCGATTGCTGGCGGCGACCAAGGGGCCGATCGTGGCCGTCTCCGACTTCATGACGGCGGTACCCGACCAGGTCGCCCGGTGGGTGCCGCGCCGCTACGTCTCGCTCGGCACCGACGGATTCGGCCGATCGGACACCCGCGAGGCGCTGCGACGCTTCTTCGAGGTGAACGCCGAGTCGGTGGTCGTCGCCACCCTCGCCGCCCTCGCCGATGGGGGAGCGATCGACCCGTCGGTGGTGTCCGACGCCATTCGCCGATCGTCGCTGGACCCGGAGTCGGCCCCGCCCTGGGTGCGGGACCTGTAGGCGGGCTTCGCCCGTCCGTACTCAGTACTCAGTACTCAGTACTCACCTTGGTGAGTTCGGCCTCGAGGTGGAACTGCAGGTCCTGGCCGACGGCGGCCATGTCGAGCTCGTAGCGCAGCACGTCGCCGGTCACCTCGAGGCGGCGGCCGACCGCCGTCACCTCCTTGGCCGTGGGGGTCAGCAGGACGCCGGTGGAGGCGAGAACGAGGGCCGTGCCCGCCAGCGTGCCCGCGTGCACCTCCGCCACGCCGGTCGGTTGGGCGACGACGAGTTCGGCGGTCGTCTCGGTCGGGGAGCGGAGGTAGCCGGACTCGGCGTGGAGGGGGGCACCGTCGGGGTCGGTGGTCCGCTGGACGTACGTCACGAACGGCTTGGTCGGCACCGACCCGAACACGACCTCCTCGCGGTACTCGAAGGCGTCGATCGTGGGGTAGTCACCCCGTCCGGTCCCGCGCCAGGTCCCGAGCAGGAACGCCAACCGGTCCGGCATGCTCACAGATAGACGCCGGGGTACTCCGGAGGGCCGTCGGAGCCGCCCTCGAGTGCCTGTTTCTGGCGCATCTGCGCCAGCTGGTTCGACGCCAGCATCTGCTGGGTCGCGATGGTGGCCTGGATCCCGTGGAAGAGGCCTTCGAGCCAGCCGATGAGTTGGGCGCTGGCGATGCGCAGGGAAGCCTCGGACGGTTCGCCGTCGAAGGGGGCGAAGATGTCGTCGAACTCCTCCTTCAGCTCCTCGGAGAGAACGTCCCTGAGCTCGTGGAGGCTCGACCGGTGGATCCCCAGCACCCGCCGGCAGGCCTCGTGGTCGAGGTCCGACTGGCGCAGTTCCTCCAGCACCGCCCGGGTCATGGAGGCGATGCGGATGAGCTTCGTGGGTTCGCTGACCGGCGGCTCGCGTTCCTCCGGGAAGACCGGTGCCGGCGCGGCATCCGGCGGGGAGGGCTCCTCCACGGCGTCGGGCATCGACGGGTTCGCATCGGTCATGGTCCAACCCTAGGGCCGGTGGGTGGTCGGTAGCGTCGGCGCAATGACCGAGCGCCACGTCGTCGCCGGCCACGAGGTCGAGGTCCGGCGCATCCCCGCCACCCGCCCCGGGTCGCCGACGCTCGTGTTCCTGCACGAGGCGCTCGGCTGCCTCGCCCTCTGGCGGGACTTCCCCGATCGGGTGGCGGCGGCCACCGGGTGGGGGGCCGTCATCGGGTCGCGCTGGGGCTACGGCCGTTCCGAGCGGCGTCCGGCTCCGTGGCCGTTCGACTACCACGAGGGTGAGGCCACCCGCGACCTGCCGGCCTTGTTGGCGGCACTGGGAGTGGGCCGTCACGTCCTGTGGGGCCACTCCGACGGCGCGACCATCGCCCTCCTCAACGCCGCCATCGACCCCGGTGGCGGGCTGTTGGGAGTCGTCTCCGTGGCGGGCCACGTCGTCGTCGAGGCCGAGGGTCCGGGGTCGATGGCGGCGGTGGCGGACCGCTTCCGCCACGGCGATCTCCGGGACCGGCTCGCCAAGTACCACGACGACGTGGACACCGTGTTCGGCGAGTGGGTGCGGATCTGGACCCATCCGAGCTTCGCGGACTGGGACATCCGTCCGCAGCTCGGCGCGATCGCGGTGCCGACCCTCGTCGCCCAGGGTGTCGACGACGAGTACGCCACGCCCGGGCACGTCGACCTGATCAGTGACGCCATCGGTGAGCAGGCCACCCCACTGTTGCTCCCCGACTGCGGCCATCAGCCGATGTTCGAGGCCACCGAGACGATGGTGGCGGCGACCGAGCGGTTCTGCCGGTCGGTGCTCGACTAGGAGGGAATGGCCGATATCGTGATCGCGTTCACAAATAGACACCCCTATCCAGGAACCGACATGCACGCCATCGCCAAGTACCGAACCGAGCGGCGCCGCCGCACCTCGACCCCCGCTCACGCCTCGCTGCTGGAGCTTCCCATCGACGACGAGTTCGTCGAGGAGTTGGAGGCCGATCTGTACGGCCGGGCCGCCTGACCCACGCACTGTCGCTGCGGGCCCCGACGATCGTCGGGGCCCGCAGCGCGTCTGTCGACCAATCCGGCGCTCCCGGTACCATTCGCCACCCATGCAGGCCCCCTCCGTCACCGACATCGTCGACCTTCCCGACGTGTGGAACCGGATGCTCGCGGTGGAGGAACGGCTCTTCGAGGCCTCGGCCGCCTCCGACGACTTCCTCACCGAGATCACCCAGCACCTCCTGCGTGCCGGCGGCAAGCGCTTTCGGCCGCTCCTGACCCAGATCGCCGCGGAACTGGGGAACCCGACCGATGGCCGCCCCGTCGAGGCCGGGGTGGCGGTCGAGCTCATCCACGTGGGATCCCTCTACCACGACGACGTGATCGACCAGGCCGACGCCCGACGGGGCTCGGCATCGGTGAACGCCAACTGGACCAACACCGTGGCCATCCTCGCCGGGGACTTCCTCATGGCCCGGGCCTCGGAGGTGGCCGCCACCCACCTCGGCCAGGAGTCGGTCCGCCTCCTCGCCCGGACCTACGCCGAGCTCGTGGAGGGCCAGACGCTCGAGCTGCGGCTCGACTTCGACACCGACCACTCCGCCGACGCCTATTTCCGGGTGATCGAGGGCAAGACCGCCTCCCTGATCCGGACCTCGGCCCGGCTCGGGGCGATGGCGGCCGACTGCGACGACGCCACGATCGAGGCCGTGAGCACCTGGGCGTGGGAGATCGGCATCGTCTTCCAGATCGCCGACGACGCCCTCGACCTCGTCGCCTCCGACGACTACCTCGGCAAGCCGGCCGGGTCCGACATCGGCGAGGGGAAGTTCACGCTCCCGGTGCTCGGCGCCCTCCACGGCGACGAGGGGGAGCGGGTGCGCAAGCTGCTGTCCTCGCCCCGACCGTACGACCGGGCCGTCATCGACGAGGTCATCGACATCTGCCGTAGCGGTGGCCACGTGGCCGCCGCGCTGGACGAGGCCAACCGACGGCTGGACCTGGCGGCGGCGGCCATCGCGGGAGTCGGCGATCCGGCGACACGGGCGGTGCTCACCAGGATGGGGGACTTCCTCATCGACCAGGTGCAGTTCGCCCGGGCCGGCGCCTGACGGCGATCCGAGCCGCTCAACCGTTCGAAAGGACCACCGGCGTCGTCGGGGACAGGTGCGTCTCGCATCGGCTGCTTCCTCCCGGATGGGGGACCACTCGGGAGCGGTAGCCGGGGTCGAGGACCTCCAACAGGCCGTCGACGATGCCCTGGTCGAGGGCGCAGACGACCTCCGGGTGGGTGAGCGCCGTCTCGCCGAACGGGCAGTGGTTCGTCAGGTACACCCCGGCCTCGGGGTCGGCCGACGTGTCGAAGCCCATCGACGACATGGCGCGAGCAACGGCGCCGATGGGGTCGTCGGCCGGACCGAGCTCGGCGGCGAGCGCGTGGCCGTAGGCCCGGCCCACCCGGCGAGCCACCGCCGAGATGTCGGCTCCGCCGACCTCGCCCAGCATCTCCAGCAACAGGTCGACCAGCAGGTCGGTGCGGCGGGGCGACAGTCGAAGCTCGATCGGCTTCGGTGTGGCCCGGAACCCCTTGGCCGGCCTGCCGGCGCCCGATGCCGCCCGACGGGTCTCGACCGCCAGGTAGCCGTCCTCGGCGAGTCGATCGAGGTGGTGGCGGGCGACGTTGGGGTGGATGTCGAACGCCTCGGCGACCTCGCCGGCGGTCATCGGGTCGTCCGCCTCGCGGACGGCGATGTAGATCCCCCGCCGCGTCGGGTCCCCGAGGCTGGCGGTGAGCTTCCCGAGCGTGCGGTCGAAATCGTCGAGGTTCAAAGGCAACTCCCGGGCACGAATATAGTTTCGAGCCCCCTCCTATCCCCGGGAGCCCGGCCATGGCCGACGTCGATGCCATCCGAACCGCCCTCGAGTCCGTCACCTATCCCGTCCTCGATCGGACGCTGGGAGAGTTGGGCCTCATCCGCGACGTGAGTGCCGGGCGACTCGGGTCGGCGACCGTCTCCATCGCCCTCCCGGTCATCGGCCACCCGTCCGACGAGGCGCTCCAAGCCGCCATCACGGAGGCCTGTCAGGACGTGCGAGGGGTTCGCTCGGTCCAGGTCGACGTGACCGAACTGGACGAGGCCGAGCAAGTGGAGCTCATGGACCGCCTGACCGAGGAGGCCCCCGCCGTGAACGGCCCCGGGGCCCGCACCCGGGTGATCTCGGTGTCGTCGGGCAAGGGCGGCGTCGGCAAGTCGTCGGTGACGACCAATCTCGCCGTGGCGCTCGCCCGGACCGGGCATCGGGTGGGGGTGATGGACGCCGACGTGTGGGGTTTCTCGATCCCGCGCATGCTCGGCACCCCGCCGGCGCCGGTGCTCATCGGTCGGTCGATCATCCCACCGGCCGCCCATGGCGTGAAGGTCATGTCGATGGACTACTTCGTGGGCGACGAGAAGGCGGTCATCTGGCGGGGCCCGATGCTCCACAAGGCGATGCAGCAGTTCATCGAGGACGTGTTCTGGGACGGGCCGGACTTCCTCCTGGTGGACACCCCGCCCGGCACCGGCGACGTCGCCATCTCGCTCAGTCAGTTCCTCCCCCGGGCCCAGATGCTGCTGGTGACCACGCCCCAGCCGACCGCCCAGCGGGTGGCGCGTCGCGCCGGGCTCATGGCCGCCGAGGTCGACCAGGAGCTCATGGGCGTCGTGGAGAACATGAGCTGGTTCACCGGCGATGACGGGAAGCGCTACGAGCTGTTCGGTGCCGGCGGTGGGGCCGAGCTCGCCGAGCAACTCGACGTGCCGCTCCTCGGGCAGGTCCCGCTCCTGACCGCCGTGCGCGAAGGGGCCGACGTCGGCATTCCGGCAGTGGTGGCGGCACCCGGGTCCGAGGTCGAGCAGGCCTTCGACGCCATCGCCCTCGAGGTGGTCGCCCGCAAACCCCGGGTCCGAACCCACCCCGACCTCGTGATCCGCTGACCCCTACCGGAGGGCACCGGCGGGGGGTACCCTTTCCCTGACCGCCGAACGAGGCGGGAGCTGGAGGCTTCGATGCTGCGCAGATTGCTCATCGACGACGCCGGCCGGGGGGCGACCCGGGCACTCGTGAACGTGCTGCTGGTCGCCGCCGCCCTGGTCTTCGTCGTCTGGGTGCTCACCGTGGCCGGGTACGACCCGCTCGGGTGGGTCGAGGACACGGTCCTCGACCTCGCCCCGTGAGCGGACGACCAGGTACGGTCGACGACGATGACCGATGACGCGCGCCCGCTCGACGACTACCCGCCGGTCATGGACACGGCGATGGTTGCCGAACTGCTGGGGATGAACGTCCAGATGGTCCGCCGCTACGCCCGAGAGGGACGGATCCCCGCCTATCGGCTGCCGGGTGGACGAACCTTCCACTTCTTTCGCGACGAGGTCCTCGACTTCCTCCGTGCCCACCGAGTGACGCCGGAACCGATCGACGAGGACTGATCGGAGCGTTCACCCGGGGGTGACCGAACGGACCGATCCGAGACACCGCCGACTCGTACGTTGGCCGTGACGCCATCGGGAGGTCGAGTGCCGGAGATCGGGATCGCCACCGCGGTCACCCCGACGAGGACCACGCCCGCCGCCGTCGTGGAGCGGCTCTGGAAGCGCTATCCCGACGGCACCGTCGCCCTCGCCGACGTCTCGGTCCGGGTCGGCGCCGCCGAGCGGGTGCTGGTCACCGGTCCTCAGGGATCCGGCACCTCCACCCTCCTGAGGATCCTCTCGGGCCGCTCCGTGCCGACGGGCGGCCGGGCCCGGGTCCTGGGCGTCCCGGTCCACCTCGCCGACCCCCGCTCCCTCCGCACGTTGCGCTCGCGGGTGGCGCTCCTCGACGGCGCCCTGCACCTGCCGGGGGATGCCACCCCGCTCGAGGCGCTCGAGGTGACCGCCGCCCGTGCCCGCCGGCCCGGTCGCCCGCCGCTCGACCTGCTCGACGACATCGGTGGTCTCGCGCCCGATCGTCCGGTCCGTGACCTCGACGGCGCCGAGCGCGCCCTCCTCGGCCTGGCCATGGTGGCGGCTCGGCGGCCACGGCTGGTGGTCGCCGACGACCCATGGGCCGCCCTCGATCCCGGCGAGGGGCTCGCCATCGGCCGGCTCGCCTGTCGGATCGTGGGCGAGCTCGGCGCCGCCTTCGTGCTGGCCGGACGGGACGCCGGGGCGGTCGACGGCATCGATCGGGCCATCCGGCTCAAGGACGGCCGGGTCGTCGCGTAGGGTCGCCGCCTGCGGCGGCGACGGTACCGAGTACCAAGTACCGAGTCGGAGACGGAGACGGAGGTGCTCGCGTGCCCAGTGTCAGCTACGCGGTCGATGGCCGCATCGCCACCATCACCCTCGATCGCCCCGAACGACTGAACGCCATCGACGACACGCTCCCCGGCGAGTTGGCGGCTGCGGTCGAGCGGGCGAACGACGACGACGATGTCCACGTCATCGTCCTCACCGGCGCCGGGCGAGCCTTCTGCTCGGGCTATGACCTCAAGGACTACGCCGAGTCCGGCCATGCCTGGTCCCAGGACATGCCCTGGGACCCGATGCTCGACTTCCGCATGATGTACGCGAACACGCAGGACTTCATGGCACTGTGGCGGTCGTACAAGCCGACCATCGCCAAGGTGCGCGGGTTCGCGGTGGCCGGTGGCTCGGACATCGCCCTCTGCTGCGACCTCGTGGTGATGGCCGACGATGCCCGGATCGGCTACCCGCCGGCTCGGGTCTGGGGCTGCCCGACCACGGCCATGTGGGTGTATCGGCTCGGGCCCGAGCGAGCCAAGCGCATGTTGTTGACCGGCGACCTGGTGACCGGGGTCGAGGCTGCCGAAATGGGCCTCGTCCTCGAGTCGGTGCCCGAGGACCGGCTCGACGATCGGGTTGCGGAGCTGGCCCAGCGCATGGCCGGGGTGCCCCGCAACCAACTCATGATGCAGAAACTCATGGTGAACCAGGCGCTGGAGGCGATGGGCCTCACCCAGACCCAGATGTTCGCCACCATCTTCGACGGCATCACCCGTCACAGTCCCGAGGGGATGTGGTGGAAGGAGGTCGCCGAGGCCGAGGGCTTCGGGGAGGCGGTCCGCCGCCGCGACTCCGGCGAGGTCATCGCCCCCGGCCGCAGCAAGCCGACGCCCGGGACTGAGTACTGAGTACCGAGTACTGGGTACCGAGGAATCCCCCCAGAGGGGGGATG
>CAZTLW010000054.1:0-14878 GCA_964614585.1 uncultured Acidimicrobiia bacterium | reverse complement strand
TCACCCTGCCGGCGCCACCTCCACCAGCAGCGGTCGGTGGTCGCTGCCGAGGTCGGGGCCGACCACCCGGTCGACCGTCACGAGGTCGTCGGAGTGGAGCAGGTGGTCGATCGGCACGGCCCAGAACCGGCCAACCTCCCACGTCGGCGCCACCCCGTACCCCTGCTGGGAGTTCTGAAGGTCGCCGTCGGCCAGCAGTTCCCGGAAGCCCGCCGCCCACGGCGTGGCGTTCAGGTCGCCCACCACCACGGCCGGGCCGCTCCGGCTCGCCGCCCACTCGGCGTAGGTGGCCAACTGCACCCGTTGGCGGGCCGCCTCAGGCTCCGAGACGGGGGGCAGCGGGTGGGCGCCGAGCACCTCGAACCCGTCGAGCGTCACGACCAGCCCCCGTGGGTCCCGCGACCGGAACCCGAGGCTCTCCACCGTCGACCCCGGCGGCACGAGCGCGATCGTCCCGAAGATCAATGCCTCGGTCCGGCCCGAGACGATTTCGTGGTCGGGCAGGAAGAAGCCGGCCAGCGCCTCCTCCCACAGCGCCGTCCCCTCGTGCAGGAACACCAGGTCGGGTTCGGTCTCGCGGATGTAGGCCACGACGTCGTCGTACCGGTCGTTGGTCGACAGCAGGTTGAACGACAGGATCCGGACGGACTCGCCCGCCGGCTCACCGCCCGGGGGCAGGTACAGGGGGACGACGACCGCGACGTTGACCAACGC
Source organism: uncultured Acidimicrobiia bacterium (assembly GCA_964614585.1). Lineage (GTDB taxonomy): Bacteria > Actinomycetota > Acidimicrobiia > Spongiisociales > JAENVV01 > JAHEFX01. The sequence continues at coordinate 14,164 of CAZTLW010000054.1, read as the reverse complement.
CACCGTCGCCGCCGAGATGATCGCCACCGCCGAGCGGGTTGGCAGCGCCAGCAGCGTCAGGACCCCGCCGACCCACCACAGCTGGACCCGGCCGTTGGCGAGGAGGTCGAGCCGCCAGTCGAGGTCGCCGAAGAAGGCCGCCACCGACACCACCGCCAGCGGGACGGCGACGATGGCGACGAGGGCGCCGGCGATGCGGCGGACCGAGATCACCCCACCATGTAAGCGGGCGCCGGTGACACCGGCGCCCGCGGTCCGTCGAGGTCGGGGCGGTCAGCCCCCGAACAACCCCGAGATGGCGTCGCCGATGCCCGACGTGTCGAAGCCGCCCTCGGGTCGCGACCCGCCCGGCGACAAGGTGTCGACGAGGCCCGGCAGCAGCTCCGACAGCTTCCCGGCGACGTCATCGGTGGACGTCCCCAGCTTGTCGGCGGCCGCCGACAGGTTCTGGTCGCCGAGCGCCGACTTGATCTCGTCGGCGGAGATCCCGGCGTTCTCGCCACCCCCGATCCACGACTGCACCTTGTCGGTGAGCCCGGCCTCCTCCAGCTTGGCGAGGATGCCGTCGAGTCCCCCGAACTGGTCGAGCAGCTCCTTGATCTGGGTCGGGTCGAAGCCTCCGTTCCCACCGAGCATTCCCTTGACCGAATCCATGAACGACATGGATGCACCTCCTTTCGTCCGACACCCTACGGTCGTCCGGGGACGGCGCCTGCGGCCCCTACAGGCCGGCGAGCCAGCCGGACAGCGCCTCGCCGATCTCGTCGGCGGAGTCCTCCTGGATGAAGTGGAGGCCGGCGACCGTGATCTCGGTCTGGTTCGGCCAGGTGCGGCAGAACTCGCGCTGGGGGCCGATGAGGATGGTGCCGGGCTCGGCGTTCACGAACAGCTTGGGGATGTCGCTCTGGGCCAGCCACTCGGCGTAGGCGCCGACGATCTCGGCCACGTCGGCGGGCTCGCCGGCCATCGGGATCTGGCGGGGCCAGGTGAGGGTGGGGCGCCGGGCCTCCCCGGCCTCGGTGAAGGGACGGCGGTACTCGGCCATCTCCTCGTCCGTGAGGTCGCGGATGATCGAGGCGGGGAGGATGCGCTCCACGAAGACGTTCTTGGTGAGCACGATCTCCTCGCCGGCCTCCGAGCGCATGGCCTGGAAGATCCCCCGGGCCGACTCGGGCCACAGGTCCCACGACGGCAGGGGCATGACGATCGCCTCCATGTAGCAGATGCCCTTGACGGCGTCGGGGTGGCGGTGGGCCCAGTCGAAGCCGAGCCCCGACCCCCAGTCGTGGACGACGAGGGTCACGTCGTCGGTCACGCCCAACTGCTCGAGGAGGCCGTCGAGGTACTCGCGGTGCTGGACGAACGTGTAGGCGTCGGGGCCCGACTCGGGCAGCTTGTCGGAGTCCCCGTGGCCGATGAGGTCGGGGGCGATGATCCGGCCCTGGCCCCGGACGTGGGGCCACACGTTGCGCCACAGGTACGAGGAAGTCGGGTTGCCGTGGAGGAAGACGATCGGGTCGCCCTCGCCCTCGTCGACATAGGCCATCTGCAGGCCGTTGACGGTCGCGTACTGCTTCTCCACGGGGCTCCGTTCGTCGCTGGGCGCGAACCTAGGCCCGGCGGGGCCCGGCGCGCCTAGGTTCCCCGGCCACCACGACCTCGGAGAGTTCCATGCCCATCCCCGATGGCGTCCGCAGCGAGACCGCCACCACCGACCGCCTCGAGACCCACTGGCTCGAGACCGGCCCCGCCGACGGCACCCCCGTCGTGCTCGTCCACGGCAACCTCTCGTCGGCCCGCTTCTACGACCGGGTCCTCGCCGGCGCCCCCGACGGGTACCGGGTCATCGCCCCCGACATGCGCGGCTTCGGCGACTCGGCGAAGGTGGCCATCGACGCCACCCGCGGCCTGCGGGACTGGTCCGACGACCTTGCGGCGCTCGTCGACCACCTGGGGATCACCGACCCCGTCCACCTCGTCGGCTGGTCCACCGGCGGCGCGGCGATCGCCCACTACGCCGTCGACCGACCCGGCGCGGTCGCCTCGCTGACGTTCATCGACCCCGTCGCCCCGTACGGGTTCGGGGCCACCCGCGATGCCGAGGGCACCCCCACCAACCCGGACTTCGCCGGCTCCGGGGGTGGGGTCGCCAACCCTGACTTCGTGCAGCGTCTTGCCGACGGCGACGCCACCGCCGACGCCGACACGTCGCCCCGCAACATCATGCGGGCCTTCTACTGGTCGCCCGAGTTCTCGATCGACCCGGCCTGGGAGGACGACCTCACCGCCGAGATCCTCAAGGCGCTCATCGGCGACGAGGGCTACCCCGGCGACTCGACGCCGTCGGAGCACTGGCCGATGGTCGCCCCCGGCACCACCGGGATCCTCAACGCCCTGTCCGGCAAGTACTGCCGGTGGGACGACCTCGCCGACGTCGACCCCAAGCCGCCGGTGCTGTGGACCCACGGGGAGGGCGACCAGATCGTGGCGAACGGGTCGATGTTCGACCTCGCCGCCCTCGGCGAGCTCGGCCTGGTGCCGGGCTGGCCGGGTCCCGAGGCGTGCCCGCCCCAGCCGATGCTCGACCAGATCCGGGCGGTGCTCGACCGCTATGCCGCCGCCGGTGGCTCGGTGCGGACGGAGGTCATCGCCGGCTCCACCCACGGGCCGCACATCGACAACGAGGCCCGCTGGAGCGAGCTCTTCTGGGGGTTCGTCGGCGGGGCGTGAGGGCTACGCCCAGTAGCCGTCCATCCGGGCCAGCACCTGCAGCATCACCTCGTCGGCGCCGCCGCCGATGGAGGTCAGGCGGTTGTCGCGCAGGAACCGGGCCGTCCACGTCTCCTCGATGTAGCCGATGCCGCCGTGGAACTGCATGACCCAGTCGGCGACCTCCCGGGTGAGCCGCCCCGCCTTGAACTTGGCGATGGTCGCCAGCCGGGTGGGGTCCTCCCCCCGCTGGTAGGCCGCGGCGGTGGCGTAGTTCAGCTGCTTGAGGGCCTCGACCTCGGCGGCGAGCTCGGCGAGTTTGTACTGGATGAACTGGTTCTTCATGAGCGGCTTTCCGAAGACGACCCGCTCCTTGAGGTACTCGGCGGTGCGCTGGAGCGCCCGCTCCAGCCCGCCGATCGCCCCGTAGTTCGCCCACATCCGCTCGACGACGAACTGGTGCATCTGCTGCTGGAAGCCGGTCCCCTCGGCCCCGAGGGTGTACTCCACCGGCACCCGCATGTCGGTGAACGAGAGCAGCCCGGTGTCCGACGCCCGCATCCCGAGCTTGTCGAGCTTCTTCGACACCTCGAACCCGGGGGTCTCGGTCGGGACGAGGATCTGGCTCATCCCGGCGTAGCCGCCCTCGTCGGAGGTGCGGGCGAGCAGACAGATCCAGTCGGCCTGCAGCGAGTTGGTGATGTACATCTTCGAGCCGTCGATGACCCACTCGTCGCCGTCACGCACCGCCCGGGTGCGGATGGCGGCGACGTCGGAGCCGGCGTCGGGCTCGGTCACGGCGATCGACGCCACGGCCTCGCCTCGCAGGGCGGGGGCGAGGAACCGCTCCTTCTGTTCGGGGGTGCCGAACCTCGCCAGCGACGGGGTCGCCATGTCGACCTGCACGCCCACGGCCATCCCGATCGAGCCGTGGTCGGCGCGGCCCAGCTCCTCGGCGAGGACGACCGTGAAGAAGTGGTCGGCGCCCTGGCCTCCGTACTCGGGCTCGTACTCGAGGCCGAGCATCCCGAGCTCGGCCATCTGGCCGAAGACGTCGTGGAGCGGCATCCACTCCGCCGCCTCCCACGCGTCCACATGGGGGTTGATCTCGTTGGTGACGAACTCGCGGACGAGCTTGCGGAACTGGTGGTGCTCGTCGGTGAAGTGGGCGCTCATCGGTCCTCCAGCAGGACGGTCGGGATCTCGAGGTGGCGGGCGCGAAGGTACTCGGACAGGCCCTTGGCCTGCGCGTCGACCCGGGTGGCGGCGGCGACGCCCTCCTCGAGGAGGTGGCCGACGACGAAGTTCATCGCCCGGAGCTTCGGGAACACGTGCCGAGTGACCGACAGCCCCGCCAGGTCGGGGAGGAGGTCGACGAGGCGCTCGGCGGTGAGCGTCTCGTGGAGCCACCAGAATGCGTCGTCGGAGCGGGTGAACACACCGAGGTTGGCGTTCGGGCCCTTGTCGCCCGACCGGGCCCCGACGACCGCCCCGAGCGGCGCCCAGGTCGTCTCGCCCCACTCCCGGTGGATCGCCGGGACCGGATACGCCTCGTCGTCGGTGCGCATCGGGGCTGCGCCCTCGGGGTGGGGGATGGTGACGACCTCGCCGTCGACGTGGACCTCGTGGGTGACGACGCCCGGGTCGACGAGCGCCGGCCAGTAGACCGGGTACACGGCGCCGGACCCCGGTGGGGTGAACGAGAAGAAGCCCGGAATCGACGAGAGCGCCGTCTCGATCACCGAGTTCGCGAACGCCCGGCCGACCTTGTCGGGGTCGCGGTCGCGGACCGTGATCCGGTACAGGCAGACGGCGGCGGCGTTGTCGGATGGGTCGTGCTCGGGGCGGCCGACGAGTTCGGTGGTCACGACCTCGAAGTCCTCGGGGTCGTGGGGGCAGGCGTCCCACACCGTGTCGTCGACGAGGGCCATCTTCTCGTCGATGTCGAGGCCGGTCAGGCACACCGCCATCGAGTTCTTCCACCCCCCGGCGTAGTTCATCGCCACCTTGAGCCGGTCCGGCGCGGTCTCGCCGACCACCCCGGTTACCCGCACCCGGTTCGGGGCGACCTGTTCGAGGGACAGGGTGTCGAAGCGGGCGACGACGTCGGGGTTGCCGTACCGGTGGCCGCCGATCTCGTAGAGGAGCTGGCTGGTGACGGTCCCGATCGACACCTCGCCGCCGGTGCCGTCGTCGTGCTTGCCGACCACGAACGACCCGTCCTCGGCGACCTCGGCCCAGGGGAACCCGGCGTGGGCGAGGCCCGGAACCTCGGTGAAGAAGGAGTAGTTGCCGCCGGTGGCCTGGGCGCCGCACTCGATGACGTGGCCGGCCACCACGGCGCCGGCCAGAGCGTCCCAGTCGTCGCGGGCCCAGCCGTGGTGCCAGGCGGCGGGGCCGACCACCACCGCCGCGTCGGTGACCCGGCCGGTGATGACGACGTCGGCGCCCCGGGCCAAGGCCTCGGCGATCCCCCAACCGCCCAGGTAGGCGTTGGCGGTGAGCATCTCCGAAGCCATCTCGCCGAGCGGCTCGCCCGTGTCGAGGTGGGCGAGGTCGTGGCCGGCGGCCTGCAGCTCCCCGATGCGGCCGATGAGGTCGTCGCCGGTGACGACGGCGATCTTCGGCGACAGGCCCTGGTCGGCGGCGACCTGCTCCACCGCGGCGGCGCACCCGTGCGGGTCGAGGGCCCCCGCGTTCGCAACCACCTTGATGCCCCGGTCGAGGCAGTCGCCGAGGACGTCGGCCATCTGGGCGACGAAGGTGCGGGCGAACCCGCCGTCGGGGCGCCGCTCCTTGGTCTTGGAGAAGATGTACATGGTCAGTTCGGCGAGCCAGTCGCCGGTGAGCACGTCGATGGGTCCCCCGTCGACCATCTCCCGGGCGGCGGAGAGGCGGTCGCCGAAGAACCCCGAGCAGTTCGCGATGCGGATCGGGTCGGCCATGGGCGCGAAGCTACGCTTCGCGAGTACTGAGTACCGAGTACCGAGTACCGAGTACTCAGTACTGGCGAGCGAAGCGAGCCTCAGGCGGCGCGGCCCTCGGCCACCACCTCGGCGAGGCGCTCCAGGGTGGCCTCCATGCCGCGGAGGTTCTTCTCGGGGAACCCGCCCGCCTCGATGGCCTGCGGGGAACGGGCCGTCGACCAGTCGAAGGTCTCGGTCACCCGGGTGCCACCCTCGACCTCCTCCAACTCCCACCGCCAGCGGTGGCCCGAGAAGTGCTGCCAGGCGATGCGCCGGCCCTCGACGTACTCGACCACCTTGTTGCGGATCGGGTAGGGGAGGCCCATCTTCATCGACATGCCGAACTTCGAGTTCGGCCCGAGTCGCTTGGGATTGCCGAGGGCCGCCTTGACGGTGCCCGACCCGTCGATGACCGGGTGCATGGCCGGGTCGGTGATGATGTCCCAGATCGTCGCCGGCGGCGCGTCGACGATGCGGGTCGTGGAGACCTGTCGTTCGCTCATGTCGTCGGTACGGATCGCCCGGCGGCCCCGGATCGATCGCGACATAGGCTGGCCCCATGGCCTACGACCACCTGCGCTTCGACCCGTCCGCCGGCACCGTCATCCGTGAACCGCTCGACCGGGGCTACGGGTTCTGGGTGGGCGGCCACAAGGTCGCCCATGACCCCGAGTCGGGTCTCTTCACGCTGTTCTACCGCCTCCGGACGCCCCTCGAGCGGGGCCGCGGTGGGGTCTGCCGGGTGGCGACCTCCGACGACGGCATCCGCTTCGACGACGTCTGGGAGGCCTCGAAGGAGGACCTCGCCTCGAGTTCCATCGAGGTCGGCCATTGCCTGCGCCACGACGCCGACGAGTGGCGGCTCTACCTCTCCTACGAGCGGGCGGGGTCGCCCGGCTGGTGGCGGATCGACGTCGTCACCGGTCCTTCGCCCGCCGAGCTCGACACCCAGGGCCGGCGCACCGTCCTCGACCCCACCAACTTCGGCCTGGGCTTCATCAAGGACCCCGTCGTGTACCGCACCGACGACGGCGGGTACCGCCTCTACGCCACCACCAACCCCCGTCCCGGCCCCACCATCGATGGCGACCGGTGGACGACCGCGCCCCAGGAGGAGACGATCCTCGCCGAGTCACCCGACGGCCACTACTTCGAGACGATCGAATACGTCCTCGCCCCGGCGGGCGCCGGCTCGTGGCACGGCCAGCGAGCCCGACTCAACGGCCTCGTGGACCTCGACGGTGAGACGCTCGGCACGTACGACGGGTCCCGCACCGCCTACGACAACTACGAGGAGTGGTGCGGCCTGGTCACCACCACCGACGGGCGCTCCTTCGAGCGGGTCCCCCTCGAGGAGCCGTGGGTGCGCTCGCCCCATGGGTCGGTCCGGTACGTGTACCCGCTTCGGGTGGGCGACCGCCTGTACTGGTACTACGAGTTCACCCGCGCCGACGGCAGCCACGACCTGCGGGTCTCGGTGGTCGACCTCTAGGCACTCCGGCCGGCGCTCTACGCTCCCGGCCCATGAGTTCCTTCACGGATCGACGGGCCGATTTCGCCGCCGTCATCGGGGACGGCATCGCCGTGATCCCCGCGGCGGTCGAGCAGGTCCGCAACGACGACGTCCACCACGAGTTCCGCCAGGACTCGTCGTTCTTCTTCCTCACGGGCTTCGCCGAGCCCGACGCAGTGGCGGTGCTCGACCCGTCCCACCCCACGGAGCGCTACGTGCTCTTCGTGCGGCCACGCGACCGCGAGCGGGAGATCTGGGACGGGTACCGCGCCGGGGTCGAGGGGGCCATCGACCGCTACGACGCCGACGCCGCCTTCCCCATCGGCGAGCTCGCCGACGAGCTCCGCCGCCGACTGGTCGGCCGCACCCGCGTGTACGTACCGCCCGGCCGGGCCACCGACGCCGTGACCGGGGCCATCGAAGCGCTGGCCCCGCTCGCCCAGCGGTTCGGCCGACCGGTCCCCACCGAGGTCGTCGACCCGACCCCGGTCCTCGCCGAGCTCCGACAGCGCAAGCATCCCGAGGAGGTGGCGGCGCTGCGGACCGCCTGTGACATCTCCGTCGAGGCCCACGCCGAGGCGATGCGCTTCGCCCGACCCGGCATCGCCGAGTTCCAGGTGCAGGCGGCCATGGAGTACGTGTTCCGCCAGCGTGGCTCGGAGCGCAACGGGTACCCGTCGATCGTGGCGGGCGGGCCCAACGCCTGCATCCTCCACTACGTCGAGAACGACGCCTTGCTCGGCGACGGGGACCTGCTCCTCATCGACGCCGGGGCCGAGTACGGCCACCACTCAGCCGACATCACCCGGACCTTCCCGGTGAACGGACGCTTCTCCCCCGAACAGCGCGCCGTCTACGAGGTCGTCCTCGCCGCCCACCGGTCCGCCTTCGACCACGCCGGGCCCGGCGGGTCACTGCCGGCGATGCACGACGCCGCGGTGGCGGTGCTCACCGAGGGCCTCGTCGACCTGGGGCTGCTGCCGTTGGGCATCGACGACTCCCTGGCCATGGCCCACTACCGCGAGTTCTTCATGCACGGCACCGGCCACTGGCTCGGCCTCGACGTCCACGACGCCGGGTCCCTGCGGGTCGACGGCGTGCCACTGGCCCTCGAGCCCGGGATGACGTTCACGATCGAGCCGGGCCTCTACGTCGCGCCCGACCGGGAGACGGTCGAGTTCACGAAGCTGGCCGTCGACCCGAGCGAGCGCCTCGAACGTCGGCTGCTCCTGGGTGCCGCCGAGGCGGACCGACTGGAGGCCGAGGAGGCCGAGGGCGCCGAGACGATCACGTTCGAGGTGCCGGAGGCCTTCCGGGGGATCGGGGTGCGGATCGAGGACGACGTCCTCGTGACCGCCGACGGGTGGGAGAACCTGACGGCGGCGCTGCCGGTCGACCCCGACGAGGTCGAGGCGCTCTGCGCCGAGTCGCCCCACCTCCCCCTCCCCTGACGCCCTCAACCCTGGGTTGTGGGCGTCGGTTCCAGCCGAACCGAGGTGACGAGACCAGACCTGGGCTGGTCTCCGCACCGGAGTTCGTCAGGCCGGATCGGCCCAGTCGTCGTCCCAGAAGCGCTGCACCTCGAGGGTGTGGCCGTCGGGGTCGGTCGCGAAGAAGTGGTGGATGCGGTAGTCGGCGTTGTCACGAGGTGGGCCGTCGACCTCGGCGCCGGCGGCGGTGAACCGGTCGTGCCAGCCCGCCACGTCGTCGGTGACGAACGTCACCATGACCCCCGACGAGCCCGGGTCGGGGCGCTCGCAGGCCCCGAGGTACGAACCGGGCACCACCTCGTAGATCCGGCACCCGCCTTGGTCGAGCACCAGCGGCAGCCCGAGCCCCTCTCCGTAGAACCGGTGCGAGCGGTCGAGGTCGGCCACCCGGAGGAACGTGATCCCGGCCGAGAGGTCAGGCGACGACATTGGTGCCTCCGTCCGCGAGGTCGGGGTGGTTCGGGTCGGTCATGTCGGGCTCCAGGTAGATGAGACGGGCGATCGGTACCGCCTCCCGGATCCGCGTCTCGGCGGCGTCGATCTCGTCGGTGAGCGCCACCGTCCCGAGGCGGGCGGGGAACTGGACCTTGGCCGCCACCAGCAACTCGTCGGGGCCCAGGTGCTCGGTTCGCATGTGGATCACCGCGTTGGCGCCGCCCGCCTCGATGGCCCCCACGATGCGCTGTCGCACCTCCTCCACCGCCGACTCGCCGATGAGCAGGCTCTTCATCTCGATGGCCAGCACGATGGCGATGGCGACGAGCAGCACCCCGATGGCGATCGTCCCGTAGGCGTCCCAGCGGCTGTCCCCGGTGATGGCGGCGGTCGTCACCCCGACGAGGGCGAGCGCCAGGCCGGTGAGGGCCCCGAAGTCCTCGAGGAGCACCACCGGGAGTTCGGGGTTGCGGGAGTGGCGAATGAACTGCCACCAACTGGAGCGGCCCTTGAGAGGTCGCGACTCGTGGACGGCGGTGCGGAACGAGTATCCCTCGAGCAGGATGGCGAACGAGAGGATCCCGATGGCCCAGCCGAGGTTCTCGAGCTCGTGGGCGGCCTCGCCGAGCTTCACGACCCCCTCGTAGATGGCGAACATCCCGCCGAGGCTGAAGAGGATGAGCGAGACGACGAACGACCAGAAGTACCGCTCCCGCCCGTAGCCGAAGGGGTGCTCGGGGGTGGCGGCGAGCTTGGCGCGGCGACCTCCCAACAGCAGCAGCGCCTGGTTGGACGTGTCGGCGACGGAGTGGATGGCCTCGGCGAGCATCGACGACGAGGACGTGAAGAACCAGCCGACGAACTTGGCGATGGCGATGCCGAGGTTGGCGAACAGGGCGGCATAGATCGCCTTCGTCGAACCGGTGGCCATGACCGGCAGGCTAGGGACTGGGGGATGCCGTGGCGGTCTGGCCACGGTCACGCCGCCCTCCTAGCCTCTCGGCGATGTCCGAGGGGATCCTCTACACCGTCTACGAGCGGCGGCTCCGCCGAGAGATCGACGAGTCACACCTGCCCCAGCACATCGGGGTCATCCTCGACGGGCACCGTCGGTATGCCCGGGCCGAGGGGCTGCCCGACTACGCCGCCTCGTACCGGCGGGGCATGGCCCGCTTCGAGGAGTTCCTCGGGTGGGCCCAGGACCCCCGCATCCCCGCCATCACCGCCTGGGTGCTGTCGCCCCAGAACCTCGCCCGGCCCGACGAGGAGCTCGAGCCCTACTACGACGTCCTCATCGAGTTGTTCGACCGGCTCCCGGCGATCGCCGAGGCCTACGACCTCCACGTCCGCCCGATCGGCCGCCTCGACCTGCTCCCCGAGCACCTCGTCGAGGCGGCCCGCAAGCTCGAGGCGGCCCGGCCGACCGGCGAGGCCACGCTGAACATCGCGTTGGGCTACGGGGGACGCGAGGAGATCGTCGACGCAGCCAGGCGACTGGTGGCTGAGTTGGTCGAGTCGGGGGTCCCGCCAGAGGAGCTCGCCGAGCACATCACCGACAAGAGCCTCGGTGCCCACATGTATTCGGCGGACGTGCCGGACGCCGATCTCATCATCCGCACGAGCGGGGAGAGCCGGCTGTCGGGGTTCCTCCTGTGGCAGTCGGCCTACAGCGAGTTCGCCTTCATCAACGTCTTCTGGCCCCAGTTCCGCCGGGTCGACTACCTGCGGACCCTGCGGGACTTCTCCCAGCGCTCCCGCCGCTTCGGCCGCTGACCCCAACCCTGGGTTGTGAGCGTCGCCCGGTCCCCAACCGAGGACGGTGAGCGTCGGAACCCGACGCCCACAACCCAGGGTTGGCAGCGTCACTCGGAGCGGAGGGCCTCGGTGGGCGACAGGCGCGAGGCCCGCACGGCCGGGTACAGCCCCGCCACCGCCCCGATGAGAAGCGCGGCGACCAGCCCCCCGACGAGGGCGACGGTCGGGACCAGCGTGTCCCACCCCTCGAGCGATGCCCAGGCGAACGTCACCAGTGCCCCGAGCGCCACGCCGGCCACGCCACCCACCCCCGACAACAGCGCCGCCTCGCCGAGGAACTGCACCGCGATGTGGCGGCGGGTCGCCCCCAGCGCCCGGCGAAGGCCGATCTCCGAGCGCCGCTCGAGCACGCTGATCACCATGACGTTGGCGATGCCCACCCCACCCACCAACAGCGCCACCGCCCCGAGCCCGAGGAACAGGGCCGTCAGGGTGTCGTCGGCCGCCTCCGCCGCCTCGAGGGCGTCGGTGGGACGGGACACCTCCACCTCGTCGGGGAACTCGGGGTTGGCGGTCGCCGGCAGCACGTTGGCGACCGCCTCGACCTGCTCGGGACGGGTGCGGACGTAGATCACGCTCGGGGACCCGTCGTGGCCGAGCACGTCCTCCGCGGCGGGCAGGCCCACGAGCACCGACCGGTCGAGGTCGGGGTGGAGCTCGAGGGGCTCGAGGATGCCCACGACGGTGAACCGTTCGTCGTCGACCAGCACCACCGGCCCGGCGGCGAGGTCGCGGATGCCGAGTCGATCGGCGGCCACGGCCCCGACGACCGCGGTCGGGAAGCGCTCGGTGGCGGCATCGAGGAAGCGGCCCTCGGCCAGCGTCCCCCCGAGGGTGTCGAGCAGGTCGGGAGCGGCGGTCTTCACGGTGATCCCGCCCGTCTGGCCGGTGGGGATGAGGTCGGTGCGGTACACGGACGCCGCGACGTCCTGCACGGCGCTGGTGGCCTCGACGGGGCCGATGCGACCCACCATGGCCACGGCCTCGTCCGGCAGTTCGCCCGAGCCCCGGCCGATCCCTGCTCCCGCCTGGACGGTCAGCAGGTTGGTCCCGAGCTGTTCGAGTTGGGCCAGCAGCTCCGACTTCGACGACTCCGACAGGCCGAGCACCGCCACCATGGCCCCGATCCCGATCATGATCCCCAATGCCGACAGCGCCGCCCGCATCGGCCGGGTGCGGGCCCCGACGGTCGCCGTCCGGGCGAGGTCGGCGGGCTGCAGCCGGGCGGCCGGCGCCTCGGTCGTCATGCGAGCGCCACCGTGGCGTCCGAGACGATCCGTCCGTCGAGCAGGCTGACGGTCCTCGGCAGCGATTCGGCGATGCTCCGGTCGTGGGTGACGACCACGATCGTGGTGCCGCGAGCGTTGAGGTTCCGCAACAGCTCGACGATGCCGGCCGACGTCTTGGAGTCGAGGTTGCCGGTGGGTTCGTCGGCGAGGACGATCGAGGGGTCGCCGACGATGGCGCGGGCGATGGCGACCCGCTGGCGCTCACCGCCCGAGAGCTGCGTGGCGACGTGGCCGAGCCGGTGGCCGAGCCCGACCATTCCGAGGGCCGTCACGGCCCGCTCGCGTCGCTCGGCCAGCGGGACACCCCGGTACAACAGCCCGTCGGCGACGTTGTCGAGGGCGGAGTAGCCGGTCAGGAGGTGGAACTGCTGGAACACGAAGCCGATGTGGTGGGCCCGCAACCCCGAGAGGTCGGCGTCGGTGAGTTCGGAGACGCGTCGCCCGACGAGCTCGACGTCGCCGGCGCTCGGCCGGTCGAGCGTCCCCATGACGTGCAGCATCGTCGACTTCCCCGACCCCGACGGCCCGACCACCGCCAGCAGCTCCCCGGCTTCCACCCGCATGGTCACCCCGTCGAGGGCCCGCACCGGTGGCGTGGTCGGGTACTCCTTGGCGACGTCGGCGAGGGCCAGGACGGTGCTCATGGCACCACGACGAGGTCGCCCGGCTCCACGTCGGCGTCGATCTCCACGAAGCCATCGGCGAAGAAGCCGGGGTCGGCGGCGACGAGCCGCGTGGTCCCGTCGGGGTCGACCACCTCGACCGCGTAGCCGCCCTCGGCGAGGGCGAGGAGGGCCGTGACCGGCACGGCGAGGACGTCCTCGGCGGTATCGGTGACCACCCTCACGTCGACGGGGGCCTCGTCGAGCGACCCTGCGGCGGTCGGGTCGTCGAGGGCGATCTCGACCTCGAAGGAGGCGTTGCCCTGGGGACCGGTGGTCGCCACCGACGCCACGCTGGTCACGGTGCCCGGGGTCTCGGTGCGGTCCGGCAGTTCGATGACCACCTCCCCGCCGACGGCGAACGCCCCCTGGTCGGCGGCGGGCAGGTCGACGCGGACGATGGTGGTCGAGGAGGTGGCCTCCACCACGGGCGTGGTCGGCGTCACCGTCGTCCCGGCCGGGGCGAGCACCGCCGCGGTGCGGATGGCGCCGTCCCGGAACACGATCTCCCCGAGGGCGAGGACGCCGTCCACCTCGAGGCCGCGGGTGGCCTGGAAGTCGGCGATGGCGGCCACCGTGTCGACGTCGAGGACGTCGTCGGCGGCGTCGAGGTGTCCGAGGTCGACGAGGCCGGCCTCGAGTTGGGCGACGTCCGGCCCCGACAGCGGCTCGCCGCCGGACACCGTCATGACGGGCGTGGTCGGGGAGACGACCGCCGCCACGTCGGCGGCGACCACGAGCACCTGGGCGGGGAGCGGCGAGAAGACGACGTCGCCGAGGACCACGATCCCGGTCTCCTCGACGCCGAGGTCCTCCTGCCAGCGCTCCACCATCGCCTCGGTGGCGTTGGTGAACTCGTCGTCGACGGTGACGTCGCCGTCGGGGTCGTAGCCGAGCGCCACCAGCGCCTCCTCGAGTTGGGCGACGTCGGGGCCCTCGTCACCCTCCGACAGCGTCCGATAGGCGGGCACCGTCCCGTCGAGGGCCACGATCGGCGCCTCGTCGATCCGGGCGATGACGTCGCCCTCGGTGACGATGGCACCCTCGGGGAGGATCCCGGTGATGGTCCCCTGGCGTCCGGCCGGCAGGGTCACCTCGCTGCTGCCGTAGCCGAGGTCGCGGAACGCCGGCGTGGTGCCCGAGAGCAGCACGATCGGTTGGTCATCGACCCGCACCACGGTGTCGCCGGGGACCAGCTCGGTCCCGACGTCCGGTACCTCGGTGACGGTGCCCTGGCGACCGGCGGCGATCGCCTCGGCGTCGGGGCGCCCGAGCGTGCCGTCGA
>CAZTLW010000053.1:0-15067 GCA_964614585.1 uncultured Acidimicrobiia bacterium | reverse complement strand
TCGGGGACTCGACCAACGCCGAGGACACCGTCCCCCACCTCCACTTCGAACTGCGAATGCGCAACGGCGTGGCCATCGACGCCGCCGCGTCCTACCGGGCGGCGGGGGGCCGGGAGGACCCCTTCGACGGCGCCTTCGTCGACGACGACGGGCACCCCGCCGAGGCGTTCCTCGACCTGGCCCTGTCGCGCGGCGCGGTGGCCGCCTGCGACGAGCGCGGACTGGCCGTCTGTCCCGACGAGCCGCTCACGGCGACGGCGGCCCAACGTCTCGTCGCGGGGCTCACGGGGTTCACGGTCGCGCCGCCTGCAGCCACCACCGAGCGGGTGATCGAGGACACCACCGGCAGCACCCTGCCCGCCGTCCCGACCGAGGAGTTGCCGGCCCCCACCATGGCGGAGCTCGAGGCGATGTTCGCCGAGGCGGCCGCCCGGGCGACCGAGGCCGAACGACTGGCCGGTCAGGCCGACATCGGGATCCCGGCGGCCGACGAGGCCGTCGACGACGACACCCTCGATGGAGATGCCGACTGGCAGCCCACCGTCGGCTGCCTCTGGTCCCCGCCCCCCGACGACCGGGTGCCGACGCTGGCCGAGGGAATCGTCGCGGCCCTCCTCCGCACGGGGCTGGCGCTGCAGCCGGAGTGCGACTTCTCGGCCCCGCCCGAGGGCTGAGTCAGCCGCCGGCCGCCTCGGCGGCGACCCGCTGGGCGAACCGACGGGCGAGCTCGGCGGCCACGGGTCCCGGCGGGATGTGCCAGTCGTCGATGGCCACCACCGGCGCCACCTCCTTCACCGTCGACAGCACGAGCACCTCGTCGGCCGTGTGGAGCTCGTCGAGCGTGAATCGGCCATGGACGACCGGGTACCCCGCCTCGGCAGCGAGCTCCTCGGCGACGATCCGGGTCACCGAGGCCAGCACCCCGAGGTCGAGCGAGGGGAACACGATGGCGCCGTCCGTCACCCACCCGACCGAGGCGGTCGGACCCTCGAGCACGATGCCATCGGCCGACAGCAGCAGGGCATCGTCGAAGCCGGCGGACCGGGCCTCCTCGGTGGCGTGCATGTTGGGTCCGTACGACAGGGTCTTCGCCCCGGCGAGGCCCCACACGGCGCCGGCGGGATGCCACGGCGCCACGACCGTCCCGAGTCGGAACGTCGTCGGCAGGTCGGGCAGGTCCTCGACGAGCACCACCGTGCGGGGTGGGGCGACCCCTGCGTCGGGCCCGCCGGGAGTCGCGAGCACTCGGAGAATGGCGTCGCCGCCGAGCCGGCCGGCCTCGCGGCACCAGGCCTCGAGCCGGTCGCGGGGCGCCAGCGGGGTGCCATTCGCCGCCGCCGAACGCTCGAGGCGGTCGAGGTGGGGGCCAAGGGTGAACGGGTGCCCGTCGTAGACCTTGATGGCCTCGAAGACGCCGATCCCGCGGACGAGGCCGAGGTCGAGGACGGAGATGGTGGCGGTGGCGGGATCGACCTCGACCCCGTCGATGAGCACGTGCATCAGCCCCCCCGGTAGTGGTTGGTGATCGGCAGTCGGCGGTCCTTGCCGAAGGCCTTGGTGGTGATCCGGACCCCCGGCGCCGACTGGCGGCGCTTGTACTCGTTGAGGTCGATGAGGCGGGCGATCTCGGCGACGACGTCGTGGTCGAACCCGTCGGCGACGATCGCCTCGATGGACTGGTCCTGCTCCACGTAGCGCTCGAGGATCGCGTCGAGGAGGGCGTACGGCGGGAGCGAGTCCTCGTCCCGCTGGTCGGGCCGCAACTCGGCCGACGGGGGTTTGGTGATCGACGACTCGGGGATGACCTCGCCGTCCCGATTCCGCCAGCGGGCGAGGTCGTAGACCCGGGTCTTGAGGACGTCCTTGAGCACCGAGAAGCCGCCCGCCATGTCCCCGTAGAGGGTGGCGTAGCCGACGGCGACCTCGCTCTTGTTGCCGGTGGTCAGCACCATCGGACCGAGCTTGTTGGAGATCCCCATGAGGAGGGTGCCCCGGATCCGGGCCTGGACGTTCTCCTCGGCGAGCCCGAACGGCAGGTCGCCGAAGACCGGGCCGAGGGCCTCCAGGAAGGCCTCGAAGGTGGGCTGGATGGGGATCTGGTGGTACTCGATGCCGAGGTTGGCGGCGAGCGTCTTGGCGTCGTCGACCGAGTGCGACGACGAGAACTCCGACGGCATCGCCACCCCCGTGACCCGATCGGCGCCGAGGGCGTCGACGGCGATGGCGGCCGTGAGCGAGGAGTCGATCCCGCCCGAGAGGCCGACGACCACCCCGGAGAAGCCGTTCTTGTCGATGTAGTCGGACAGTCCCACGCTGAGGGCGCGCCACACCTCCTCGTGCTCGTCGAGCAGCGGGGCGATCGACCGACGGGCGGGCTCGGCCCGGGCGTGCCCGTCACCGACGGGGACGTCGACGACGAAACGGTCCTCGACGAACTGGGGCGAGCGGTGGAGGAGTCGGCCGGTGCCGTCGAACACCATCGAGCAGCCGTCGAAGACGAGCTCGTCCTGGCCGCCGACGAGGTTGAGGTACACGAGGGGGGTGCCGGCCTGGCGAGCCCGGGCGGCGAGCATTGCCTCCCGCTCGGCCGCCTTCCCCCGATGGAACGGCGAGGCATTGATGTTCAGCAGGACCGAGGCACCGGCGGCGGCCTGGGCGAGCGGCGGCCCGTCGGGGTCCCAGATGTCCTCGCAGATCGACACGCCCACCTGGGAGTCGGCCACCCCCGTGACGCGGGCCGGCCGGCGACCGGGGCGGAAGTACCGGGACTCGTCGAACACGGCGTAGGTGGGGAGCAGCACCTTCTCGTAGGTCGTGACGATCGACCCGGCCCGCAGGACCGAGGCGGCGTTGGCCACGACCCGGGGCTCGGCGTCGAGGCCGTCCTCGGGCTCGACCCGGGCGGGATGGCCGACGACCACGGCACAGCGCTCGGCATCGGCGGCGAGGCGCTCGACGACGGCGGTGGCGGCGTCGATGAACCCATCCCGCAGCAGCAGGTCCTCGGGCGGGTAGCCGGTGACGGCGAGCTCGGGGAGGAGCAGGACGTCGGCGTCGACCTCGGCAGCGAACGCCATCGCGTCCCGGATCCGACGCTCGTTCCCGTCGAGGTCGCCGACGGTGAGGTTGATCTGCGCCCCGGCAACTCGGAGATGGCCCATGGGGGGAAGGGTATCCGCGTGGGGTCGGGTTCCGGCGCGGTGGGACCCGCCTTGGAAATCCCCCCGGAGGGGGGATGGGTCCCACGGAGCGAAGCGGAGTGGGAGGGGGGAGCCGCATCGCGTTCGAGGAGCCGGATCACATCGGCCTCCCGCCGCTGTCTGGCACCGCCCCCCTCCCGCCGGCCGCCTTCGTCGGCCGGCGGGTCCCATCCCCCCTGGCGGGGGGATCTCCATCGCGCGTCCCGAGTCCCGTGTCCCAATCCCCGTACCCTTCCCCCATGCTCTCGTTCGGGACCTCGGCCATGCCCGACGACGACTGGGCCGGCTACCTCGACCGGCTGGTGGCGCAGGGCCACACCGCCCACGAACTGCCGTTCGTCAAGGACTTCCCGTGGAAGGAGCGCCAGTGCCGGGAGTTCGGCGAGTTGGCGGCCGAACGGGGCATCGCCCTTTCCATCCATGCGCCCTACTTCGCCGTGCTCACCGTCGAGGACCCGGAACGGCGGGCCCGCTGCCTGTCGGCGCTGGAGCACTCGATGAAGCTCTGCGCGGCGCTCGGCGGCCGGGTGGTCGTGGCCCACACCGGCAACCACCACGGCCGCGACCCCGCCGACGTGTTGGAGCTCGTCTCCGAGGGCCTTGCCCGCATCGAGCCGAAGGTCCGCCACCTCGGTGTCGGGCTCGGCCTCGAGACCGCCGGCAAGGCGAGCCAGTTCGGCAGCCTCGGCGACATCGCCCTCCTCGCCGAGCGGTTCACCTTCGTCCGCCCGGTGGTCGACTGGGCCCACGTCCACGCCATGTCGGGTGGCGGGTTGACCTCGGTGGAGGCGTTCTCGGCCGTGCTGGGCTTCCTGCGTGAGCGGTTCCCGGGCTGGATGCTCGATCCGCTCCACTGCCAGTTCACCGACAACGAGTTCTCCGACAAGGGGGAGATCCGCCACGTCCCCTACGGGACCGGCTCCCTGCGGATCGGCCACCTCGCCCGGGCGGCGCTGGACGACGGCATGCGCATGACGGTCATCTCCGAGGCCCGGGAGGCGTCGTCGCACGCGGCCATGGCGGCGGAGCTGGCCGAGGTGCTCGGGGACGGGGTGGACGTCGACGACGAGGTGGGGCGGCCGCTCGGCTCGGGCCGGGTCCCGGTGGCCGATCCGATCCGGGTGGAGCGCGACGGCGACCGGTGGGTCCCGGTGGGGTCGTTTCGCCCGCTGCGGCTCGCCAACATCGACAAGCCGTTCTTCCCCGACGGCGAGACGAAGGGCGACCTCGTCCAGTACTACGCCTCGATCGCCCCGGTGCTGGTGCCCCACCTCGCCGACCGGGCCATCGTCATGGCTCGCTACCCCGATGGCTGGGACGGTGACTGGTTCTACGAGAAGCAGGCGCCCGGCCACCAGCCCGACTGGTTGCCGCTCGCCCCGATCCACTCCGAGCACCGGGGGGAGCCGATCGAGTTCGTGACGGCCCGGGACCGGGAATCGCTGATGTGGCTGGCCGGGATGGGCTGCATCGAGATCCATCCCTGGCTCTCGCGGATGGCGACGCTGGAGTTCCCCGACTTCGCCATCTTCGACCTCGACCCCGCCGAGGGGTGCACCTGGCGGCAGGTGCAGGACGTCGCCCACCTGGTCGGCGAGGTACTCCAACGGCTCGGCCTCACCGGGTACCCGAAGCTGTCGGGCGCCACCGGGATCCACGTGTACGTGCCCCTCGACCCGGTCCACGACTACCGGCGGGTCCGGCGGTTCGTGGAGGCCGTGGGTCGGCTCATCATGGCCGCCGATCCCGACGACGTGACGATGGAGTGGGACATCGGCCGGCGCGACGGCAAGGTCTTCATCGACCACAACCAGAACGTGGGCGGCAAGACCATCGCCAGCGTCTACTCGGTCCGCCCCCGGCCGGGCGCCCCGGTCTCGACGCCGGTGCTGTGGGAGGAGATCGAGGACCTGCCGGGCTCCGATGCGTTCACGATGGCGACCATCTGGGATCGCCTCAAGACGTACGGGGACCTCTTCGCCCCGGTCCTGCGAGGGGGCCAGACGCTCGACGCCGCCGAGGAGGCCCTCGCCCTCCCCCGCCCGGACGCCAACCCTGGGTTGTGAGCGTCGCCCGATCGCCGACCCTGGGTTGTGAGCGTCGGAAACCGCCGCTCACAGCCCTCGGTTGGAAGGGCGCTCAGGCCCGGGATCGACTCCCGGCGTAGATCGTCACGGCGGCAGCCGCCACCGCGATCTGGATGAGGAACTTCAGCCAGTCGATGCCGGCGGTGTCGCCCACGCCGAGGAACTGGGCAATGAGCCCACCCACGAACGCACCGACGGCGCCGAGCAGGATCGTCATCCCGATCGACAGTTCCTGGCGGCCGGGCAGCACGAGACGCGCGAGCGGGCCGATGATGATGCCGGCGATCAGGGCGCCGATGACCGTGCCGATGAAGGCTCCCATTGCTCCACTCCCTCGGAGAACGTTCACCGGGCAAGTTACCCCGTCCCGGGGACGGTGGGTCGGCGAATACGCTGCCGGCATGGAAACACTGGGCGTCGTCGCCGGGACCGGCTGGGCCTCGGGGATCAACCTCTACCTGGTCACCCTGTTGCTGGGCATCGCCCAACGAGTCGGCTGGGGCGACGTGCCGGAGGTGCTCGGCCGCACCGACGTGCTGATCGTCGCCGGCATCCTCTTCGTCATCGAGTTCGCCGTCGACAAGGTCCCCTACGCCGACAACGTGTGGGACTCGATCCACACCGTGGTGCGGCCACTCGGCGCCGCCGCCCTGGGGGCCGTGCTCGTCGGCGACGCCGAGACCATCGGAGCGGCGCTGGGGGCACTCGTGGCGGGGGCGCTGGCGCTCGACGCCCACGCCGCCAAGGCCACGACCCGCCTCGCCGTCAACACCTCACCCGAGCCGGTGTCGAACATCTCGCTCTCGCTCGCCGAGGACCTCTCCGTCGCCGGCCTCGTCGCGTTGGCGATCGCCAACCCGGTCATCGCACTCGTGGTGGTGGTCGTGCTGGTCATCACCGCCACCACCCTCGTCGTCTGGCTCTGGCGGGGCATCCGACGGGGTATCCGGCGGGTGCGCCGACGTCTCGCCGAACGCCGATCCTCGACGGGGGCGTGACCGACGACAAGACCCGCAAGCGCCGAGATCCCGCCGTACCCTGCCGGCCATGGCCGACGACCAGACGGATGTGACCGGACCCGACGCCAGCCCCTTCGGCGGTCCCCCGCCCGGATCGCACCCATCGTGGAGTCGAATCTGGGTGCCACGCCTCGCCGGGGCGGTGCTCGTGGCGGCGGCGGTGCTGGCCTTCGCCAGTTGGGTGTGGGAGGGCGCCGAGGACTTCCTCATCCTCCTGGTGTTCGTCGTCTTCCTGGCGTTCGCCCTCGAACCGTTGGTGCGGGCGCTCGAGAAGCGCGGCGTGAAACGGGGCCTGGCGGCGGCAGTCGTCCTCTTCGGGACCCTCATCGTCATCGGCGTGATCATGTGGTCGTTCGTCTCGCTGCTCCTCGACCAGGCGGCGGCGATCATCGCCCAGATACCGGTGTGGTTGGCCTCGGCCCTCGACTGGTGGAACGGCGCCTTCGGGACCGATTTCTCGGTGCCGGAGAACCTTGCCGACTTCGAAGGGCTGACCGAGCGACTCAGCGAGTGGGTCGACGAAGCGGCCGGAGCCGTCGCCACCATCGGGGCCGGCATCGCCAACGGCCTCGTGCAGGCCTTCACCGTCGTGTTCCTCCTGTACTACGCCATGGCGGACGGCTCACGGATGCGACGAGCGTTGCTCAGCCCGCTGCCGCCCGAGAACCAGCGGATGGCGGCAGCGGTGTGGGACACGTCGATCGAGAAGACCGGGGCCTACGTCTATTCCCGGCTGATCCTCGGCGGCCTCTCGGCGCTCATCCAGGGCATCGCCTTCTGGGCGATCGGTCTCGACAACGCCTTCGCCCTCGGCGTGTTCGTCGGCCTCGTCAGCCAGCTCATCCCCAACATCGGGACGATCATCGGCGGGGCGCTGCCGGTGCTGGTGGGGCTCGTCCAGGACCCGATCCTCGGGCTCTACGCATTGATCATCGTGACCATCTACCAACAGGTCGAGAACTACCTCTTCGTGCCGAGGGTCACGAAGACGACGATGGACCTCCACCCGGCGATCTCGTTCTCGGCGGTCATCATCGGCGCCAACCTGCTGGGGCTCACCGGCCTGCTGTTGTCCCTGCCGGTCACCGCGACGATCCAGTCCCTCGTCGGCACCTACGGCCGCCGCTACGAACTGCTCGAGGACCTCGGGGGTGGCGACGATCTCGAGAGCCCCGTCGGGGAGGGCTCGGCGGAGGTCGACTGAGGAGATCCCCCTGACGGGGTGCCGGTTCGCGCGAGAGGCCCGACGCCTTCCCGGGCGCCTACGGCGGGTGGGCAGACCCACGGAGCGAAGCGGAGTGGGAGGGGGGAGCCGAATCGGCGCTCGAGAAATCAACGGATCGTGGCGGCTTGTCGCCGCTCTCTGGCACCGCCCCCCTCCCAGCGGCCTCCTGCGTCGGCCGGTGGGTCCCATCCCCCCTTCGGGGGGATTTTTTGGTTCGTAGCGTTTCTTGCCCCCGATGTGTCGGGCACGAACCGCGACAGAAGACCGCCGGGAGGATCCCCTTCTCGATGACTCAGCCGTCCGGATCCACCCCGGCCAGCTCGTCGACGCTGGTCTGGTCGCTCAGTTCGGTGCCCGCCCGGTAGGCCGCCCGACCCACGAGGTGGCTGCTGACGGGCGCCGTGACGAACTGGAGCACCGCGACGAGCAGGAGCTTGACCACCGCGCCCGAGTCGGGCATGAGCAGGGCCGCACCGGAGAGCACGAGCACCAGCCCCAGCGTCGCCGGCTTGGTGGCGGCGTGCATGCGGGCGAACACGTCCGGGAACCGTTGCAGGCCGATCCCGGCGATCAGGGCGAGGAGGGCCCCGACCGTCATCATCGTGCCGGCGAGGACCTCGATCATCGGGCCCCCCGACGCTCGATGAACCGGGCCACCAAGGCCGTCCCGACGAAGCCGAGCAGGGCGGCGACCACCATGACGTCGAGGTAGATGCCGCTGCCGGTGCGGGCCGCGCCGACGGCCAGGCCGCACACGATGATGACCAGCAGCGTGTCGAGGGCCACCGTGCGGTCGGGCAGCGACTCCCCCCGCAGGAGCCGCAGGAGGCACAGGCCGGCAGCCGCCACGAGGATCCCGAGCACGATCGAGGTCAGGACGGTCATGGGATCTCCTCGTCGATCTGCTCCGCGAAGGCCGCCAGGACGAGGTCCTCCAGGTGGCGGATCTCCGCTCGGGTCTCGTCGATGGTGCGCAGGTGGAGGATGTGGACGTAGAGGATCGGTGGGTCCTCGCGGATCTCCAGCGTGAGGGTGCCGGGGGTGAGTGAGATAGAGCTGGCGATCAGGGTGATCAACCCCGGGGATCGGGTCCGCAGCGGCGCCGCCACGATCCCCTCGTTGACGCGGCTCCCGGGGGTGATGACCTCCCAGGCGACGACCGCCGAGGCGCGCACCAACGCCCAGGCGAAGTAGCCGGCGAACCGCAGCACGCCCAGGGGCCGGATGCGGATGGGATGGCGAGGACGTGCCAGCGGGACGATCACCGCCAGCAACAGCCCGATGACGGCCCCCCACAGCGTGTTGGCGACGCTGATGTCGCCCCACAGGGCCGACCAGACCACGACGGACGAAATCACGAGGAACATCAGCCGGACCGGCGACGACGCGCTCATGGCCCGATCACCGCCTCGATGTACGGCGCCCGCTCCAGCAGGACCGCGGCGGCCTGCTCGCTCACCTCGAACAACGGACCGGCCATGACGGCCACCACCAACGAGGTCACGACCAGCACCCCCGTCGACACCGTCATCAGCCGTGGGACCCCGGCGACCTCGACCCCACCGCCGGCGGCGATCGCCTCGTCGTCCGGACCGCCCCAGAACACCCCGTTCCAGATCTTGGTCATCGAGAAGAGGGTCAACAGACTGACGGCCAGCGAGACGGCCACGATGAGCCACTGGTCGATGGCGGTTCCAGCCTGCACGAGCGAGAGCTTCGCCACGAACCCCGAGAACGGGGGGATCCCGGCGAGGCTGAGCGCCGGGAGCAGGAACAGGCCGGCGTAGAGCGGCACGCGATGGACGAGGCCGCCGAGGCGGTGGAGCTGGCCGGTCCCGGCGGACTGCTCCACGATCCCGGCGACCAGGAAGAGGGTGGTCTTCACGACGATGTGGTGCACGATGTAGAGCACGGCGCCGGCCAGGCCGGCGAGGCTGAACAGCCCCACCCCCAGGACCATGTAGCCGATCTGGCTGATGATGTGGAAGCTCAGGATCCGCTTCATGTCGTCCTGGGCGATGGCGCCGAGCACGCCGATGACCATCGTGAGGCCGGCCAGCACCAGCAGCACCGTCGAGGCCGTCCCGTCGGTGGGGAACAGGAGGGTCTGGGTGCGCATGATGGCGTACACGCCCACCTTCGTCAGCAGCCCGGCGAAGACCGCCGTGATCGGCGCCGGGGCCGTCGGGTAGGAGTCGGGCAGCCAGGCGAACAACGGGAAGATCGCCGCCTTGATGCCGAAGACGACCAAGAGGAACAGACCGAGGGCGGCCCGCAGGATCGGGTCCACGTCGTCGAGCGAGGTGGCCAGGTCGGCGAGGTTGACCGTGCCGGTGGCGGCGTAGATCAGGCCGACGGCGGTGATGAACAGCGTCGAGGCGAGCAGGCTGATCACGACGTACGTCATGCCGTGGCGGACCTGGGCGCGCGAGCCGCCGAGGGTGATCAGCACGTAGCTGGAGACCAGCATCACCTCGAAGGCCACGAACAGGTTGAACAGGTCGGCGGTGAGGAACGAGGCGTAGACCCCGGCGGCGAGCGTCAGGTAGACGGGGTGGAAGTAGGGGGCCTGGTCGCGGGTACGGGGGCTGCCGATGGCGTAGACGAAGACCACGAGCAGCATCAGCGCCGACACCGCGAGCATCAGGGCGCTCAGGGGGTCGACGGCCAGGATGATCCCCACGGTGGCGTCCCAGCCGCCCACCCGGGCGGTCACCACGGCCCCGTCGGCCACCTCGGCCAGCAACCAGGCCGACAGCGCGAGGGTGACCGCCAGCACGCCACCGCCCAACGGGCGCTGGACGCCCGGCCGGCGATTGAGCAACAGCGACAGGGCGGCACCCGCCAACGGGAGGCCGATCAGCAGCGGGAGGACGACGGCGGGCGTCATGGCACCTCCTCCTGCCGTCCGCTCGGGTCGCCGTCCTCGCGACCGGCATCGGTGCGGCCGTCGCCCCGGGCATCGTGCAGCGCGGCGATCCGCCGGTCCTCGACGTCGTTCTCGACCTCGTCGTCGTGGCGCTGCAGCCAACTGCGATGGGCCATCGCCAGCAGGAAGGCGCTGACGCCGAAGGTGATGACGATGGCCGTCAGGGCGAGCGCCTGGGGCAGGGGGTCGGCGGTGGTGGCGGGGTCGGCGCCCGCCAGCGGCGGGTCGCCGGCCCGACCCCCTGCGGCGAGGAGCAGCAGGTTGGCGCCGTGGCCGAGCACGGCGAGGCCGATCACGATCCGCGAGAGGCTGCGCTGGAGCAGCAGCCACACCCCGACCGCATAGAGCACGCCGATCGTGACCACCAGCGTGAGGATCATGCGGCCTCCCGATCCACGGTCTCGGCGCCGAGCGCCCGCACCACCACCAGCCCCAACCCCACGACGATGAGGTAGACGCCAATGTCGAACGGCAGGGCGGTGGTCGCCTTCAGGGTGCCGAGCAACGGCACCTCGGTCTCGATCTTGGCGCTGGCGAGGAAGTCGTCGGCCCACACGAAGCCGCCGAGGGCGGTCGCCATCGCGATCGCGAGCCCCGTCCCGAGCACGGCCGGGGCCGAGACCGGCACGACCCGATCGACCTCCGGCACGCCGTCGGCGACGTACCGCAGCACGAGCGCGCCCACGGCCACCAGGCCTCCCACGAAGCCGCCGCCGGGGGCGTTGTGGCCCTCGAAGAGGAGGAACACCGAGAACAGCAACGCGACGCGGAAGAGACCGTCGAGGACGGTGTCGAGGATCAAGGAGCGACGGTGCCTCACGACGTCTCCTCCGGTTCCTCGGCGGGGGTGCGGGCCAGCGCACCGCCGACCATCGAGAGGATGCCGATGGCGGCGACGAGGATCACCGTGATCTCGCCGAGGGTGTCGAGGGCCCGCATGTCGGTGATGATCACGTTGACGACGTTGTTGCCGCCGCCCTCCGGTTTGGCCCGCTCGAGGAAGTCGGCGGCGTTGGTCCCGCCGGTCCGCCCGCCGGCGGCGATGAGGGCGAAGGCGCCCATGAAGACCCCGACGGTGAGGGCCAACGCCACCCGCAGGCCGTTGCCCAACCGCCAGGTCGGTTGGCGGAACTCGGCCGGCAGACGGCGCAGGACCAGGACGAAGAGCCCGAGCGAGAGGGTCTCGATGAGCACCTGGGTCAGGGCGAGGTCGGGCGCCCCCTGGATCACGAAGAGCACCGCGACGCCGTACCCGATGGCACCGAGCAGCAGCACCGCGGACAACCGCTTGCGCATCACGGCGGTGCCGAGGGCGGCGACGACGACGAGCGCCCCGACGACCAGCTGGAGGGGCGAGTCGGCCAGCGCGGCCGAGGCCGGGAGGTCGGCCCCGGTCAGCAGCATCGCCCCGGGCAGCACCACGACCGTGGCGAGGATCATCCCGAGGTAGATCGGCAGGGAACCGGGTTGCACCACCGAGGTCGTGCGATCGGCGACCAGGTTGAGGGCGCGGAGGCTGCGTCGGTACAGCTCGGTCATGTCGGGCGCACGCTCGGTGACACGCCCCACGGCCGCCACGAGGCGGGGCAGCGCGAACAGGACGGCGCCGAGGGCGATGGCACCCAGCGAGAGGAACAGCGACGTGCCGAACCCACGCCACAGCTCGAGGTGGAGTTCACCCGATGCCGGGTCGAGGGCGGTCGAGGCGACACCGACCAGGGCATCGGGGGGCGCCACCCAGATCCCGAACACGACCGACGCCACCCCGAGCACGACCGCCGGCGCCTCGAAGGCCCGCGACGGGGCCTCGACGGTGTCCGCGTCGATGGCGTCGGCGACCAGGAGGTCGGCGGACTTGGGCGCGAGCGCCCCCCAGACCAGCCGGATGCCGTAGGCGGTGGTCAACACGGCTCCCGCCACGATCGCGACCGTGACGAAGCCGCCGGCGATGCCGGTGTGGAGCGCCGCCTCGAGCGCCGTCTCCTTGGCCACGAACCCGAGCAGTGGGATGAGCCCCGCCATCGACGCGGCGGAGACCGCCATGACGGCGGCGGTGACGGGCATCACTCGCCCGATCCCGTCGAGCCTCCGCAGGTCCCGGGCGTGGGCCTGGTGGTCCACCACGCCGACGGTCAGGAAGAGCGCCGCCTTGAAGACGGCGTGGGCGAGCAGCACGGCGATCCCCGCGTGGGTGAGCTCGGGGTCGCCGACGCCGAGCAGGAGCACCATGAACCCGAGCTGGGACACCGTCCCGTAGGCCAGCAAGGCCTTGAGGTCGGTCTGCCGCAGGGCCCGGTAGCCGCCCAGCAGCATCGTGACGGTGCCGACGGCGATCAGGGTGGGCCGCCACCAGTCGACCACGGGGCCGAACGAGGGCGCCAGGCGGGCGATGAGGTAGACGCCGGCCTTCACCATCGTCGCCGAGTGCAGGTAGGCCGACACCGGGGTGGGGGCGGCCATCGCCCCCGGCAGCCAGAAGTGGAAGGGTGCCTGGGCCGATTTGCTCATGGCACCGAGCAGGGCCAGCACGAGCCCGGCGCTCGCCACGCCCGACGACGGCGGGGCGGCGAGGATCCCCGACAGCGAGTAGGTGCCGGCCTCCTGGCCGAGGAGCACGAGCCCACCCAGCAGGGCCAGCCCGCCGGCCCCGGTGACCAACAGCGCCTGCAGTGCCGCCGCCCGGGTCTGGGCCTTGTGGTCCTCGAACCCGATGAGCAGGTACGACGTGATCGACGTCAACTCCCAGGCCACGAACAGCACGAGGACGTTGTCGGCGGACGTGAGCAACAGCATCGAGCCGGCGAACAGCACCAGCATCGAGGCGAAGCGCCCGAGGTCGTCGCGGCGGCCGAAGTAGCGGTTGGCGTAGAGCATCACCAGCAGGCCGATGCCGGCGATCACCCACCAGAAGAGCAGCGCGAACCCGTCGAGGCGGAGGTCGACGGCGAGCCCGAGGTCGCCGGCCCAGGCGATGGAGACCTCGGGGATCGACCCGTCGATCACCGCCGGGGTGGACGCCGCGGCGTAGGCCAGCGCCACCGCCGGGCCGAGTGCGGTCAGGAGGAGGACGCCCCGGCCGAGCCGACGCCCGGCCAGACCGGCGACGAGGGCGAGCACGGCGTGCAGGGCCAGCACCAGGACGAGGGCCACGTCAGCCACCCCCGGCGGCACGGGTCGTCAGGCGGGTCGCCGGCAGGCAGGCAGGGCGCTCCGGGCACCCGCCGACCGGATGGTGCAGTACCCCGGCGGTCGAATCGGCATCGGCCACGAGTCGACCGGCTGGCAGCAGGGCGAGGTGCACCCGGCCACGCTACCGGGCGTGACCCGGGGCCGAATCCCGTCGGCGGGTCGGGCGGTTCGCCGGTCACCCGACCCGGGCGTGCGGGCTTCGGATCCGAAGCCCCGGCACGGCAAGGTCGACGACGAGCGGGCACCGGGCAGGGCCGGGGCAGGCCCGCGAGCAGGCGGTACTCGAAGGACACTCGGCGAGCGCCGAACCCCGCTCGGGGCCCAGTTGGCCGCTTGCCCGGAGTGCGTCGAGCCCTGCGGCGACCTCGCCCGGGGAGGCGCCGAGACGCCGGGCCAACTCGACCCCGGTGACGGGACCGTCCGACGCCTCGATGGCGTCCACCAGTGCGGCGAGTCTCATCCGAGCCCCAGCAGTGAGCCACCCTGGAACACCGCCACCGCGCCGAGCCAGGCGATGGCGGTCGAGCCGACGACGCTCACCCACATCCACCGGGTGCCGAACTCGTGGCGGAAGGCGGCGACGGCCGCCATGCA
Organism: uncultured Acidimicrobiia bacterium; assembly: GCA_964614585.1. Classification (GTDB taxonomy): domain Bacteria; phylum Actinomycetota; class Acidimicrobiia; order Spongiisociales; family JAENVV01; genus JAHEFX01. The sequence goes on along the minus strand of CAZTLW010000053.1, from coordinate 824 downwards.
GGGCGTGTAGAGCAGGACGAAGACCATGAAGGCGAGCGCCGCCAGGGCACCGCGGCCCCCGCTGCTCTCGTCGAACGACTCCCGGATCGCGCCCTGGAGCGCGCTGTCGCCCTCGTCGTCGAGGTCGAAGAAGTCGAGGCCGACCACACCCGGAATGGCCCGCAGCGTGTCGAGGCCGGCGGTCCAGAGCCCCGCCCCGATGCCGACCAGGTCCTCACCGAACGTGGAGGCGACGTCGTCGGTCGCCTCGCCCTCGACGGCGTAGAGCTGGGCCATCGTCGAGATGACGACCTCCTTGGCCACGAAGCCGGTGATGAGCGACCCGGCCTGCTCCCACTCGCCGAAGCCGGCAGGTTGCAGGACCGGGGCGACGCCCCTCGACACCGTCCCGAAGAGGCTGTCACCGGGCTCGGTGTCGGCAAAGGCGCCGTCACCGCCCACCGGGATGGCGAGCAGCGACCAGACGGCGATGCTCGCCCCGAGGATCACCGTGCCGGCGCCCGTGATGAAGCCCATCGTGCGCTGGCGGACCAGCGTCCACACCGTGCGGGCGTTCGGGAGGCGGAACTCGGGCAGGACCATCACCAGCGGTGCGGGTTCGTCCTCCACCAGGGCGGTCCGGCTCAGGAGGAGGCCGATGGCGACGGCGACGAGGGCGCCGAGCACATAGAGGCCGAAGACGACCGTGCCCTTGGCGTCGACGAAGAAGATGGCCGCCAACAGGACGTAGACGGGCAGCCGGGCGCCACACGACATGAAGGGCGTCATGAGCCCGGTGAGCAGGCGGTCGCGGGGCGAGTCGAGGGTGCGGGTGGCGTAGATCG
>CAZTLW010000052.1:0-15159 GCA_964614585.1 uncultured Acidimicrobiia bacterium | reverse complement strand
TGGGCCCGGGACGCGTGCTCCGCCGGGACGCAGTCGACGTGGTAGCGCTGCTCGTCGAAGTGGAAGACCGGTTGGCCGCGTCGCAGCGGCGTGCCGCAGCCGCCGCAGGCCACAACGGCATCGTCGGAGCCCGGCACCTGCTCGCGATCGGCTTCGTCCATCACGAACGCCGCCCTACCCGGCGTCCCCCAACTCCTCGAGCTTCTGGGCCACGTAGGCGACGTGGTGCCACGGGGCGTCGTCGCCGAGCAGCGCCTCGGCCTCGCTCAGGTACACGCCGCCCGGCTGGCCGAATCGGGGTACGGCGAATCCGTCGGGATCGTCGGCGAACGCCTGGTCGGCCTCGCGGAGCCAGGCCTCGAGTGGCAGTTGCGTCCTCGTCATGGCTGGACCTCCTCCGACACATCATCGCGCCGAACGGGGGTCCATGTCACCCGAAGAACGTCGCCGCCACGTCGATGAGGTCGTCGCCGACGCCCTTGATCCCCGAGCATGCCTCCGCCAGCGGTACCGGCACGATCTCGGTGCCGCGCAATGCCGCCATGACCCCCGACTCCCCGTCGATGGCCAGGTCGGCGGCGGCGACACCGAGGCGGGTGGCCAGCACGCGGTCGGCGGCGGTCGGCGTGCCACCCCGCTGGGTGTGCCCGAGCACCGTGACCCGGGTCTCGAACCCGGTGAGCTCCTCCAGCACCGGGGCGATCTGGTAGGCCACCCCGCCGAGCCGTGCGAACCCGAAGGCGTCCTTCTGGGCCGGGAACTGCTCGCCGTCGGGTGGTTCGACGCCCTCAGCGACGACCACCACCGAGTACGAGTGACCTCGACGGTGGCGCCGGCGGATCGTGTCGGCGACCTCCTCGAGGTCGTAGGGATGCTCGGGGATGAGGATCGCGTCGGCGCCCCCGGCGATGCCGGCGTAGGTGGCGATCCACCCCTTCGTCCGCCCCATCACCTCGACGATCATGATGCGGTTGTGGGCCTCGGCGGTGCTGGTGATCCGGTCGACGGCCTCGGTGGCGATCGACACGGCCGTGTCGAAACCGAACGTGACGTCGGTGGCGGGGATGTCGTTGTCGATCGTCTTGGGGACCCCGACGGCGCCCATGCCCTCCTCGTGGAGCTGCAGGGCCGACCGCAGCGTCCCGTCGCCGCCGATGATGATCATCGTCTCGATGCCCGTGCGGCGAAGGGTCGACTCCACGCTGGCGTAGCCGTCACCGTGCACGTACGGGTCGAGTCGGGAGGTGCCGAGGATGGTGCCACCTCGGGTGAGGATCCCTCGCACCGAGTCGCGGTCGAGGGAGCGCACCTTGCCCTGCATGAGGCCCTCCCACCCGTTGAGGACGCCGACGACCTCGGTGTTGCGCTGCAGGCTGCGGCCCACCACCCCTCGGATGACGGCGTTCAGCCCCGGGCAGTCGCCTCCGGCGGTGAGGACTCCGATGACCGGCATCAGTAGAGGAACATCGGCTTGCCGCCGACGTGTCGGATCTTCGGCCGGTACTCGGCGACGTCGTAGAGCTCGCCCACGTCCACCCGCTTGACGCCGTCCTTGGTCACCGAGATCGGGACGTTCGTGTAGGTGCCGCTGCGGAGCGCCACCATGCGCCCCGACGAGCCCTCGACGGCGAGGTCGGCGGCCATGACGGCGTAGTTCGTCGCCACCATGAGGTCGAGGGAGTCCGGGCTCCCCGAGCGCATGAGGTAGGCCACCTGCTGGAAGATGATGCCCTCCCCGGTCCGCTCCTTGAGGAGCTGGCCGGTGTAGGCGCCGACGCCGCCGAGCTTGCGGTGCCCGTAGGCGTCCTCCTCGCCCGAGAGGTGCATGTCGCCGCCCTCGACGACCGCCCCCTCGGAGATGGTCATCATGGCGTAGTTGGAGGGGTTGTTGGCCTTGTCGAACATCAGCTTCTCGGCCAGCGTGTCGATCTGCACCGGCACCTCGGAGATCACGGCCCGGTCGACGCCTCCCAGGTAGGCGGTGACCAGCGAGGTCTCGCCGCTGTAGCGTCCGAAGAGCTCCACCACGGCGATCCGCTCGTGGGACCCGGTGCTGGTTCGCAGCTTGTGGATGAACTCGACGCCGCGGGTGACGGCCGTCGAGAAGCCGATGCAGTAGTCCGTGCCGTGCACGTCGTTGTCCATCGTCTTCGGGATGGCGATCACCGGCACGCCCTCGGTGTGCATCCGCATCGCATACGACAGCGTGTCGTCACCGCCGATGGGGATGAGCACGTCGATGCCGAGGTGGTCGAGCACCGACAGGACGTGGGGCGTGAAGTCGAAGGGACCGTCTCCGTCGGCCTGGCCGGCGAGGAAGTCGGGCACCTCCTTGGGTCGCACGTTCGACGGGTTCGTCCGCGACGTGTGGAGGAAGGTGCCCCCGGTGCGGTCGACGGTGCGGACCCGGCCCGGGTCGAGGGGCTCGAAGTGCTCGCCGAGTGAATCCGGGTCGTCGGGATTGGCGTTGAGGAGGCCACCCCAGCCATGCCTGATGCCGACCACGGTGTGGCCCTGGTCGGCGACGCGGTTGACGACGGCCTTGATGCAGGCGTTGAGGCCCGGTACGTCGCCCCCGCCCGTGAGGATGCCGATGCGCATGGTCGCCTCCCGGCTCAGGCCGAGGCGTCTTCGTAGACGTCGACGAACTTCCGGTAGTTGGCCGCGATCCCGCGGGCTGCCGACTCGCGGTCCATGCTGCCCTCGCTCCAGGCCTGGACCTCGTTGCGCCAGATCGAACGGCCGATGGCGAAACCGGCGTAGCCGGGCACCGGGGCACCCTGACGGAGCCAGTGCTCCACCTTGGCGTCGTCGGCACCGCGGCCGAGGACCACCGAGATGACGCCGTCGCGGCCGTCGCGGCGGGTCAGGGCGGCCAGGAGCTCGCAGGAGCGCTGCCGGTCGAGGCCCTCGATCTTCCAGACGTCCGGCTCGACGCCGACGGACTGGATCTCCTCGATCGCCTCCAAGGTGACGTACGGACGCACCTCGGCGTCGTAGGCGTCGGTGTCGCCGCCGACCAGGGCGAGCTGTCGCTCCGAGGCGGGGACGAGGAGCTCGAAGAGGTACTTGCGGTCATTGGCGTGGAGCCAGTCGCCGAGGCGCTTCAGCCGCTCGCCCTGCAACTGCTTGGCGTCGTCGGCGTCGTCGGGGTTCCAGCGGACGAGCACCTTGGAGAAGTCGGGGTCGAACGCCGTGATGTGCTCGCCGAACTCGTCGCCGTACTCGAAGTCGAAGACCTTCTGCCCCGACGCCTCCACCGGCATCGCCAGGGTCACGCCCCGAGCCTTGGCCTCCTCGGCCACCGTCGTGCCCATCTCCTCGTCGACCAGCACGCCGACCTTGTCGGCGGGGGCACCGCCGTCGAGGGCGAGTTGCACGCCCTCCCAGACCAGCTGCTTGGCGGACTTCAACCGCTCCATCTGCTCGGGCGTGGCGTCGTCGCCGACGCCGAACATCTTCTTGAAGCTGCCGCGGTGGTCGAACGCGAGGATGTAGAGCTGACCGTCGTACCCGAGTGGCATGGTTCTCCTTGGGGGTCTCCCGAGCATCGTAGCGATGGGCGGGGACGGTGTTTCTGCCGGGGCGCGCCGCTCGTGGCGACGGGCTCGACACGGTGTCCTAGCGTCCCCTCCCATGGACCCGAGACCCGAGCTGACGGAGACCTACGACGCCCACGCCCAGCGCCGGGAGGACCGGGGCGAGCCGGCGTGGCGGGACGCCGCCAAGGCCGACCTCGTGCGGCGGCTCGGCCCGGGTGCCCGCCTCCTCGAGCTCGGGGCCGGTGTCGGCTACACCTCGCGGTGGTTCGCCGACCGGGGCCTCGACGTGCTCGCCACGGACCTGTCGCCGGTGCACGTCGAGTACTGCCGGGCCAAGGGGCTCGAGGCCCAAGTGGCCGACATGTTGGATCTCGACTTCGCCGAGGGCAGCTTCGACGCCGTGTGGGCGGCGAGCTGTCTCATGCACGTCCCCAGCGACCGATTGTCGGACCTGCTCGCGTCGATCGCCCGCATCCTCACACCCGACGGCCTCTTCTGGACGGGCACCTGGGGCGCCGAGACGCGAAGCGAGGGGATCTGGGAGGACGACGAGTTGCGCCCGAAGCGCTTCTACGCGATCCGCACGGACGACGAGCTGCTGGCGGCACTCCGTTCCCACTTCGAGGTCCTCACCTTCGAGGCGACCCGACCCGAGCCCGAGTTCGACTGGCACTACCAGATGGCGCTGGCGACGCCGCGAGGTCAGTACTGAGTACCGAGTACTGAGTACCGGGTACTGAGTACTGGGTACCTCAGCGCTTCAGCCCTCCACCAGGGGGCGCCTCAGCACCAGGAAGTAGAGGACGCCGTCCTCGTTGCCCAGCAGTGGGCCGGGCACCATCTCCACGAGTTGCCAGCCCTCGTCGCCGACGCGGTCGAGGGCCTGCTGGAGCTTGCGGGCGTCCCGCTGGGATTGCCGCTCGGACGCCCGGTCGGGGAGCCGGTGGGTGATGACGAGGTGCTCCCATCGGGTCATGGGCCGGACCCTATGCCGGGCGGCCGCCGGGTTTGGGCGACGCCGTCGGCGGGCAGGGTGGGGATCTGCGACCGCGAGGTGCTCGACATGGGCTACGAACCGTTCACGGGCGGGGGCCGCGCCCCCGACGGGGCCAACCTGCCGGACCCCGGTGGCAACGCGGGCGGCGATCTCGCCGACCTGATCGCCGTCGTCCGCGACTCGGCCGCCGGCCTCGACCGGGCCGCCGAGCTGGTCGAGGGGGAGGGCTCGGGCGTCCTGGCCGAACTGGCCGAACGGCGTCGCTCGACGGCCGCGTCCCTCGCCACCACCATCGCCGACGTCGCCCCCACCGACGCCATCGCCACCTCCGGCGACCTGATCGAGACCTTGCGCCGCAGTTGGATGGAGGTCGAGGGTGCCCTCGCCGCCGCCGACGACGTGATCGCGACTGCGGCCGCCCAGGATCGACGGGTGGCCGAGCTCCTCGGCGAGGCGACGGACCAGGGCCTGCCGGCCGACGTCGAGGCGGTGGTGCGACGCACCCACCTCGAGGTCCTCGACGCCGTCGAGCGATTGGAGCAGCTGCTCGACTGAGACGCCGATCCGTCTCCGCGCCGAGCCCCGCACATCTACGCTGGGGTCGTCATGAGGCGGGTCGAGAAGAAGCTCTTCCGGATCAACGACGAGCTCGCGGCGCTGGCCGAGGAAGAGCGTCGTCTGGCCGCCGAGCTCGCAGAGCACGAACGCCTCCACCACGATGCCCGGCTCGACGCCGTGGACGGGTCCGCCGACGACCGGGCCGCCTTCAAGGAGATCGAGGCCGACCTGCCACGGTTCCAGCGGGCCCTCTCGCAGGTACGCCGGCGACAGGGCGAGTTGGCCGAGCAGCGGGCCCGGCTGCTCGCCAAGCTCGGCTGACCAGCGCCTACCCTCGCCCCGTGCCGACCCTCGCGCTCCTCGACGGCCACAGCCTCGCCTACCGGGCCTTCTACGCCCTCCCCGAGGATCTCCGTACCTCGTCCGGCCAGCAGACCAACGCGGCGTACGGGTTCGCCCGCATGCTCACCAAACTGCTCGCCGACGAGCGACCCGAGAAGCTCGCCGTCGCGTGGGACGTGGGCCGGGAGACGTTCCGCACCGAGGCCTACCCCGACTACAAGGCCCAGCGGGAGAAGTCCCCGGACACCTTCACCAGCCAGTTGCCGCTCATCGACGAGCTCCTGGATCGGATGGGCATCACCCAGCTGCGGGCCAAGGGGTACGAGGCCGACGACGTCATCGCCTCGCTCGCTCGCCGGGCGTCCGATGCCGGCTGGGACGTCCTCGTCGTCACGGGCGACCGCGACGCCTTCCAACTGGTCGACGACCACGTCAAGGTGCTCTACACCCGTCGGGGCATCAGCGACACCGTGCTCGCCGACGCCGCCTGGGTGGAGGAGAAGTACGGCATCCCCCCGTCGGCCTACCTCGACTTCGCCGCCCTGCGGGGGGACACCTCCGACAACCTGCCCGGGGTGCCCGGGGTGGGGGAGAAGACCGCCGCCAAGCTCGTCGGGTCCTACGGCGACCTCGAGGGGATCCTCGCCCACGTCGACGAGCAGACCCCGAAGCTCTCGGAGAACCTCGCCGCCAACCGAGACCAGGTGCTCCTCAACAAGCAGCTGATGGCGATGGTCACCGACCTCGAGGTGCCCGACCCAGCCGGACTCGACTGGACCGACTGGGACGAGGCGTCGCTGCGCGCCCACCTCGAGTCGCTCGAGTTCCACAGCCTGATCGGCGAGCTCTGGGCGGTGCACCCCGAGGGCGAGCCGTCGGGCGAGGCGATCGACGTGACGACGACGACCGCCACCTCCGCCGAGGCGGCGGCCGCCGCGGTCGCGACCCGACCGTTGGTGGTCCATCCCGTCGTCGACGGCGACGACCTCGCCGGCCTGGTCGTGCTCGACCCCGACGGTCGGCCGGTCTTCGTCCCCGACGAGCACCTCGACGTCGTCGCCGACGTGCTCGCGGACCCCGACCACCCCATCGTGGGCCACGACCTGAAGCCCCTCGTCCGCCGGTTCCTCGATCGTGGCGTCGTCGTCGAGGGCATCGACTTCGACACGGCGATTGCCGCCTATCTCGTGAACCCGGCCGGCCGGGACTTCGGCCTCGAGGGATTGGTCGACCGCCTGCTGGGCATCGATCTCGCCGAGTCCGGCGACGACGTTCGCGACCAGGGCACCCTCGACCTCGATGGCTCGGGCGACGGACCGGACCTCGACGCCGCAGGGGCGGCGGCGGTGGCGGTGGCCCGATTGGCCGAACGGCTCCGCGACGAGGTGGCGGCGAAGGGCGCTCGGGACGTCCTCGTCGACATCGAGCAGCCGCTCATCCCGATCCTCGCCGGCATGGAACAGGAGGGGATCGGCATCGACGCCGACTACCTGGTGCGGCTCGGCGAGGACCTCCGCCACACGCTCGCCGACCTGGAGGGTCGTATCCACGACGCCGCCGGCGGGTCGTTCAACATCAACTCGACGCTCCAACTCCGGACGCTGTTGTTCGAGACCCTCGGGTTGCCGGTCGTGAAGAAGACCGCCAAGGGCGTGCCGTCGACCGACGCCTCGGTGCTGGAGAAGCTGGCCGACGAGCACCCGGTGGTGGCGCTGATCCTCGAGTACCGGGAGTACGAGAAGCTCCGCTCGACCTACGTCGACGGCTACCTCCCCCTCATCGGCCCCGACGGCCGCATCCACACGACGTTCAACCAGATGGGCTCGGCCACCGGTCGGCTCTCGTCCGACCACCCCAACCTGCAGAACATCCCCGTGCGATCGGAGACCGGTCGCACCATCCGCCGGGCGTTCGTGGCCCGCCCGGGTTGGCGGTTCGTCGTCGCCGACTACAGCCAGATCGAGTTGCGGGTCCTTGCCCACCTGTCGGGTGACCCCGGCCTGGCGAGCGCCTTCCGGAGCGGGCTCGACATCCACACCGCCACCGCCGCCTCGGTCTTCGGCGTCACCCCCGGCGAGGTGACCGGCGAGCAACGCCGCCGGGCCAAGGCGATCAACTTCGGCCTGCTCTACGGCATGGAGGCGTTCGGCCTCGCCGAGCGACTCGGGATCTCCCGGGACGAGGCCCGTGAGCACATCGACGCCTACTTCACCCAGTTCGCCTCGGTCCGGGCGTTCATGGACGGCATCGTCGACGAGGCCCGCCAGCACGGGTACACCGAGACACTGTTCGGTCGGCGCCGGTACCTCCCCGAGCTGCGGTCGGACAACTTCCGGGTGCGCCAGATGGGGGAGCGGATGGCGCTCAACGCCCCGATCCAGGGCACGGCCGCCGACATCATCAAGCTGGCCATGATCGCCCTCGACCCAGGGCTTGCCGACCGCGAGGCGACGATGTTGCTCCAGATCCACGACGAGCTCGTCCTCGAGGCCCCCGAGGACGAGGTCGAGGCCACCGTCGAACTGGTGGCGGCGACCATGGAGGACGTCGTCGACCTCGACGTACCGCTGGCCGTGGACACGGCCACCGGCGGGAATCTGGCGGACACCAAGGACTAGGGCTACACTCGCCGATGCCCGTCGAGGCGCGGTCCTTCGCGCCGATGGGGCACATCCCCGGAGGTACACCACACCCTATGTCAGATCACGACAGCGCGCCCGCCGACGAGGCGCCCGAGACCCCGGCTGAGGGCGATCAGCCGACCCACGAGCCCGACCCCGAGGCCGTGACCGAATCCGCGGCTCCCGAGACCGAGGCAGAGGCCCCCGTCGCCGAGGCATCCGTCGAGGCAGAGGCCCCCGCCGACGAGGCATCCGTCGAGACGGAGGTCCCCGTCGAGGAGCCCGCCGAGGCCGAGGCCCCCGTCGAGGAGCCCGCCGAGGCAGAGGCCCCCGTCGCCGAGGCCCCCGTCGAGGAGTCCATCGCCGCCGCCGACCCCGTGGTGGCCGAGCCGGCCACCGCCGACGAGGTCGATCCCGCGGCCGCCGCCGATCTCTCCACCTCCGACCTCCCCGCCGCCGAGGAGCCCAGCCCGGCTCCCACCTACAAGCCCGCCATCGAGGCCCAGGACCTGTCGGCGCTGCCCGCCGACGTCGACTTCGAGCAGGCCCTCGAGATGACGATGCTCGACTTCAACGAGGGCGACATCGTCAAGGGCACCGTCGTCGCCATCGACCGCGACAGCGTGCTCGTCGACATCGGCTTCAAGTCCGAGGGTGTCATCCCCGTCAACGAACTCTCCATCCGCAAGTCGGTCGACCCGGCCGGGGTGGTCGAGGTCGGCGACGAGGTCGAGGCCCTCGTCCTCGACAAGGAGGACGACGAGGGCAGGCTCGTGCTCTCCAAGAAGCGCGCCCAGTACGAGCGCGCCTGGGGCCGCATCGAGCAGGTCGCCAACTCCGGCGGGACCGTCGAGGGACCGGTCATCGAGGTCGTCAAGGGCGGCCTCATCGTCGACATCGGCCTTCGGGGCTTCCTCCCCGCCTCGCTCGTCGAGCTTCGTCGGGTGCGCGACCTCGACCCCTACGTCGGCCAGAGCATCGAGGCCAAGGTCATCGAGCTCGACCGCAACCGCAACAACGTCGTGCTGTCCCGTCGGGCGCACCTCGAGGAGGAGCAGGCCGAGCAGCGCCATGCCTTCCTCGACGACCTCGCCGAGGGCGAGACCCGCGAGGGCACCGTTTCGTCGGTGGTCAACTTCGGTGCCTTCGTCGACCTCGGCGGCATGGACGGCCTCGTCCACGTGTCCGAGCTGTCGTACCAGCACGTCAACCACCCCGGCGAGGTCGTGAAGGTGGGCGACAAGGTCACCGTCAAGGTCCTCGAGGTCGACCGCGACCGGGAGCGCATCTCGCTCTCGATCAAGCAGACCCAGGCGGACCCCTGGGAGGCCTTCGCCTCGGCCCATGAGGTGGGCGATGCCGTCGAGGGTGCCGTCACCAAGACGGTGCCGTTCGGTGCCTTCGTCACCGTGGGTGAAGGAGTCGAGGGACTCGTCCACGTCTCCGAGATCGCCATGCACCGGGTCGAGAGCCCGGAACTCGAGCTGACCGTCGGCCAGACCGTCAAGGTGAAGATCACCGAGATGGACACCGATCGACGCCGGGTGAGCCTCTCCATCAAGCGAGCGCTGCCCGGATTCCAGGAGCGGCCGGAGTCAGCCCCACGAGCTGCCGGAGCCCCCGCCGGTGGCGGCGGTGGCGGAGGCCGCGACGATCGTCCCCGCCGCCGTCGGCCCCAGACCCGGGAGTTCGAGCGGGAGGAGGACAAGGCCAAGGAGGAGGAGGAGCCGGCGTTCAACGTCGACGCCTCCCTCGAGGCCATCCTCCAGGAGCTCAAGGAGCGGGGCATCGGCCGACGCTGATGCCTCGACTCGTCGGAGGGACCCCGGCAATCCGCCGGGGTCCCCTCGCGACGGCGTAGGATCGAACTCGCCGTCGATTGGAGACCGCGATGCAGGTAGGAGATCTCACCGCCGGGACCCCTGCGGGGTGTGACCCCTCGGCGACACTCGCCGAGGCCGCCGCGGTCATGGACGACCTCGACATCGGAAGCCTCGCCGTGTACCGGAACGGCGACATGATCGGCATCATCACCGAGCGGGACGTCGTGCGGGCGGTCGCCACCGACATCGGTCTCGACACCCCCGTCAAGGACGTCATGACGCCCGACCCCGACACCGTCGACGTCGAGGTCGACATCGTCGATGCCGCGGCCTGGCTGCTGGCGGTCGGCTATCGGCACCTCCCGGTGACACGCGACGACCAGTTGGTCGGCCTCATCTCGATGAAGGACCTGCTCGACGTCCTGTGCCGGGAAGCCCTCTGAGGGTCGTCCTCACCGGCGGCATCGGCACCGGCAAGTCCACCGTCGCCACCCTCCTGGCCACGACCGGGGCCACGATCGTCGACGCCGACCGGATCGGCCACGAGGTGCTGGAGCCCGGCGGCGCCGCCTTCGAGCGGGTGACCGCCCGTTGGCCCGACGTCGTCGTCGGCGGGCGCATCGACCGCCGAGCACTCGGCCGCATCGTCTTCGGCGATCCCGACGAGTTGGCCGAGTTGGAGGCGCTGACCCACCCGGCGATCCGGGCGGCGGCACTCGAGCGACTCGCCGACGTCGATGGCCTCGCCGTGCTCGAGGTGCCGATCCCCGTGCGGTGGGCGCCCGAGGAGTGGCCGGTCGTCGTCGTGGACGCCCCCGACGAGGTACGGGTCGCCCGGCTGGCAGACCGAGGCATGGACGCCGACGAGATCACCCAGCGAATGGCGGCCCAGCCGAGCCGCGACGAGTGGCTGGCCATGGCCGACCACGTGGTGGACAACTCGGGCGACCGGGCGCAGCTCCAGCGGGAGGTCGACGAACTGCTCTCGGTACTGGGTACTCGGTACTGAGTACTCGAGAGCATGTCCCACCCCCCGGCTACCTTCTGACCCATGCCGCCGTTTCGGGTCCATTCCGAGTTCGAGCCGGCCGGCGACCAGCCGGAGGCCATCGCCCAACTGGCCGAGGGCATCGAGGCCGGCGATCGCTTCCAGACGCTGTTGGGCATCACCGGGTCGGGGAAGTCGGCGACCGTGGCCTGGCTCGTCCAGCAGGTGCAGCGGCCCGCCCTCGTGCTGGCACCCAACAAGGCCCTGGCCGCCCAGCTCGCCAACGAGTACCGCCGCTTCTTTCCCGAGAACCGGGTCGAGTACTTCGTGTCGTACTACGACTACTACCAGCCCGAGGCGTACATGCCCTCGTCCGACACGTACATCGAGAAGGACGCCACGGTCAACGACGAGATCGATCGACTGCGCCATGCCGCCACGTCGGGGCTGCTCGTGCGCGACGACGTCATCATCGTGGCCTCGGTCTCGGCCATCTACGGCCTCGGCTCACCCGACCAGTACGAGGGGCAACTCGTCCGGCTCATCCGGGGCGTCGAGTACCCGATGGAGCACGCCAAGCGACGGCTGGTGGACATCCAATACGACCGCAACGAGGTCAACCTCGTCCGGGGGACGTTCCGGGCGAAGGGTGACACCCTCGAGGTGTTCCCGGCCTACGACGAGACCGTCATCCGCATCGAGTGGTGGGGCGACGAGGTCGACCGGATCCTCCGCATGAACCCCCTCACCGGGGAGGTGCTGGAGGAGCTGGACGAGGCCTTTCTCTACCCGGCCTCGCACTACGTCACCTCCCAGGAGCGGATGCAGCGGGCCATCGAGGGAATCGAGGTCGAGCTCGCCGAGCGCCTGGCCGAGCTCGAGGGCACGGGGAAGCTCCTCGAGGCCCAGCGGCTCCGGATGCGCACCCACCACGACCTCGAGATGATGCGCGAGCTCGGCTACTGCAACGGCATCGAGAACTACTCGCGCTATCTCGACGGCCGCGAGCCGGGGGAGGCGCCGTACACGCTGCTCGACTACTTCGGCGACGACTACATCACGATCATCGACGAGTCCCACGTCACCATCCCCCAGATCGGCGGGCAGTACGAGGGCGACCGCTCCCGCAAGGAGGTGCTCGTCGAGCACGGCTTCCGGCTGCCCTCGGCGATGGACAACCGCCCGCTCCGGTTCGACGAGTGGTTGGAGAAGGCCAATCAGGTGGTGTTCCTGTCGGCCACCCCGGGGAGGTTCGAGCGGGAACGATCGACGCGCGTCGTCGAGCAGGTGATCCGCCCCACCGGCCTCATCGACCCCGAGGTCATCGTCCGTCCCACCAAGGGCCAGATCGACGACCTCCTCGAGGAGATCCGGCTGCGGGCAGAGGCCGACCAACGGGTGCTCGTCACCACCCTCACCAAGAAGATGGCCGAGGACCTCACGGAGTACCTGCTCGAGATGGGGGTCCGGGCCCGCTATCTCCACTCGGAGATCGACACCCTCGAACGGGTCCAGATCCTGCGTGAGCTGCGCATGGGCGAATTCGACTGCCTCGTGGGCATCAACCTGCTCCGGGAGGGCCTCGACCTCCCGGAGGTGTCGCTCGTCGCCATCCTCGACGCCGACAAGGAGGGGTTCCTGCGGTCCGAGACCTCCCTCATCCAGACGATCGGGCGGGCCGCCCGCAACGTCGACGGGCAGGTCGTCATGTACGCCGACCAGGTGACCGATTCGATGCAGCGGGCGCTGTCGGAGACGAACCGCCGCCGGCGGTTGCAGCTCGAGTTCAACGAGGTCAACGGCATCGACCCCCAGACGATCCGCAAGCAGGTCTCCGACATCCTCGAGCTCGTACAGGCTGCCGCCGACGGTCCCGGCAAACGGGCCCGGGAGACGCGGCGGGCGCCGCTCGAGTTGGAGGGTGACGACCTGGAACGCCTCATCATGGGCCTCGAGGACGAGATGCGCGAGGCCGCCAAGGAGCTGCGATTCGAGTACGCCGCCCGCCTCCGCGACGAGATCGCCGAGCTTCGCCGCGACCTCGTCCAGCAACAGACCTGACCGGCGTCAGCCGGCGTCGTCGGCCTGGGTCGCCTCCGTGGGTCGTTCGGCTTCGGCGGGCGCGGCGAGGTAGATGACCCGGTCGCCGGGTCGGGCCTGGAAGGAGCGACCGGTCAGCACCTGCACGTGGTGACCCCGCACGACGAACAGCCCGAGCAGGTCGGGTCGGTCCTCCTGGAGCCGGGCGAGCGGGTAGTTGGGGGTGAGCGTCGTGCTCCCGATCCTCTCGCCGGCGATGAGGCGGTCGGCGAGCCCCTCGTAGGTGGCCTCGGACCCGAACAGGGGCCGGCCGGGCATGGTGTCGGTGCCGGTGATGTCGGTGCCCGATTCGGGGTACAGCTGATACGTGTTGTTGCGGCCGAAGTCCTCCCGGAAGTGGAGGACCGCCAGCGAGTTGAACTCGTGGTTCTGGGTGATGGCGAGCACCCGGCCGATGCCACGAAGGTCGAGGACGTCGACCGACTCCTCGCCGAGCAGGTCGCCGAAATGGGTCGTGAGGCCGGCCATGCGGGCTTCGTACTCGTGGGCTCGCGACGTGGCTGCCAGGACCACCCGCACCTCGGCGGCCTCGAGGGCGGCGGCGATGCGACGCTCGACGGGCCCGGCCCCGAGGATGAGCACCCCCTGGGGGTCGGAATCGGCGAGGTCGAGCCATCGGGCGACCCACGGCGACGTCACGCCGTAGATGAGGGCCGTGGCGCCGATGACGACGAAGGTCTCGGGGACGAGTAGTTGGACCCCCTCGATGCCGGCCTCGTTGAGGTCGCGCACGAAGACCGACGCCACCAGCGCGGCGACGACACCACGCGGGGCCATCCAGGCCAGGAACGCCTTCTGTCGCAGTTCCAACGCCGAGGGCGTCGTCGAGAGCCACACCGCCAGCGGTCGGCCGATGAGCACCAGCACCGCCACGACCCCGAGGGTGGGGAGCGCGATCTGGGCGACCCGGGCGAGGTCGAGCCGGGCGGCGAGGATGACGAACACCGCCGGCAGCAGCAGGACGACGAGGTTCTCCTTGAAGGCCCGGACGTGGGTGATCTCGGCCCATCGCTGGTTGGCGAGGATGATGCCCATCACGGTGACCGTGAGCAGGCCGGACTCCTTGGCCAGTTCGTTGGAGATGGCGAAGGCGACGATGGCGATCGCCAGCGTCAGCGAGTCGTGCAGGCGATCGGGGAGCACGTGCCACCGGAGCAACGGGATCATGGCGAAGGCGGCGACGATGCCGATGCCGAGGCCGATGCCGATGAACACGAGCACCTGCCAGAGCGCCCCGCCGACGACGGCCTCCTCCCGGGCGAGGATGACCTCGAGGACCACGACGGCCACCATCGCCCCGATCGGGTCGATGAGGATCGCCTCCCACTTGAGGATCCGGCCGGAGGCACCATGGGGGCGGATCTGGCGGAGCAGCGGGGTCACGACCGTGGGCCCCGACACGATGAGGATCGCCCCGAACAGCACCGCGATCTCGGCGGGCAGATCCAAGAAGATGAGGGCGGCGATGGTGCCGACCCCCCAGGTGATCGCCGCCCCGACGGAGATGAGCCGCAGGATGACGCCGCGCTCCTCGGCGATGTCCCGGAACCGGAGTCCGAGTCCGCCCTCGAGCAGGATGATGGCGACCGCCAGCGAGATGACCGGGTTCAACAGATCGCCCAACAGGGCGTCGGGGTCGACCCACCCGAGCACGGGTCCGACCACCACGCCGGCGCCCAGCATGAAGACGATCGAGGGCAGTCTGAGCAACTGCGCGAGCCACTGGGCGCCGATCCCGGCGCCGACGATCACGACGAGTTGGAGGATGGTGCTCTCCACCCGGTTCCCCTGGCCGCGGGTCGGGACGAACGGCCAGCGTACCGGCCGCCGCCCGCTGGCTTGTCCTAGCCCGGTCGTACACTCGGCAACGGCATGGCTTCCGACCGCATCGTCGTCCGTGGGGCGCGCGAGCACAACCTCAAGGACATCGACGTCGAGTTGCCGCGCGACCGGCTCATCGTGTTCACGGGCCTGTCCGGATCGGGGAAGTCGAGCCTCGCCTTCGACACCATCTACGCCGAGGGCCAGCGCCGCTATGTGGAGTCGTTGTCGGCCTACGCCCGCCAGTTCCTCGGCCAGATGGAGAAGCCCGACGTCGAGCACATCGAGGGCCTGAGCCCGGCCATCTCCATCGACCAGAAGACGGCCTCGCGCAACCCGCGGTCGACGGTCGGCACCGTCACCGAGA
>CAZTLW010000051.1:0-15191 GCA_964614585.1 uncultured Acidimicrobiia bacterium | reverse complement strand
GGTTCCCGCCGTAGATCGTGTACGACTCCACGAGCACGATCGACCCGCCGAACACCCCGGCCAACAGGGCGGTCACCCGCTGGTAGCCGAGCGAGCGGGCGAGGAAGACGGCGGCCGCCGGGGTGGCGAGCAGCCCCATCACCGTGACCGCCTTGAAGGCGACGCCGTACGGCATGATCAGGTCGAGGGCGACGATGACGAGCGAGGGCAGCGGGAAGTAGAAGTAGAAGAGCGGGAACCCGGCGAACCACGCGTTGGACCAGCCGGAGATGCGCCCGGCCGGGAGGAGGGTGTCCCGGAGGGCGGCGGGACCCAGCACGTGGGCGCCCATGTCGCCGCCGGTCGGGGTGTTGGCGATCACGATGAGGTCGGGCCGGACCAGGCCGAGGATCACGAGGGTCAGCAGACCGACCCCGGCGACGACGAACCAGCGGCGCACGATCGTCCTCAGCGGGCCGAGGTGGCCCGGCGGAGGACCTCCTCGAGGGGGAGGTTGTCGCCGTCGGCACCCCACCACTTCTCCTCACAGCCGTGACAGGAGAAGAAGGTGACCTCGGTGTCGTCGGGCAGGACGTGGTGGATCTCGATCACGTCCTCGGCGGTGCATACGGGGCAGTGCATGGGGAGAGGGCAGTGTATCGGTACCGGGCCCATTCACTCGTCGTCGAGCAACCGACCCAGGTAGCGGCTGTGCCGCCGGCCGTCCTCCCGCCAGTAGGCATACCAGTAGGGGCCGTGGGGGCAGGTCCGGCACGAGGGTTTCCCGCAGCGGACCATCTGGCTGCGGACCGAGACGTCGGGGAGGTCCTCGCCGGGGCCCACCACCCCGGTCGCCTCGAGGCGGGTGCGAGTGAGGATGTGGAGGCGTCGGAGCTCGTGCTCGTCGAGGTCCCTGACGGCGTCGAGCAGGTCGCGGTCCAGGCCCACGGGGACCTAGGCGACGGAGAGCGGGGCGAAGAGCCGGGAGAGGGTGCGCCGATCGGTGAGCGTCCACCCCAGTGGTGGCGTGAGCCGGTTGGCGTGGTCGGCGCAGAGGGCGTGGCCGGCCCCGGGCTGGACGTCGCCGTCGAGATCCTCCAACCACACCGACCGGGCGTCGTAGTCGAAGACCATCAGGGCCCCGGAGGGGGCGCCACACCGAGCACACGTTTCGAACATGGTTCGCACGATACGGCGCGCCGCGCGCGCTGCCAAGGACTCAGCCGGCCGGAGCGTCGTCGTCGATCCCGGCCCGGGCCACCGCCGCCGCCACCTCGCCGGGCTCGGGCCTGCCCGCGAAGACGGCCTCGACCCTTCCGTCTCGGTCCACCACCCAGGCGGTGGGGACCGCATCGATCCGCAGCCGCCGCAGAATCCCCGGGTGCACCTGCCAGGTGTAGTCCCGCATCCGACCGCCGGCTGCCGCCACGACGACCTCTCGGGCCGGTGGGCACGACTCGCAGGTGTCGGACGAGAAGAAGAGCACGGCGGGGAACGGTCCGAGGTCGTCGGGCACGACCCGCCGCACGTCGGTCGACCGACGCCGCCACACGACCGCCGCCCAGCCGATGAGGCCGAGGGCGGCCGCCATGCCCGCCGCGACGAGCCAGTCAGCCACGCGGGATCCCCGGGGCGACACCCAGGGGGCCGCCCGGCACGGTGGTGTGCCAGCCGACCGTGACCGGCGCCGAGGCCTCGACCAGCACGCCGGAGGCGTTCTGGATCTCGAGCTCCTGGAACGAGACGGTTCCGCCCGCAACCGAGATGGTGCGGCCGGCGGTGGCCCCACCGGGCCCGAGCACCCGGTAGGTGACGTCGACCGCCTCGGCACCGACGTTGAGGATCGCCATCGTGGGCTGGCCCGGCCCGACGCCCAGGCCCGGGAGCGCCCAGTCCACCGCCTCGGTGGAGAGGCCCATGGTGGCGCCGAGCCCACCACCGGACTCGGTCCGGACCGCGGCGCCGACGGGCTCGTCGGCGCGGACTCGGATCCCGGCGCCGCCGTCGAGCGGGACCACCTCGATGGCTCGCGGCTCGAGCAGGATGGCGGTGGCACCCAGCTCGGCCCCGTCGGGTCGGAAGAGGTCCACCTCCACGGCGACGGACTCCGTGCCGGCATTCACCAACACGAGCTCACCCTCGGCGCCGCCGGTGGTCGGGAAGAACCACTCGATCGCCTCGGGGACCCCGACCGCCACCGCCCGGTCGGTGCCACCGGCCCGGTGGTCGATGGCAGGCACGATCGCCCCGGCCGGGTCGTCGACGACGAAGACGAGGCGCTCACGGAGCCGCAGGTCACCGGTCACCGGGAGCTCGAGCGCCCCGAGTGGCGGCACCGTGACCGACCCGAACCCCTCCCCGATCTCGAGACCCTGGTCGGAGAACACCTCGATGGCGACGGTGGAGGCCTGCACGGAGGGATTGTGCAGCACCAGGGTCGTCGACTCGCCCTCCAGCGTGCCGCCGACGCCCACGGTCCAGCGCACGGCCGACCACCGGGCGCACGCCGAGGCGGCGAGCAGCCCGTCGCCGGTCGTGACGACGCCGGCGGCGACCGGGTCGCCCGAGAGGCCGTCGACGAGCACCGGGACGTACCCCTGGGCGAGACCGGGGTCGGCCGACACGGTGCCGGCCCCGGAACGACTGGCCCCCTCGGTCAACACCTCGTCGTCGGCCTGGAAGTCGAGGGACGCCTCGATCTCCTCGGCCACCGCCAGGACCAGGGCCGACGCCACCACGTCGTCGACCGTCCACGTCGGGCAGAACCCGAGGTCGGTGGCCGTCCCCGGGTACTCGGGGGGCACCACCTCGGGGGGCTCCGGCACCTCGGGTGCCGGCAGCACGGCGGCGACGGCGACCAGCGCTGCCCCGACGAGGAGGGCGATCGCCTGTCTCACGCCGACCTCCGTCCCCAGAGGGCCGCCACGAGCGCCAGGCCGTAGAACCCCGCGACGATGCGGGTGAGCACGAGCACGGTCTCGTCCGGTTGGAGGTCGAGCCGTCCGGCCGTTCCAGCCGCCACCACCCCGACGTCGGCGGGAACCGCCGCCCACCGCTCGGTGGGGTTGACGGCGACGGTGACCTCGTCGGTCGGCGGGCCCTCCCACACTCGGGCACCGATCGACCATCGACCGGCGGGCGAGTCGGCGATGGGAGCCCGACCCGATGCCTCGAAGACCACCCCGTCGGGGGTCACCAGGCGGAAGACGTCGAGGCGGCCCGACAGGGCGACGTCGACCTGCGACCCCGCCGGGGTGACGACCCAACGCACCCCGTGTTCGGCAAGAGCGGCGCCCGGTCGCGGTACCGGCGATCCGGTCAGCCCGTCGAGGGTGGCGGCCAGGGCGGCGTCGGCCTCACCGGGGGGTCCCACCCATGCCCGGTCGAAGGACCAGGCGGCCGGGTCGAGCGCCCGGTCGTACGGCCCGTCGGCAAGTGAGGGGGCGCCGGGGTGGTCGACGCCGGCGAAGACCACCCGTTCCTGGCCGTCGCTCCCGCGGGCGGCGAGGTACTCGACGACGTCGGCGAGCGGTTCGTCGACCGCCAGACCGCCGCCTCCGCCGAGCAGGGCGAGGACGACCGGGATCGCCAACCCCACGACGCCGAGGGAGGCGACGACGCCGACCGGGCGGGCGCGTCCCGGGCGGGCGAGTCGGTCGGCTGCCCCCGCCGCCACCAGCCCGAGTCCCAGGGCCAGGGCGACGAAGCCGGCGACCCAGGCCTCCCGGCCGGGTACGAGCCCTCGGGCGAACACCGCGCCCACCCCGACCAGCACGCCCCCGATCGCCGCACCCCACCACCGACCACCGGCCAGCACGGTGGGCACCCAGGCAACCACGATGGCGGCGACGATCCAGATCGGCGGCTCCCAGAAGCCGCCGGCGGGGCCGGCCAGCCGGTCGACGTCGTACCAGAGCAGCCAGGGCGCCAGGGCGGGCAGGGCCGCCACGATGCCCGCGGGGGCGAGCAGCAGCGGCAGCGGCCGGCCGCGCAGCAGCACCGAGACCAGGGCCACGACGATGGGGACCACCAGGGCAAGCGGAGCCGCCATGGCGAGGACCGCGGTGGCGAGACCGAGTCGGGCGAGCCGGCCGATCCGCGCCCGGGTCGACCGCCCCGGGGGGTGGAGCACGAGATGGGCCACCCACGGGATTGCGGCGACCGCGAGCACCACCTGGTAGCCACCGTCGGTGCCGGCGGCGGAGATCCCGGTCCCGAACGCCGCCACGACGGCACCGATGACGCTCGGCCACCGGCCGAGGCGCAGCGTCCGACCGAGGCGGAGGAAGCCGATGAGGCCGATGCCGATGGCCAACGCCATCCCCCAGGTGGCCGCCGAGCCGCCGAGGCCCACGCCGATCACCGCCAGCAGCGCCGCCGCCGGGTGGGGCGGCCCGTCGCCGCCCAAGGCGGCGGGATGCCAGCCCCCCGCGTAGGCGGCGAGGACGTCGGCGGGATCGGCGAGTGGGCCGGTCCAGGCGCCGAACGGCAGGCCCTCGGCGAGCACCGCCCGGATACCGACGAGCCAGATCGCGGCCAGGACGGCGCCCGAGACCAGCCCCTCCCCGAGGCCCGATTCGGTGCGATCGAGGGCGTCCTGCCCGCTCGAGAGTGGGCGGCGCACCACGACCAGCGCCGCCTGCCACCACACCGAGAGACCGTGCGACCCCGACGTCTGGTAGCGGAACAGTTCCTCGTCGCCGACCTGGCGCACCGCCTGGACGCGGCGCCGCTGACGGGCCAGGGAACCGGCGTTCTTGAGGTTCCAGGCGACGGCCTTGACGAAGTCGGCGAGCCTCGCCGGTTTGCCGATCAGCGTCCAGCCGACGGCGGTGAGGCCCGTCACCGCCAACCACAGGGGGATGGCCCAGAGCAGCGAGATCGGCGAGTAGGCCTTCAGCAGTGCCCGGAGCTGGCCGGCGAGTTCGCGCCACGGCGGCAGCTTCGCCGCGAAGCGCTCCGACGAGAACACCTCCGACGACGGGACCACCACCACGCGCCCACCGGCGAGGCGGGCTCGCTGACCGAAGTCGATGCCGGCGGCGTCGGGTGCCAACAGGCGGTCGAGGCCCCCGAGCCCCCGGAAGGCGTCCCGACGGATGAGCACCGACTGTGACGGGATGTAGGCAACGTCGCGGATGACGTCGTACTGGCCCTGGTCGAGCTCGTCGGGGTCGAGGATGGGAACGGGCACGCACAACGAGTCGGTGGCGCCGCCGATCGAGATGAGGCGCCCTCGGCGAGCCGCGTCGAGCACCTTCGAGCCCGCCACGGTCGCCTCCACGCGTTCGCTCTCGGTCACGAGCGACGCGAGGGCGTCCGGCCGGGCCTCGACGTCGTCTCGCAGGAACCAGAGGTGGGAGATCTCGTCGCGGAGTTCGAGGTCGTCGGCGACCGGCACCCACTCCACGTCGAGCTCGCCGGCCGCGTTCCTGCCCGCGGCGCCGCCACCGATCGCCACCACGTCGGTGGGCTCCAGGGACTGGACCCGGGCGGTGAGGACGGCGTCACGGAGCCGCGCCGGGTCCTCGATGAGAACGGCGGCGACGACGCGGGGGGCGGGGGGCCCGTCGGGCATGCCGGGTGGATTGTGCTGGGCGCGACCCCCTATCCGCAATCACCCATGCCGGCCGATCCGACATCTCCGCACCGGTCGTAGGCTGCCGGCATGGCGCCGAACGTGACCATCCTCTCCGGCGGTGTGGGCGGTGCCCGGACGGCCAGGGCCCTGGCTCTCGCCGGCTTCGACCTCACCGTGGTGGTGAACGTCGGCGACGACCAACCGACCCACGGGGTGTGCGTCAGCCCCGACCTCGACACGGTCCTGTACACCCTCGCCGAGGTGGAGGGACCCGACGGCTGGGGCCTCGCCGACGACACGCACCGGGTCATTGACACCCTGGCCTGGCTGGGAGCCGACACCACCTTCCGGATCGGTGACCGGGACCTGGCCACCAATCTCTACCGGACGACGGCGCTGGCAGCCGGTCGGCCGCTGAGCGCGGTGACGGCCGACCTCGTCGAGGCCTACGACGTCTCGGCGACGATCCTGCCGGCGACCGACGACCCGGTGGCCACGGTGGTGCTCACCGACGCGGGACGGCTCTCGTTCCAGGAATACTTCGTACACCGCCGCCACCAGGACGAGGTCCGCGACCTCGTCTTCGAGGGCTCCGGCGACGCCAGGCCCGCCCCCGGGGTCCTCGAGGCCGTGACCGACGCCGACCTCGTGGTGATCGGCGCCTCGAACCCACCGCTGTCGATCTGGCCGATCCTGGCGGTACCCGGTCTCACGGACGCCGTGGCGAATGCCGACATCGTCCTGGCGGTCAGTCCCCTGATCGGCGGTCGGGCCATCAAGGGCCCGGCCCACGAGGTGCTCGCTGCCCTGGGACTGCCGCCCGGGAACGCCGGGATCGTGGCGGCCTACGACGGGCTGCTCACCGACCTGGTGGTGGACACCGAGGACGGAGCCGACCGGCTGGCGATGTCGGGTCCCGATCTCCGGGTGCACGTCACCGAGACCCGCATCGCCGACCCGGATCGGGCCGCTCGTTTCGGGAGGTGGTTGTGGGACCTGGTGTCCGCCTGATCCCGGTCGAGGGCATCGGGGAGGTCCGGCCGGGCGACGACCTGGCGGCCCTGCTCGCCGATGCCATCGCCGCCGGCCCCGGCCTCGAGGCAGGCGACGTCGTCGTGGTGACCCACAAGGTCGTCTCGAAGGCCGAGGGGTCGGTGGTGGACCTCGACGACGACGGGCCCGACGCCCATCGGGCCCTGGTGGAGTCGGAGGCGACCGCGGTCCTGCGACGTCGCGGCGATCTCGTGATCGCCCGCACGCGCCACGGGTTCATCTGTGCCAATGCCGGGGTCGACCGATCCAATGTCGAGGCGGGGCGGGCGGTGCTGCTTCCTCGCGACCCGGATCGCTCGGCACACCGGCTACGGCGTCGCCTGGTCGGCCGATTCGGGACCGACGTCGCCGTCATCGTCTCCGACACGTTCGGCCGGCCGTGGCGGCGGGGGCTCGTCGACGTCGCCATCGGCATGAGTGGCCTCGCGGCCATCGACGACCACCGGGGCCGGACCGACACCCACGGCAACGTCCTCGAGGTGACGGAGGTGGCGGTGGCCGACGAACTGGCGGCAGCCGCCGACCTCGTGATGGGCAAGGCGTCCGGCATCCCCGCCGCCATCGTCCGGGGCGTCGCGGTCCCCCCCGGCACCGGCCGAGCCGTCGACCTGGTGCGCACCGACGACGAGGACCTGTTCCGCTAGAGGTACTGAGTACTGAGTACTGAGTACTGAGTACTGAGTACTGAGTACCGAGTACCGAGTACCGAGTACCGAGAGCCCTCAGCCGTCGCCGGGGAACTCGGCGTCCTCGCCGAGCACCAGCACCAGATCGGCGCCGGCGTCCACCGAACCGGTGACGGCCTCCCCGAAGGCGAGCATCCCGACCAACTCCGAGGCCAGCTCGTCACCCCCGCGGCGAGCCACGACCTGTGACACCGGGTAGTCGCCGTCGGCATCGCCCACCTCGACGACCTCGAAGCCGCGATCGGTCAGCCACGCCTCCCACGCCCTGGCCAGCCCGTCGGCGCCGTTGCCGTTGAGCACCGACACCCGGGGCGCCGCTTCCCCGGCCACGAGGGCCAGGGAGCCGCCGTTGCGGAAGGCGGCCAGCATGCGATCCGCCTCGTCCTCGACCGGGACGAGGTAGGCGACGCCGTCGATCGACCGGCCCTCGGCCGGCAGCGTGGCGCTGTCGATGGCGGAGCGATCGAAGCTCCGGAAGCCCCAGGCGAGACCGGCGAAGTCGAGCTCCCGGAACTGGGTGTCGACGACCATGTGGCGGGCCAGCGACGAGACCACGCCCGGTGCGTCCACCACGATGCCGGGCGTCACCAGCTCCGAGATGATGGCGCCGACGACCTGCTGCTGGCGCGCCGTCCGGCCGATGTCGTTCGCCTCGACGAAGGTCCACGAGCCGTTGCGGAGCTCCTCGTAGGACCGGGAGCGGGCGAATGCCAGCGCCTCCCGACCGTCGAGGAGCTGGCTGCCGGCCTCGACCGACAGGCCCGACTTGCGGTCCCGGGCCGGGGCGGGGAAGTCGATGGCGACACCGCCGACCTCGTCGACGATGGCGGCGAACCCGGCGAAGTCGATCTCCACGTAGTGGTGGACCGGCACGTCGAACGACGCCTGCACGGTCTCCACCATGAGTTCGGAGCCGCCGTAGGCGTAGGCGGCGTTCAGCTTGGCGCGGTCGCGCCCGGGGATGTCGACGCGGAGGTCGCGCGGGAGGGAGAGGAGCTGCACCCGGCCCTGGTCGGGGAGCAGCTGGGCCAGCATGATGACATCGGCCCGCTGGCCGCCGAAGTCGCCGTAGTCGTCCTCCCAGCCCTCGGGCAGACCCTCGCGGGAGTCGGAGCCGATCACGAGGAAGACGATGGGGTCGGACGACGACTCCGGCCGCTCCGTCAGCGCCGCGTCGACCTCGGGGGCGACGGTCACCTCGTCGACCACCGCCGAATGCAGTGAGCGGAGGTACGCGTAGGCCCCGAACACCACCACGTTGACGAGCAGCAGGGACCCGAGGAGGAGGAGCCAGCGTCGTCGGGTCCGACGCCGTCGGGCGAGGTGGTCGTTCATGCGGACCGGCGGCTCAGACGGGGACCGGGGAGGCGGCGTCGAGCGTCGCCCGGATGCGGGCGAGGGCGTCCGCCTCGGCACCCGGGTGGTAGTCGTCCGACGACGGGTCGATGAAGGCGTGGCCCACGCCCTCGTAGACGATGAACCGCGCCCCCGGATTGGCGGCCTGGGCGGCGTCGACGTCCTCGAGGGGGATCGTGTCGTCCTCGGCGCCGTACAGGCCGAGCACCGGGACGGAGATCCGCCCGACCGCATCGATGGCGGCCTCCCGGTCGCCCTCGGCGTCGAGGGGGGCGGCAATGGCGACCACCGCCGAGAGGTCGCGACGACGGGCACCGGTGAGCAGGGCGAAGCGGCCGCCCGTGTCGACGCCGACGATGGCGGACGGGTTGTCGTCGGCCCAGGTGGTGTCGTCGCTCGACAGGTACTCGCGGGCCTCGCCCACATCGGCCAGGACCTCGTGGTCGCGAAGGGCCGCCGAGGCCGCCGCCACCTCCTCGTCCGTGGCATGGGGACCGGGGGCACGTCCGCGATAGGGGTCCGGGACGAGCGTGGAGCGGCCATGGCGGGCAAGGTGGCGGGCCAAGGCCTTCTCGAGCGAGCCGATCCCCCGGGCGCCCGGAAGCAGGATGACGCTCGGCCAGGCCCCATGGCCGTCGGGACGGGCGAGGTAGCCCGCGAACTCTCCCGCCCCCAGGAGGACGGGGACGGCGCCGTAGATGATCGAGTGGCTGCCTTCGCTGGGGGGTACGGCCACGGGTGCGCTCCGGGGGTCGAATGGACCGGGAAAGGATACCGCCGGTGCCGGTATGTACCCGGCAGCTCAGTCGACGGCGCGGAGCTCGCGCACCTCACCGGAACGGAGGACGACGACGCCATCCTCGGTCTCGACGACGAGCCCCCCGGTCTCGTCCACATCGACCGCTCGGCCGTGGCCGTCGGGGAGCCACGCCACCCGCCGGCCGAGCGTGTGACTCTTCGCCCGGTACTCGTCCCGGCCCCAGTCCTCGGGTCCGTCGGCGGCGCGCCGGAGGAGGTCGTTGGCCCAGGCACCTCCGGTGTCGACGACCGCCTCGGGTCCCGGGTCGTCGACCCCGAGCGCCGCCATGCCCTCGGGCGCGTCCGGCCACCAGAGGTTCAGGCCGAGTCCGACGACCACCCCGCCGTCGACGGCCTCGGCGAGGATCCCGCCGACCTTCCCCTCGGGTCGCACGAGGTCATTGGGCCACTTGAGTTCGACGTCGGCCACGTCGGTGGCGGCGAGGCCGGCCACCAAACCGAGCGTGGGCAGCGAGGCCGTCGGCCACCCTGGCCGCCAGGCGACCGACACCGCCACCGACCGCGGGGCGGACACCCAGTCGGCACCGCGGCGGCCCCGCCCGCGGGTCTGGTGGTGGGCGACCACGACCACGGGATCGGGCCCGAGGAGCCGGCGAGCGACGTCCTGCGTAGAGTCCGTTGCCTCGAGGATCTCGATTCGTGTAGCCACCGATGGGTTGCCCGGGTCGAAGAAGGAACGGCCCCGTGCTCGGGGCGAGGCGACGGTAGCGGAGGACCGGTGGGAACCAAACGGCGCATCGAGGAGTTGCGGGAGCTGCGGGATGAAGCCCTCCACGCAGGAAGCCGTCGCGCCGTCGACCGCCAACACGACAAGGGCAAGCTCACCGCTCGCGAGCGCCTCGACCTGCTCCTCGACAAGGACTCCTTCCAGGAGCTCGACCAGTTCGTGCGACACCAGTCGCGGGGGTTCGGCATCGAGGACTCCCGACCACCCGGCGACGCGGTGGTCACGGGCTACGGCACGATCGAGGGCCGGCCCGTCTTCGTCTTCGCCGAGGACTTCACGGTCTTCGGGGGGTCGCTCGGCAAGGCCGTCGCCGACAAGGTGTGCAAGCTGCTGGACATGGCCATGCAGGTCGGCGCCCCGGTCATCGGCCTCAAGGACTCGGGCGGCGCCCGCATCCAGGAGGGGGTCTCGTCGCTCGACGGCTACGGACGGATCTTCGAGCGAAACGTCCAGGCCTCGGGGGTCATCCCCCAGATCTCGGTGATCATGGGCCCGTGCGCCGGTGGCGCCGTCTACTCGCCGGCCATGACCGACTTCGTCGTCCAGGTCGAGGGCACCTCACACCTCTTCATCACCGGGCCGGAGGTGATCAAGACGGTCACCGGTGAGACGGTGACCATGGACGAACTCGGGGGCGCCCACGCCCACGGCGCCAAGTCGGGCGTGACCCACTTCGTCGCCGACAACGAGGAGTCCGCCCTCGACCTCGTCCGGTACCTCGTCTCCTTCCTGCCCCAGAACAACATGGAGACCCCGCCCCACTACCCCCCCATGGACCGGGCCGATCGGGCCGAGGAGGCGCTCGACCTCATCATCCCCGACTCGGCCAATCAGCCCTACGACATGACCGAGCTGATCCGGCTCGTGGTCGACGACGAGGAGTTCCTCCAGGTCCACGAGGAGTTCGCCCCCAACCTCGTCGTGGGCTTCGCCCGGTTGGAGGGCCACACGGTCGGGGTGGTCGGCAACCAGCCGGCGTCCTATGCGGGCACCCTCGACATCTCCGCCAGTGAGAAGGGCGCCCGGTTCGTGCGGTTCTGCGACGCGTTCAGCATCCCGCTCATCACCTTCGTCGACGTACCCGGGTTCCTCCCCGGGGTCGCCCAGGAGCACGGCGGCATCATCCGCCACGGCGCCAAGCTGCTCTACGCCTACTGCGAGGCCACGGTGCCGAGGATCTCGGTGATCACCCGGAAGGCCTATGGCGGCGCCTACCTCGTCATGAACGCCCGCGGGATCCGGGCCGACCTCGTGTTCGCCTGGCCCTCGGCCGAGATCGCGGTCATGGGCGCCCAGGGCGCCGTGAACATCATCCACCGCCGCACCCTCGCCGAGTCCGACGACGTCGAGACCAGTCGCGCCGAGCTCGTCGCCGAGTACGAGGAGCAGTTCAACAACCCGTACCGGGCGGCCGAGCTCGGCCTCGTCGACGAGGTCATCGAGCCCCGTGACACCCGGCCGAAGCTCGTCGCCGCGCTGCGGATGCTTCGGTCGAAGCGTGAGGCGCTCCCGTCGAAGAAGCATGGGAACATCCCCCTGTGAGTGATCCGGTGCTCGAGTCCGTCCTGATCGCCAACCGTGGCGAGATCGCGGTGCGCATCATCCGCACCGCCCGTGAGATGGGCCTGCGGACGATCGCCGTGTACTCGGAGTTGGACCGTGACGCCCTCCACGTCGAGCTCGCCGACGAGGCGTGGGCGATCGGCGGCGCCCCGGCCGCCGAGTCGTACCTCGACATGGACAAGGTCCTGGCGGTGGCGGCCGAGTCGGGAGCGGCCGCCGTGCATCCCGGGTACGGGTTCCTGGCCGAGAACGCCGAGTTCGCCCGACGCGTGATCGACGCGGGCCTGGCGTGGGTCGGCCCCCCGCCGGAGGCGATCCGGACCATGGGCGACAAGATCTCGTCCCGGCTCGCGGCGATCGAGGCCGACGTCCCCACCGTCCCGGGCACGACCGAGCCGCTCCGTGACGTCGCCGAGATCGCCGCCGTCGTCGAGGAGTACGGCTACCCGGTCGCCATCAAGGCGGCCCACGGTGGCGGGGGCAAGGGGCTCCGGGTCGTCTGGTCCGATGCCGGACTGGCCGACGCCTTCGAGGGCGCTCGCCGCGAGGCCGACGCCTACTTCGGCAACCCCGAGGTCTACGTCGAGCGGTACCTCGAGCGCCCCCGTCACGTCGAGGCGCAGGTCCTCTTCGACGACCACGGCAATGCCCTGTTCCTCGGCGAGCGGGACTGCTCGGTGCAGCGCCGCCACCAGAAGCTCGTCGAGGAGACGCCATCGCCGGGCCTGTCGAACGAGGTGCGAGAGGCGCTGGGCGAGGCGTCGCTGCGGGTCGGCCACGCCTGCGGCTATCGCAATGCCGGCACAGTCGAGTTCCTGCTCGACGCCGACGGACGGCACTTCTACTTCCTCGAGATGAACACCCGCCTCCAGGTGGAGCACACCGTGACGGAGATGGTCACCGGGGTCGACCTGGTGGCCGAGCAACTCAGGATCGCGGCCGGCCTCCCGATGTCGGTCACCGAGGTGGCACCAACCGGCCATGCCATCGAATTGCGCATCAACGCCGAGGACCCCGTGGCGGGTTTCGTGCCAAGCCCGGGCACCGTCACCGACTACCGGGAGCCGGGCGGCATCGGCGTCCGCGTCGACTCCTGGATGCGGCCGGGGGCCACGATCTCCCAGTACTACGACAACCTCATGGCGAAGCTCGTGGTGTGGGCGCCCGACCGACCGGGCGCCATCGCCCGGGCCCTGCGGGCGGTGGACGAATACGAGGTGACCGGGGTCGCCACCACCCTGCCCGCCCATCGACATGTCCTCGGACACCCCGACTTCGTCGCCGGCACCCATCACACCAAGTGGATGGAGGATGCCGTCGACCTGGGCCACCTCGCCCACGAGCTGGCCCCCGCCGTGCCCGAGGAGGAGGCCGAGGTCGAGCGATCGATGACCGTGGAGGTGGGCGGGCGCCGCTTCGCCGTGCGGTTCTGGGCCCCGGCACCGATCGACGCGGGTCCCGGAGCCCAGCGCCGCCGTCCCCCGGCTCGCCGCACGAGCGGCTCGCGCGGCGGTGCCAACGACGGGATCGTCGTGGCACCGATGCAGGGCACGATCGTGAAGCTGTCGGTGGCCGCGGGCGAGACGGTCGAGGCCGGCGACCCCCTGTTGGTGCTCGAGGCCATGAAGATGGAGAACGAGGTCACCGCCCCACTGGGTGGCGAGGTCGTGGAACTGCGGGTGCAACCGGGCGACACGGTGGCCGCGGGCGAGGTGATGGCGGTGATCCGCTGACGGCCATCGGTACGCTGCCGTGGCGATGAGCGAGAGCCCGGCGGCGCCCACCCCCCGCTCCCACCGAGTCAGGGCCGCCCTCACCGGCCGGGCCGGGCTCCGGGCGTTGGGCGCCCTCGCCATCGTGCTGGTGGCGCTCTTCTTCCCCGTCGCCATCACGACCGTCCTCTTCGAGGTGGCGGCGATCGGCCTGCTGGTCGTCGGTGTGCACGGGGTCTGGATCTCCGTGCGCTCCTCCCACACCCGGTGGCTCGAGGTGGCCCGCGACCTGTCGATCGCCGCGGCGGGCGGGACCATCCTCTGGCTCCGCTTCACCGGCCAGGGCGCGGTCGTTATCGCCGCCCTCGCCATCATTCTCGCCGTCCGCGGCCTCGTGCAACTCGTCGGCGTCGTCCGCGACCGCGAGCGACGACGCTCGGTGTGGCCGTACCTGCCGCCGATAGCCCAGGCCATGGTCGCCGTCCTCCTCTGGGTCGTCCCCGGGACCCTCTCGATCGTCGCCATCGCCATCGCCCTCACCTGGATCGCCTCGGGGGCGATCAACCTGCAGCGGGCCCTGACGGATCCCGACGCCGACCCGGCGAGTCTCGCCGAGACCGGGACGGCGGTCATGGACTACCTGCGCAACCAGGACGTCGGCGACGAGACCCGCGAGCAAGTCGAACAGAGCCTGTTCTTCGAGGGGCAGCTGTCGACGTCTCGGATCTGGCGATTCGTGGCCCTCATGTCGTTCTCGACGGCCATCGCCACCTTCGGCATCGCGTCCGACTCGACTGCCGTCGTCATCGGGGCCATGCTCGTCGCCCCACTCATGACCCCGATCCTCGGGATGTCCGCCTCGATCGTCACGGGATCCACCGAGCGCCTCGGTCGCTCGGCAGCGGTCGTGGGTCTCGGCGTCGCCCTGGCGATCGCCCTCTCGTTCCTGCTCTCGAAGTACGTCGGCGGATTCCTCGACGTCGAGCGCAACACCCAGATCGCCTCCCGGGTGGCGCCGACGCTCGTCGACCTGGCGATCGCCGTCGCCGCCGGGGCGGCCGGGGCCTTCGCCAACGCCCGCCGGGACGTCGCCGACAGCCTGCCCGGGGTCGCCATCGCCGTCGCCCTGGTCCCGCCGCTGTCGGTGGTCGGGACCGTCCTCCAGGAGGGCGAGTTCTCCATGGCGTTCGGCGCCTTCCTGCTGTTCGCCACCAACCTCGTCGGCATCATCGTGGCGGCATCGGTCACGTTCTTCCTGCTCGGGTTGGCTCCCTGGTTCCATGTCGAAGCCCGCTCGGAGACGATCGGTCGCAGCTTTGCCACCGCGGCGGTGGCACTCGTCATCGTCGCCATCCCGCTGGCGATCTCGGGAGAGGACCTCATCACCTCGGCGACCAACCAGGCCCGCATCCAACAGATCATCGACGACGTCGCGGCCGAGACGCCCTACGAGATCGTGAGCATCGACATCACCGCGGGCAGGGTCGAGATCCTCGCCACCGGGCCACCCGACGCCGACGACCTGGACATCACCCCGCTCGCCGAGGACCTCCGGGAGACCGTCGGCCGGGACTTCACCCTCGTGGTGCGGGTGGTCCCCGAGTCCATCTTCGAGCTCGAGGTGCTGTCGACCGATTGAGCCCCCGTGGACGGGAGCCGGCTCAGTCGGCCGCCTCGCTGATCGACTCGCTCAGGCTGGGGTGCACCATGAGCGT
>CAZTLW010000050.1:0-15209 GCA_964614585.1 uncultured Acidimicrobiia bacterium | reverse complement strand
ACGACCTTCTGGCCGCCCTCGCCGCAGATCACCCGGACCCGTCCATCGGCCGGGTCGTACCCGAATGCGATGGCCACCACGTGGGGCGAGCCGTCGCCGCGCAGCGTCGTGAGGGTGCCCACGTGCCGTTCGGTGAGGAACTCGAAGTCGGCGTCGTCGAGGTCGGCGGGGGTCCGAGCCATGGGCGGCAGGCTAGGTCGGACGTTCAGGCGGGAGCGAGCCCGGGTTCGTCGTTCTCCACGGGCCCATCCCAGGCCTGGCGAAAGCCGTAGCGGTCGCCACGAACGAGCGACTCGCGCCACTCCATCGGCCCGGCGGTCGACTCGGTGTACCGCTCGATGAGGAAGGCGGCCGTCGTCTCGTCGATGTCGAGGACCTGTCGCTCGGAGCCGGTCGGGACCACGGGCCGGATGAGTTCGGAGCCCCGTACCGGCCGCACCCCGGCGGTCCGGGCCAGTTCGTCGTACAGAGCCGTGTGGGAGAAGTCCACCTCGAGGAGTCCCGCACCGACCCCCATCGGCAGCCACACCCGGTCGAGGGCGAGGGGCTCACCGTCGACCAGGCGCACCCGCTCCAGGAAGACGAGGTCGGCGTCGTCGGGGAGGCCGAGCCGGCCGGCGGGGGCCGTCTCCCGACGGACCTCCAACCGACGGGTCACGCTGGTCTGGTCGTGGCCTTGCTCCTCGAGCGACCGGAAGAGTGAGTAGAGGCTGCCGAGCGGCTGTTCGAACACCTCGCGGCGCACGAACGACCCCCGGCCCCGCTTGCGGACGAGCAGCCCGGCCGCCTCGATCCGCCGCACGGCCTCACGCACCGTGTGGCGGCTGACCTCGTAGTCGTCCATGAGGTCGAGGTCGGTCGGGAATCGCTCGTCGAACTCGCCCTCGGCGAGTCGCCGCTCGAGATCGCCGAGCACCTGCCCCCACAGCGGCCGCGGATCGGTCGAGTCGAGACGCCTGGGCCCTGCCATGGAGGGGAGGATATGGGCCGCTACGGGGCTACGCCCCGTGCCAGTACCCAGTACCCAGTACTAGGTACTCGGTACCGGGGACCGCAGGTCCCCGCCCAAGCGCTGGAGCACCTCGGGGACGCCGTCCTGGGTGAGGATCACCGGCTCGATGCCGGCGGCCTTCAGCCATGGGACCGTGGCGGTGGCCCGGTAGCCGGAGCCGCAGGCGACCCACACCTCGCCGGTGAGGTCGGCCGGTGGGCCCTCGGCGACGAGGTCGGCCGCGAACACCTGCGTGGAGCCCGGGATCGACCCCTCGGCCCACTCGCTGGGCATGCGGACGTCGAGCACCTGCTTGCCGGCCCGCACGGCCTCGGTGAAGCCGGCCAGGTCGGTCGTGCGGTGCCCGTCGAGCGGCAGTCCGGCCTCTCGCCAGGCGTCGAGGCCCCAGACCACGCCCCGCACGTCGTCCATGCCGATGCGGCCGAGTTGGCGGAGGGCCTCGGTGACGTCCTGGCCGGGGTCGGCCAGCAGCACGATCTCGGCGTCGTGGGGGAGGATCCACCCGGCCCAGACGCCGGTGTCGTCGCGGAGTTCGAGGCCGATCGAGCCCGGCACGTGCCCGGCGGCGAACGGTTCGGTGCCGCGGATGTCGATGACCGTGACGTCGGGGTCCTGAAGGTCGTCGACGCCGAGCTCGGGGAGGTCGAGCGCCGGCATCGGCTCGGGGCCGTAGAGGTTGGCCGGGCCCATGTACCGGTAGTAGGTCGGGAACGGTCCGAGACCGCCCATGAGGGCGTCGACGAACTCGTCCTCGGTGGTGGCGGCGAACAGCGGGTTCTGGGCCTTCTCGGTCCCGATCGTGGTCACGGTCTGGCCGGAGCCGCTGGCGGTGCAGAAGGAGCCCTCGCCATGGGTGGGATAGACGGCGGTGGCGTCGGGGTACCTGCCGAGTCGGGTGACGGAGCCGTACTGGAGGCGGGCGAGGGTGTCGGCCCGCTCCGGTCCGAGCAGGTCGGGCCGGCCGGCGGAACCGACGAGCAGCGACCCGCCGGTGAAGACGCCGACCATCTCGCCGTCGACGAGGACGGCGTAGGAGGTGTGTTCGGGCGTGTGGCCCGGGGTGTGGATCGGGCGGATCGTGAGGCGGTCGTCGCCCAGCTCCTCGAGGTGGAACGCCGGCGTGTGGCGGAAGGCCGGGGCGGCGGCGGCGGGGAGGACCAGCTCGGCACCGGTGCGGCGGGCGAGGTCGAGGCCGCCCGAGACGTAGTCGTTGTGGAGGTGGGTCTCGAGGACGAAGCGGAGTTCGAGGCCCTCGGCCTCGATCGGCTCGAGGAAGCGATCGATGTCGCGCTGGGGGTCAACCACGACGGCGAGCCCGTCGTGGGCGAGGACGTAGGTGGAGTCACCCAGGCCGGGGGTGCGGATCTGGCGGACGTCGGGCACGGCGGATCTCCTGCGGTGTGGTCGTCGGACGAATGGTATACCCCCGGGGGTATCAGGTCAAGTGGTCGGATTGTCGCCCCGACGGCCCGGGGCGTTGCTTCAATGGGGGAGTAACCCGACGGGAGGAACCAGCGGTGGTCGAACGCATACTCGGCGTCCTGCGACTGGACGCGCCGACCTACCAGGAGATCGACCGGGACGAGGGCCTCACCGGCGAGGCGTTCGCCGTCGCCGCCATCGTCGGTGCCGTCGGCGGCCTGCTCGGCTGGCTCATCGGTGATGGCAGCTTCGTCTCGCTCATCGGGGGCGCCATCGGTGCCGTCATCGGCCTCGTCATCGGTGCCGGCATCCTGCTGCTCGTCGGCAAGCTGTTCGGTGGTCAGGCCAACTACCTCGGGCTGCTGCGGACGCTGGCCTACGCGTCGGTGCCAAGCGCCCTCTCGGCCATCCCCATCGTTGGCATCCTCGGCAGCATCTACGCCTTCGTGTGCGCCGTCATCGCAGTCCGCGAGAGCCACGCCGTCGGCACCGGCGTGGCGGTGGTGATCGTCCTCATCCCGGCGGCCATCATCATCGGCATCGTCATCGTCTTCGCGCTGCTCTTCGGGCTCGCGATCGCCGGCCTGTCGGTGTAGATGGACCTCGGCGACGTCCAGTGGGTCGCCGTCGGGGCGGGCCTCGTCGCCCTGCTCTTCGGCTACCGCCTGGTCTGGCTCGCCGTGGCCCTCGCCGGGTTCGGTGGGGCCTTGCAGTTGATGCCGTTCTTCGACCTGACGGCCGAGTGGACCGACACCACCCGGTACGTGGTCGCCGCCCTCGTCGGCCTCGTCCTCGCCCTGGTGACGCGCACCCTCACCAAGGCGACGATGTCGCTCATCGGCTTCGTGTTGGCGGCCACCTTCGTCGCCCCGGCCCTCCGGGACCTCGACATCGTCACCGATCTCGGCCAGACCGGTGGGCTGGTGGTGTCCCTCGTGGCCGGGGCCCTCGGTGCCGTGGTGGCGGCGGTCGCGTTCAAGGGCGCCATCGTGGGCCTCACGTCGGCCTGGGGAGCGACGGCGGTGCTCTCGGCCGGTCTCGGGTCGTTCACGGAGGGGTGGGACCCGGTGGTCTACCTGGGGGCCTTCGCCGTGGCAGTGCTCGTCGGGGTGCTGGTCCAGTACCGCTCGGGCTGACCGGGCGTACCCTCGGGGCCATGTACGACGACATCCTCGGCCTGCGGGCCATCCGCTCGTTCACCGACGAACCGGTCTCCGACGACGACCTCGCCAAGCTGCTCGAGGCGCTGCGCTGGACCGGGTCGTCGAAGAACCGCCAGAACTGGTCGTGGGTGGTGATCCGTGACCCCGAGCAACAGGAGCGGCTCGCCGACTGTGGTGACTTCACGACGCCCATGCGCACTGCGCCGCTGGTCGTGGCCCTCGTCCAGGAGCCCGAGGGCTACGAGTTCGACACCGGCCGTCTCGCCCAGAACCTCATGTTGGCCGCCGACGCCCTTGGCCTCGCCTCGTGCCCCATCACCCTCCACCGGGACGGCGACGCCGCCGAGGTGCTCGGCCTCCCGGAGGGACGGCGGTGCCGATATGCGGTGGTGGTCGGCCATCCAGCCCCGTCGGCAGAACCGGCCCGGTTCGGGGGGCGCAGGCCCCAGGACGAGTTGGCCCACTTCGAACGCTACGACTGAGGGCCCGCGGGCTCCTCGTCATCGGTTGGCTCGGCCGGGCGCTCGGGGTCGGCCGAGACGAACCGGCGGAGCGGTCGGCGTCGGAATCGGCGCCGCCGCGGTCGTTGAGGGGTCGACTCCGCCCCGAAGGCCCGCTCGGCGGTGTCATCGAGGCAGCGTCCGTCCATGGGTCGGATCGTAGGGCGTCAGTCGAAGGTGGGGCGCCGCTTCTCCAAGAACGCGGCGATGCCCTCCTGCGCCGGTGGCAGCTGGGACGAGGCCGCCATCACCCGGGTGGCGTAGTCGTAGGCCTGCGGCACCGGGAGGTCGACCTGCTTGTAGAACGCCTGCTTGGTGACGCCCTTGGCCAGGGCCGAACCCCGGGTGGCGGCGGTCAGCAGTTCCCGGGTGGCGTCGGCCACCTGGTCGTCGGGCACGACCCGGTTCACGAGGCCCCAGGCCAGCGCCGTCTCGGCGTCGATGGCGTCGCCGGTGAGCAGCATCTCGAGGGCGTGCTTGCGGCCCACGGCCCGGGCCACGCCCACGGCGGGCGTCGTGCAGCCCCAACCACCTCGGCCACCGGGGAGTTGGAAGTGGCTCGACTCGCCGGCGACGGCCAGGTCGCAGGAGGCAACCAGTTGGCAGCCCGCCGCGGTGGCCAGCCCTTCGACCTGGGCGATGACCGGTTGGGGCATGGTCGGGATCCGCTGCATGACCGTGCCACACAGCTCGAGCAGTTGCTCCATGCCAGGCAGGTCGCGCCCGGACATGTCCTCGAAGTCGTGGCCCGAGCTGAAGACGGGTCCCTCGGCGGCGATGATGACCCCGCGAGCGTCCGACTCCGACGCCTCGGCGAGGGCTCGGTCGAGCTCGGCCAGGTGCTCCTCGGAGAGCGAGTTGCGGCGATGGGGCCGCTGCATCGTGATGACCCGAAACGGCCCGTCATCGGTCACGTCGATGTGGTCGTACATGGCGGCGACGCTACCGATGGACGTGGGCGCGGGTGGGGCTAGGTTGGTTTGATGGCGCGACCGATCACCGACGACGACCGATGGCTCTTCGCCGAGGGCCGCCACGACCAGCTCTACGAGGTCCTCGGCTGCCACCCCGATGCCGACGGGGCGTGGTTTCGCGTCTGGGCGCCCAACGCCCGGGCCGTGTCGGTGCTCACCGACGGCAACGGCTGGACTCCCGGCACCGACCGGATGTGGGGGTCCGACTCCGGCATCTGGGAATGCCACATCGCCGGCATCGGCGTCGGCAGCACCTACAAGTACGCCGTCGAGACGATGGGTGGCGAGATCCTCGTCAAGTCCGATCCCTTCGCCTTCCACGGCGAGGTGCCGCCGAAGACCGCCTCCGTCGTGTGGGGGCTCGACCATGCGTGGTCCGACGATGCCTGGCTCGCCACCCGGGGTGAGCGACAGGCCCACGACGCCCCGATCTCGATCTACGAGGTCCACCTCGGCTCGTGGATGACCGGCACCTGGCGACCCTTCCGGGACCTCGCCGACCCGCTCGTCGAGCACGTCCATCGCCACGGCTTCACCCATGTCGAGTTCCTCCCCATCATGGAGCACCCCTTCTTCGGGTCGTGGGGCTACCAGGTCACCGGCTACTTCCAGCCGACCGCCCGCTACGGCACCCCCCAGGACTTCATGGCGCTCGTCGACCGCCTGCACCAGGCCGGGATCGGCGTCATCCTCGACTGGGTCCCCTCCCACTTCCCGACCGATGCCCACGCCCTCGGCCGTTTCGACGGCACCGCCCTCTACGAGCACGAGGATCCTCGGCAGGGGTTCCATCCCGATTGGCAGAGCCATGTCTTCAACTACGGGCGCAACGAGGTCCGGTCGTTCCTGCGGTCGTCGGCGCACTTCTGGGTCGACCGCTACCACGTCGACGCGATCCGCGTCGACGCGGTTGCCTCGATGCTGTACCTCGACTACTCGCGGCCCGAGGGCGAGTGGATCCCGAACCGGTACGGCGGCAGGGAGAACCTCGAGGCGATGTCGCTGCTCACGGACGTCAACGAGTCGCTCCAAACCCGCCACCCCGGGGTGCGCAGCATCGCCGAGGAGTCGACGGCGTGGCCGGGTGTGACGAAGTCGCCCCACGACGGCGGCCTCGGGTTCGCCTGGAAGTGGGACATGGGCTGGATGAACGACACGCTCACCCATTTCGCCCGCGATCCCATCCACCGCCGTCACCATCACTCCGAACTCACCTTCCGTGGGATGTACGCCTTCACCGAGGCCTTCATGCTCCCGCTGTCGCACGACGAGGTGGTCCACGGGAAGGGTTCCCTGCTCGGCAAGATGCCCGGCGACGAGTGGCAGCGGTTCGCCAACCTGCGCCTCCTGCTCGCCTATCAGTGGATGCTGCCGGGCAAGCCGTTGCTGTTCATGGGCGGCGAGATCGCCCAGCCGACCGAGTGGAACCACGACGGGTCGCTGCCGTGGGACCTGGTCGACGAGCCGAACCACGCGGGCGTCTCCAGCCTCGTGGGGGACCTGAACCGGCTCATCCGCTCCGAGGGTGCCCTCCATCGGGGCGACCACGACCCCCGCGGGTTCGAGTGGCTCGTCGCCGAGGAGGCCGACCTCGGGGTGATGGCCTGGGCCCGCTACGACCCGGTGGGCGGCGCCCGACCCTGCGTCGTCCTCATGGGGACGACACCGATCCCGCGCCGCTACCCGATCCCATTCCCGGTGTCGGGACGCTGGGTCGAGTTGCTCAACTCCGACGCCGACCGCTACGGCGGCGCCGGCATCGGCAACCTCGGCGGGATCGACGTGGCCCGCGACGGCGACCGGCCCGTCGGTGAGGTGACGGTGCCGCCCCTGGGAGTCGTAGTCTTGGCTCCAGCCAACCTGGATGGGGGATGACGACCCGGGTACGCACCCGCTCGGTGCTCTCGATGGTCCTCGCCGGCGGCGAGGGCCGGCGCTTGTCGCCGCTCACCGACGGTCGGGCCAAACCCTCCGTGCCGTTCGGCGGCCACTACCGGCTCATCGACTTCGCGCTGTCCAACCTGGTCAACGGCGGCTATCGGCGGATCGTCGTGTTGACCCAGTACAAGTCGCACTCGCTGGACATGCACCTCTCGCGCACGTGGCGCATGTCGACCCTGCTCGGCAACTACATCACCTCCGTGCCCGCCCAGATGCGGGCCGGCAAGCGATGGTTCCTCGGCAGCGCCGACGCCATCTTCCAGAACCTCAACATCCTCTCCGACGAGCATCCGGACTACGTCTTCGTGTTCGGCGCCGACCACATCTACCGGATGGACCCGGCCCAGATGCTGGAACAGCACGTGGAGTCCGGGGCGGGAGTGACGGTGGCGGGCATCCCCGTGCCGATTGCCGACGCCCACCAGTTCGGCATCATCGAGCGAGGGCCGTCGACCCGCATCGAGCGGTTCCTCGAGAAGCCGTCGGATCCCCCGGCCATGCCGGACGACCCGACCCGGGCCTATGCCTCCATGGGCAACTACGTCTTCGACACGGACTGCCTCGTCGAGCTGGTATCGGACGACGCGGATCGCACGGACTCGGCCCACGACCTCGGAGGCAACATCATCCCCGCCGCGGTGGAGCGTGGCTCGGCCCACGTCTACGACTTCGAGGAGAACGAGATCCCGGGCTCCACGGACCGCGACCATGCCTACTGGCGGGACGTCGGGACGCTGCAGGCCTACTACGACGCGACCATGGACCTCGTCGAACCGGAGCCGGTCTTCAACCTCTACAACTCGGACTGGCCGATCCTGACCGACGTCCGTCCGTACCCGCCGACGAAGCTGGTCCCGTCGGGCCAATACGGGCCCGGCGTCGTCGGCAATGCGATCCTCGCCAACGGCGTCATCGTCACGGGTGGGCGCATCCACCGGTCGGTGCTGCATCCCCGGGTGCGGGTGGAGGGCGGCGCCGAGGTGACCGGCTCGGTGCTCTTCGACCGCTGCGAGGTGGGGGAGGGGGCCATCGTGCGCAACGCCATCCTCGACAAGGGCATCGTCGTCCCGCCCGGCTACCAGATCGGCGTCGACCCGGACCTCGACCGCGAGCGCGGCTGGACGGTCACCGACGAGGGGATCACGGTGCTCCCGAAGAACCAGGTCATCGAGTAGGCGGCCTACGGCCGCCGGTATCGGGTACTGGGTACCGAGGTCGTCGCCGCTCTCTGGAACCGCCCCCCTCCCACCGGCCTCCTTCGTCGGCCGGCGGGGCCCATCCCCCCTCCGGGGGGATTTCTCGGCAGTCGCACGATCCGACACCCGCCGGAGGGAGCACCTCCGCGGTTCCGTGGTTCCGTGGTTCCGCGGTTCCGTAGCTCGGGTCTACCCTCCCCGCCATGACCGAGGACACCTCCTTCCGCGTCGAGCGGGACTCCATGGGCGAGGTGCGGGTGCCGGCCGATGCCTGGTACGGCGCCTCCACCCAGCGAGCCGTCGACAACTTCCCGATCTCCGGCCGGACGGTGGGCCGCCGGCTCATCTGGGCCTTCGGGCTGATGAAGGGGTCGGCGGCGACGGTCGCCGGCCGGCGTGGCGAGATCGACCAGTCGATCGCCGGGGCCGTGCGGACGGCGGCCGACGAGGTCATGGCCGGGGACTGGGACGACCAGTTCCCCGTCGACGTCTTCCAGACCGGCTCGGGCACCTCGACCAACACGAACACGAACGAGGTCGTGGCCAACCGAGCCACCGAGGTGCTGGGAGGCGAGCGCGGCTCCCGGCTCGTCCACCCCAACGACCACGTGAATTTCGGGCAGTCCTCCAACGACACGTTCCCCACGGCGATGCACGTGGCGGCGGTCGAGGCGATGCGCTCCGACCTTCGTCCGGCCCTCGCGCACCTCGCGGACACGCTCGCCGCCAAGGCCGACGAGTTCGACGACGTGCTGAAGTCGGGTCGCACCCACCTCATGGACGCCGTGCCGGTGACGCTCGGCCAGGAGTTCTCGGGCTATGCCCAGCAGGTCCACAACGCGGTCACCCGGCTCGACAAGGTGCTCCCCGAGCTCTGCGAGCTTGCCCTCGGCGGCACCGCGACGGGCACCGGCATCAACGCCCCGGAGGGGT
Organism: uncultured Acidimicrobiia bacterium; assembly: GCA_964614585.1. Classification (GTDB taxonomy): domain Bacteria; phylum Actinomycetota; class Acidimicrobiia; order Spongiisociales; family JAENVV01; genus JAHEFX01. Next base: position 6,068 of record CAZTLW010000050.1, on the reverse strand, counting down.
TCGCCGCCGACGCCATCGCGCTCATGGCCGAGCGGACCGGTCACCCCTTCGTCGAGGCGCCCAACCACTTCGAGGCCCAGGCGGCCAAGGACGCGGTGGTGGCCGCCTCCGGCACCCTGAAGACGATCGCCCAGTCCCTGTTCAAGATCGTCAACGACCTCCGGTGGCTGGCGTCGGGACCCGTGACCGGCATCGCCGAGATCCGGCTGCCGGCGCTCCAGCCGGGTTCGTCGATCATGCCGGCCAAGGTCAACCCCGTGATCCCCGAGGCCGTGATGATGGTGGCGGCCCGGGTGATCGGCAACGACGCCACGATCACCTGGGGTGGGGCCAACGGCAACTTCGAGCTCAACGTCATGATGCCGGTGATGGCCGAGGCGCTCCTCGATTCGATCGACCTGCTGGCCTCCTCGGCGGCCGTGCTCGCCGACAAGACGGTGGCCGGGATCGAAGCGGATGCCGCCCGAGCGCTCGAGCTGCTCGAGAAGAACGTCATCGTGGTCACCGCCCTCAACCCCCACATCGGCTACGACGCCGGTTCGGCGGCCGCCAAGGAGGCGTTCGCCTCCGGGCGGACCGTTCGCGAGGTCGTCCTCGAGCGGGGCCTGATGACGGCGGAGGAACTGGATACCGCCCTCGACCTGCGGAGGATGACCGAGGGCGGCCTGCAGTGATGGACCCGGCGGCGTGCTGAGACGCCGGCTCGTGACGATCCCCGCCATCGTGCTGGGGTTCGTCCTCCTCACCCCGCTGCTGCCGGTCGTCGGGCTGGTGGCGATCGTCGTCGACCTCGTGCGGGCGCAGGTCCGGCTCCCGACGTTCCGCCTGGTGCTCTTCGGCTGGTGGTACCTCCTCGCCGAGACCCTCGGGCTCGTCGTCCTCAGCGGGTCGTGGCTCGCGACCCTCGGCCGACCCGCCGCCCGCGAGGCGCAGACCTTCGCGGTGCAGCGCTGGTGGTCGGGCACCCTGTACGTCGGCCTGCGGGGGCTGTTCGGGTTCCGCATCGAGCTCGACGAGGGGGATGCCCGTCTCGACACCGGGCCCTACGTGGTGCTCATGCGACACGCCTCGATCGCCGACACGCTCGTCCCGTCCGTCACGATCGCCAATCCGTACGGGATCCGCCTGCGCTACGTGCTGAAGTCGGAGCTGCTCGCCGATCCGTGCCTCGACATCGCCGGCAACCGGGTGCCGAACGTCTTCGTCCGGCGGGGCCGGGCGGGAGCGGACATCCCGTCGGTGGCGGCCCTCGCCGAGGGACTGGATCCTGACGAGGCCGTCCTGATCTACCCCGAGGGCACCCGGTACACCGCCGAGAAGCGCCAGCGCCTCGTCGAGTCGGGCCGCCGACGAATCGCCCGACAGGCCGAGGCGCTCCGCCATGTCCTGCCGCCCCGTCCGGGTGGGCCGGCCGCCCTCGTGCAGGCAGGCCATGACGTCGTCTTCCTCGCCCATCGCGGGCTGGAGGGCCTGGCGGGCATCCGTGACCTGCTCGATGGCGCCCTCATCGGTGCCCGGGTGACGGCGGAGACGTGGCGGGTACGGGCAGCCGACGTCGACATCGACAAGGTCGACGAGTGGCTCTTCGAGCAATGGTTGCGGGTCGACGGGTGGATCGCGTCGGCCGTCCCCGCCTCGGAGTAGCGCTCAGCCGGTCGGCGTCGTCACTCGGGGCACGATGCCGAGCATGGTGGGCACGATGAACAGGTAGGCCACCAGGTGCACGACGAGCAGCAGCACCTGGTTGCGGCCATCCGTCTCGAGTTGCAGGACGGGGATGATCGAGGCGATGAGCACCAGCGAGGCGAGCAGGCCCCATAGGGTCCGCCCCCGGGGAACGGCCACGAGGAACAGGTGGAGCAGCCCGAGCCCTACGATGGCCACGCCGAACGTGACGCCGGCCGCCACGGCGGGGGAGAGGGGTTCGAGCGCTCCGCCCGGTGGGGCGATGAGCAGGTCGTCGTCGATGATCAGCTCGATGACCACCTGGGCGAGGGCGGCGGCCAGGGCGCCGATGGCTGCCACCGCCACGGCGCCGGCCCAGTAGCGGCCTGCATCGACTGTGTGGTCACCGGACATGCTGCGTTCCTCCTTGGGGGCGGGCAGCGTACCGGGCGGGCCGGTCAGTCCTGGTCGGCTTCCAGCGCCTCGAGCATCGTGTGCCAGCCGAGGGTGGCGCACTTGATCCGCACCGGGAAGTCCCGCACCCCGGCCAGGGCCTCCAGGTCGCCGAGCACGGCCCCGGGCCGCTGCGGGTCGAGGGCGGGCTCGTCGCCGGTCATGAGCTGATTGAAGGCGTCGGCAAGTTCCGCAACCTCCTCGACGCGCTTGCCGACGATGGCCTCGGCCATCATCGAGGCCGACGCCTGGGAGATCGAACAGCCCTGGCCCTCGACGCCGACGTCGGTCACGACCCCGTCGGTGACCTCGAGGTCGATGGTGAGTTCGTCGCCACACAGCGGGTTGTGGCCCTCGGCGTGGTGGTCGGCGTGCTCCAGCGCGCCCCGATGGCGGGGCGACCGGTAGTGGTCGAGGATGACCTGGCGGTAGAGCTCGTCGAGCGACATGGTCAGCCGAAGATGCGGCGGGCCGAGCGTAGCCCCTCGACCACCGGGTCGAGGTCGTCGGGGTGGGAGTAGACGGAGAACGAGATCCGGGCCGTCGCCGCCACGCCGAGCACCCGCATGAGCGGCTTGGCGCAGTGGTGGCCCGCCCGCACGGCGACGCCGTGCTCGTCGAGGATCGTGGCGACGTCGTGGGCGTGCACGCCGTCGAGCGTGAAGGCGATGACCCCACCTCGGTCCGGCGCGGGTCCGGGGCCCATCACGGTGACCCCCGCCACCTCGTCGGTCAGGCGGGCGATGGCGGTGGCGGTGAGCTCCGCCTCGTGGGCGGCGACCTCGTCCATCCCGAGGTCGGTCAGGTAGTCGACGGCGGCGGCGAACCCGATCGCCTGGGTGATGGGAGGGGTGCCGGCCTCGAACTTGGCGGGGTTCGGTGCCCAGGTGGCCCCGTCGATGGTGACGTCGCGGATCATCTCACCCCCCGTCTCGAACGGCTCGATCGACTCGGCGAGCTCGGGTCGCATCCACAGCGCCCCGATGCCGGTCGGGCCGAGCATCTTGTGGGCGCCGAAGGCGAGGGCGTCGATGTCGAGTTCGCCGACGGAGACGGGCTGGTGGGGGACCAACTGGGCGCCGTCGACGACGACGGTGGCCCCGACCGCCCGGGCGAGGTGGCTGATGGCGTGGAGGTCGGGGCGGACCCCCAACACGTTCGACATGCCGGTCACCGTCACGACCTCGGTGGACTCGTCCACCAGGTCGGCGAACCGGTCCAGGTCGAGCCGGAAGTCGTCGGTGATCGGAACGGCCCGCAGCTCGGCGCCGCTGCGGGCGGCGGCCTGCTGCCAGGGAATGAGGTTGGCGTGGTGCTCCATCTCGGTGAGCACGATCGACCGGCCGGGCCCGAGTCGAGCGGAGAGGCCGTGTGCCAGCAGGTTCAGTCCGGTGGTGGTCCCCCGGGTGAACACGATCTCCGACTGGGCGCCGGCGCCGACGAAGTGGGCCACGGTGGCGCGGGCCGACTCGTAGGCCACCGAGGCCGTCTGGCTGAGCCGATAGGCCCCCCGGTGGACGTTGGCATACGACGAGCGGTCGAAGGCTGCCATGGCCTCGATGACCGGGGCAGGGGTCTGGCTGGAGGCGGCGGAGTCGAGGAAGGCGAGGCCCGGGTGGGCGTCCAGGAACGGGAAGTCGCCCCGGACGTCGCGCATCAGGAGGCGGGTGTGCGGAAGGCGTCGTAGCCCTCCGCCTCGAGCCGCTCCGAGAGCTCGATGCCGCCGGAGGTGAGCACCCGGCCGTCCATGAACACGTGGACGACGTCGGGCTGCACGTATCCCAGCAGCCGCTGGTAATGGGTGATCACCAGGAAGCCGCGTTCGGGTGCCACGAGTGCTCGGACGCCCTCGGCCACGGTCCGGAGGGCGTCGATGTCCAGCCCGGAGTCGGTCTCGTCGAGGATCGCCAGCTCCGGTTCGAGCACGGCCATCTGGAGCACCTCGTTGCGCTTGCGCTCGCCGCCCGAGAAGCCCTCGTTGAGGTACCGGTCGGCGAAGGTCGCGTCCATGCCGAGGGACGCCATCGCCTCCATCACCTTGAGGCGCAGTTCGAGCACCGTGTAGTCGATGCCGGTGCGGTTGGTGAGGGCTTGGCGGAGGAACTGCACCACCGACACCCCGGGGATCTCCTCGGGGTACTGGAAGGCGAGGAACATCCCCGCGTTCGCCCGGGCGTCGGCGGCGGCCTCGGTGATGTCCTCGCCCTTGAACACGATCCGGCCCTCGGTCACCTCGTAGGCGGGATGGCCCATGAGGACGTTGGCGAGGGTGCTCTTGCCCGAGCCGTTCGGCCCCATGAGGGCGTGCACCTCGCCGCGGTTCACGGTGAGGTCGACGCCCTTCAGGATCTCGACGTCGTCGGCGGTGGCGTGGAGGTTCTCGATGCGGAGGAGTTCGCTCATGGCTCGTGGGGTCGGGGAGGCGGATGGTACCGACGGGAGTCGGCTACCCGGGGTGGGAGAGGGGGGCGACCCGGGCCCCGGCCGCCGCCAGCAGGTCGCCGAGGCCGATCGGGGCCACGGTGGTGGGCGTGCCCGCCGCGATCCAGAGCGTGGCGTCCTCGAGGGCTGCGTCGGCGACCACCGGCACCCCGGTGGTGTGTCCGAAGGGCGGGGTACCGCCGGCTGCGAACCCGGTGGCCGTGCGGACCGTGTCGAGGTCGGCGCGGGTCGCCTCGGCCCCGCCCGTGGCCGTCGCGAGCAGAACGGGGTCGAGGCGGCGGTCACCGGGCACGAGGGCCACCACCGGGCGGCCGTCGACCACGAAGACGAGCGACTTGACGATGTGGCGGACGTCGCACCCGACCCCGGCGGCTGCGTCCTCGGCGGTCCGGCTGCCCGCGGGGACGACGACGACTTCCAGGTCGAGACCCGTGTCGGCAGTTGCGTCGAGCCAGCGGCGGGTGGCGGCCGGCAACTCGTCGCCGGGATCGGTCACAGGAGTGACTCGATCACAGGAGTGGCTCGATCGACCGCCGGACGTTCTCGAGGTCGTGGGGGACCACCTGGACGTACCAGCGCTCGATGCCGACGTTCTCGAGGGCGGCGATCTGCTCGTGTGCCTGCTCGGGCGTGCCGTGGATCATCCCGCGCTCGGAGAACCGGGCCGCCAGCTCGTCGGGCGCCAGGTCGCGCTCTGCGGCCTCCTGCGCGAGCCGATCCTCGAAGTCGGCACGATCGGTGCCGACGAGGCAACCGCCCATCACCGAGACGCGGATCGTGTCGGCGTCGCGACCGAACTCCGCGGCCGCCGAGCGCAGCACCCCCACCTTCGGGGCGATGTCGTCGGGGGCGGCCACGAAGGTGTTGTACTCGTCGGCCCACCGGGCCGCGAGACGAGGGGTTCGCTTCGGGCCACTGCCGCCAACGATGATCGACGTGTCACGGGCGAGGGGGCGGACCTCGGCGTCGATCGAGTAGTGGTCGCCCTCGAAGCGGGCGTGGTCGTCACGTAGGGCAGCGTGCAGGTAGGGGAGTGCCTCCTCCAGTCGCTCGAACCGCTCCGACCAGTCCGGGAACGGGAGCCCGAAGGCCTCGTGCTCGGCCTCCATCCATCCCGTACCGACCCCGAGACCCAGTCGGCCCCCCGACATCTCGTCGATGGTGGCCGCCGACTTGGCGATGACGGCCGGGTGGCGGAAGGTGAGTGGCGAGACGAGGACGACGAGCTCGATGTCGGTCGTTTCGCGGGCGAGGCCGCCGAGGGTCGTGAAGGCATCGGTCGCCGCCCTGGGCTCGCGCCAGTAGTAGTGGTCGGAACGGGCGAAGGCGACGAGGCCGTTCGCCTCGGCCCAGCGGGCGCCGTCGAGGAGGTCCTGGTACGTGCCGCCGAGCTGCGGTTCGGTCATGAGGGCGAGTTCCATGGGAGCGACGCTAGGCGAGGCTCTGCCTCGCCGTACCGAGTACCGAGTACCGAGTCCGCGCACCTGCTGCGCAGGTGCGGTCGAGTT
>CAZTLW010000049.1:9659-15439 GCA_964614585.1 uncultured Acidimicrobiia bacterium | reverse complement strand
GTACCGAGTACCGAGATCGGGCTCCGGTCCGAAGTACCGAAGTACTGAAGTACTGAAGTACCGCGTTGTCCCCGTCGCTCAGGCCGGATCAACCGTCCACCTCCTCGTCGGGTTCGTCCGTCTCGGTACTCGGTACTTCGTACTCGGTACTGGCCGGCCCCCGGCCGGGCCCGGACTGCCCCGTCTCCGCCGGCCGCAGACCCACGCCGATGCTCGGCGTCCAGCCGACGACGCCCTCGAAGGCGGCACGACCCTGGGACGAGGTGGCCCGTAGCCACCCGTCGGCCTTGCCGAGCTCGGCGGTGTCTGCGAGGGGGTCGTCGGGGAACATGTGCGGCACCGTGCCGTCGGGCCGGACCAACAGCTCGTCGCGGGTGTAGATCGCGTCCTCGCGGTTGGAGACCGACATCTCGAACAGGTGGGTCATGGTGATGGCCTCGGTGGGGCACGCCTCGACGCACAGCCCGCAGAAGATGCACCGGAGCATGTTGATCTCGTACACGTACCCGTATCGCTCGCCCGGGCTGACCGGGTCGTCGATCGGGTTGTCCTTGCCACGGACGTAGATGCAACGGGCCGGGCAGACCCCCGCACACAACTGACAGCCGATGCACTTCTCCATGCCGTCGGGGTAGCGGTTGAGGACGTGGCGACCGTGGAAGCGCTGGGGCTTCTCCCGCATCTCCTGGGGGTACTTGGTGGTGACCCGCGGCTTGCGCATCTGCCGGAACGTCACCTTCAGGCCCCGCCAGAAGTTGGCGATCGCCGTGAAGAAGTCGTCCTCCTCGGCCTCGGGTCGCTCGACGATGGGTTGGTCGTCCATGGTCACCTCACGCCCACGGGGCACCGAACTCGCGGAAGGACACGACGAGCGTCGTGAGGATGAGCCACACGAGCGCCGTCGGGATGAGCCGCTTCCAGCCCAGTTGCATGAGCTGGTCGTAGCGGAATCGGGGGAAGGTCGCCCGTACCCAGACGAAGAGGAAGAGCACGAGGCCGACCTTGACCATGAAGTACACGAACGACAGACCCGCCGCCGCCCACCCGTCGAGGGCGTCGAGGAAGGGCCCGCCCCAGCCGCCGAGGAACAGGCTGACGGCCAGGGCCGACATGGTGAACATGTTGAGGTACTCGGCCAGGAAGAACATGGCGAACCGCATCCCCGAGTACTCGGTGTGGAACCCGGCGACGATCTCCTGCTCGGCCTCCACCAGGTCGAAGGGCGCCCGGTTCGTCTCGGCGAAGATGGCGATCATGAAGATGACGAAGGCGGGGAACTGGGGCACGAGGTTCCACGACGGGATCCACGACAAGAACGCGTTGTTCGGGAAGAACGTCCCCTGCTGGCGCAGCACGATCTCGTTGACGCTCATCGCCCCCATGTCCGAGACGGCGGGCAGCGTGGAGACCCACATGACCACCGCCACCATGGCGAGACCCATGGCGGCCTCGTAGGAGATCGCCTGGGCGGAACCCCGCACCCCGCCGAGGAGCGGGTACTTGGAGCCCGACGACCAGCCGGCGAGGACGATCGCGTACACGGCGATCGAGCTCATGGCGAGGGCGAAGAGGACGCCGACGTTGAGGTCGAGGGCGGCGAAGTCGAGGGTGAAGGGCGCCCCGTCGAGGGTGATCTCCACGGGGCGGGCCAGCGGGATGACGAGCACCAGCAGGAGCGCCGGCACCGCCGCCAGGAAGGGGGCGAGGTTGAAGACCACCTTGTCGGCCCGGTCGGGGTCGATCTGCTCCTTGAAGAAGAGCTTGAGGCCGTCGGCGACGGTCTGGAGGATGCCCCACGGCCCGGCCCGGTCGGGGCCCACCCGGTTCTGGAGGTCGGCGACGACCTTGCGCTCGCCCCACACCAACAGCACCACGGTGCCGAGACCGACGGTGAACACCAACAGCACCTTGGCGATGGCGATGAGGATCTCGGCGGTGCTCATGCCGGCACCCCCACGGCCACGTCGACGTGGGCCGTGGCACCGAGGCGGGGCCCGTCGGGCTGGTTGAAGGGCACGAAGACGGTCCCGGGGGCCAGCGAGGGGTCGAGCCGGAGGGGCAGGTCGTGGCCGTCCACGAGCACCCGGTCGGTCGCCCCGATCCGCTCGGCGTCGGCGGGGTTGAGGGACGCGAAGGCGCCGGGGGCGAGGGGGGCGATCGACGGCCCGTGGCGGGTGAGCACGGCGTCGTCGTACAGCACCCGGGCGAGGTGGAGGGCGAACCCGCCGCGGGCGGGCCCGCCCGAGCCGACCGCCCGCAGCGTCGGGGTCGGGATGTACTCGAGGGGTTGGTCGACGCCCTCGCGGGGGGCGAGCACGCCGTCGCGCTCCTTCCAGTCGAGGAGGAACCACGAGATCCCCTGGTAGGCGGGGGCATGCTCGGCGATGCGGCCGGCGATGGCCTCGGCGGAGACGAACCCGATCGGGCGGCCCATCCGGCCGGCGAGCTCGTCGAGGATCGACCAGTCCGAGCGGGACCCACCGGGGCCGGCCACGATCCGGTTGACCTTCATCACACGGCCCTCGAGGTTGGTGACCGTCCCCTCCTTCTCGGCGAAGCCGAGGGCCGGGAACACGAGGTCGGCGGCCGCCGAGGAGTCGGTGAGGAAACAGTCGAGGCTGATCACGAGGTCGCAGGCGGCGAGCGCCCGGGCGGCGAGACCGGCGTCGGGGACGTCCCTGAGCGGGTCGGCGCCGACCAGCAGCAATGCCTTGACGGAGCCCTCGGCGGCGGCCTCGAGGATCCCGCGGGTGTCGAGGCCGACGTCGACGTTGGCCGACTCGTCCCAGCCGCCGTGGGTGGCGCCCGTCCCGGCGGACACCCGGCCGGGCAGCAGGTCGGGGGCGACGCCCATGTCCAGTGCCCCGTAGGTGTTGGAGCGGCGTACGACCGGCAGCACGGAGGCGTCGGGGAGGTCGCGGGCGAAGGCGGCCACCGCCTCGGCGAGCCCGGGGTCCTCGGTCAGCCCGGTCCGACCGACGATGGCCACGACCGGCCCCTCGTCGAGGGCGGCTCGGGCCGCGGCGAGCTCGCCGCTCCCCGAGCGGAGCCGGTCGAGCAGGTCGCGGCCCCGACCGGGGGTGTACGTGATCGTGTGGGTGGCCCGGTCGGCGAGGCCCGTCGCCGACGGGTGGACGGTGATGAGGGTGGCGCCGAGCTCCTGGGCGGCCCGCCGCACCCGCAGGTAGAGGGTCGGGTGCTCCTCCTTCAGGTCGGCGGCCCACACGAGGACCGTCTTCGCCGACTCGAGGTCGCCGATCCGGCCCTTCCCGGCCAGCGACGTGAGGAGGTGGGTGCCGAGGCCATCGTCGAGGCGGGCGTCGAGGTGCGGCGAGCCGATCGTCTGGCGCATGAAGGTGGCGAGGGCGTAGGCGTCCTCGTTGGTGCCGCGGGCTCCGCCGATGGCGGCGACGGCCTCGGGCCCGTGGGCATCGATGACGGCGGTGAGTTGCTCGGCGGCCGCCGCCAGCGCCTCGCCCCAGCCGAGCTCGGCGTGGCCGTCGCCCGAGCGGGCCACGGGCATGGTGAGGCGATCGTCCGAGGCGAGCCACTCGAACCCGAACCGGGAGCGGTCGTCGAGCCAGCCATGGTTGGTGGCGTCGTTGTCGACGCCGAGGTAGCGGACGACCCGCCCCTGGCTGGCCTGCACGGTGATGGAGTCGCCGGAGGTGGTGGTGGGGTTGGTCGACGCCACCTCCTTGAGGTCCCACGGCCGGGCGCGGAAGCGATAGGCCTTGGCGGTGAGCGCCCCGACCGGGCAGATCTGGACGGTGTTGCCCGAGAAGTAGGAGGAGAACGGCTCGTCGGGGAACGTGTTGACCTGCGCCACGTTCCCGCGGTCCATGAACTCGATGAGCGGGTCACCCGAGATCTCGTCGGAGAACCGGGTGCAGCGGGCGCACAGGATGCACCGCTCACGGTCCAACAGGACGAGGTCGGAGATGGGGATCGGCTTCTCGAAGTGGCGCTTCTCCTCCACGAACCGGCTGTCGCCGGGCCCGTGGGAGAGCGTCTGGTCCTGGAGGGGGCACTCGCCGCCCTTGTCGCAGACGGGGCAGTCGAGCGGGTGGTTGAGGAGGAGGAACTCGAGCACGCCCTCCTGGGCCTTCTTCACCGTGGGCGACTCGGTGTGGACGACCATGCCGTCGGCGACCGGTTGGGTGCACGAGGGGATGAGCATCACGCCGCGAGGGCCCTCGACCTCGACCAGACACATCCGGCACATGCCGACCGGGTTCATGCGGCGGTGCCAGCAGAACCGGGGGATGTAGGTCCCGGTGTCCTCGGCGGCCTTGATGAGCATCTCGCCGGCCGGCACCTCGCGGGGGGTGCCGTCGATCGTGATCGTGACGCGCTCGGATGCGTCGCTCATCGTCCCACCCCTGCCGAGATCGTCACCGGGGTGCCGCCCGCGGCGGCGACGTGCGCCTCCACCTCGTCGCGGAAGTGGCGCACGAGCGACATGACCGCGCTCACCGCCGAGGGACCGAGCGGGCAGATCGTCGTCTGCTTGGGAGGCCAGCCGAGCCCGACGGAGATGTTGTCCGACACGTCCATGAGGAGGTCGATGTCGCTCGCCCGGCCGCCCCCGGCGAGGACCCGCTGGAGGATCTGGTCGAGCCAGGTCGTGCCCTCGCGGCACGGCGTGCACTGGCCGCAGGACTCCTCGGAGAAGAAGCGGACGAGGCGCTCGGCGGCGGCGACCATGTCGGTGGTGTGGTCCATCACGATGACCGCCCCGGAGCCGAGCATCGATCCGTGGGCGCCGGTCACGTCCTTGGTGACCTCGAGGTCGAGGTGCTCGGCCGGCACGAACCACGGGGCCGACGCCCCGCCGGGCACCCAGGCCTTCAGCTCGTGATCGTCGCGGATGCCACCGGCGACGTCGTAGATCAGCTCGCGCCAGGTGATGCCGTGGACGATCTCGTAGTTGCCGGGTCGCTTGACGTGGCCGGAGATCGAGGTGAGGAACGTGCCGGTGTCGGCCTCGTGGCCGAGGCCCCGGTAGGCGTCGACGCCATCGGTGAAGATGTGGGGCAGGTTGCAGATCGTCTCGACGTTGTTGACGATCGTCGGCTGCATGTAGAGGCCCTTGGCGGCGGGGAAGTAGGGCGGCTTGAGCCGGGGCTCGCCGCGACGGCCCTCGAGGCTGTTGATGAGCGCCGTCTCCTCGCCGCAGATGTAGGCGCCGGCGCCGAGGTGGACGGTCACCTCCAGGTCGTAGTCGCTGTCGAAGATGCCGGTGCCGAGGAAGCCGCGCTCGTAGGCGTCGGCGACGGCCTGCTGGAGCCGTCGGGCGGGCTTGGGGTACTCGCCCCGGACGTACACGAAGGCGTGGTGCACCTCGTTGGCGATCGACGCGATGATGATCCCCTCGACGAGGCTGTGGGGATCCCGTTCGAGCAGCTGGCGATCCTTGAAGGTGCCGGGCTCCGACTCGTCGGCGTTGACGGCGAGGTAGGCGGGACGGGCGGGGGCCATGAACGACCACTTCACGCCGGCCGGGAAACCGGCACCGCCACGGCCGATCACCCCCGACTCCTTGACGGTCTCGACGAGCTCGTCCCGGGTCCTGCCGATGACGCCCCGAGCCGCCTCGTAGCCACCGGTGGCCAGGTACCGCTCCATCGTGTGCGAGTCGGTGGGATGGGCGTTCATCCGCCGCGTGAGGTACTCGCGGATCACGCGGCGACCTCCGGTCGCAGTACTGAGTACCGAGTACTGAGTACCGAGACCGTCCCGGTACTCGATACTCGATACTCGATACCTGCGAGCGAAGC
>CAZTLW010000049.1:0-9559 GCA_964614585.1 uncultured Acidimicrobiia bacterium | reverse complement strand
TCATCGATCCACGTCTCCCATCACCGGGTCGACGCTCGCCAGGGCGGCGATGGCGTCGGCCAGCAGCGAGTCCGACAGCATGATCGGGATGGCCTGGAGGTTGGCGAACGACGGCGCCCGGGTGTGCATCCGCAGCGGCTTGGCGCTGCCGTCGCTGGCGAGGTAGCAGCCGAGCTCGCCGCGGGGGGACTCGATGGCGACGTACACCTCGCCCTCGGGCACCTTGAAGCCCTCGGTGTGGATCTTGAAGTGATGGATGAGGGCCTCCATCGACTCGTCGATCCGCTTGCGGGGCGGCGGGGTGATCTTGCGGTCCTCGGTCTTGTAGTCGCCGGCGGGCATCGTCTCGGCGACCTGGCGGACGATCGAGAGCGACTGGCCGATCTCCTCGACCCGCACCCGGTAGCGGTCGTAGGAGTCGCCCTGCTCGCCGACGGGGACCTCGAAGTCGTACTGGTCGATGCCCGAGTACGGCATCGACTTGCGGAGGTCGTGGGCGAGGCCGGTCGAGCGGAGGATCGGGCCGGTGATCGACCAGGCGAGGCATTCCTCGGTGGTGATGATCCCGTTGTCGCGGAGCCGCCCCTTCCAGATGGGGCTCTCCTTGAGCAGGTCGTCGAACTCGACGAGGGCGGCGGGGAGGTTGGTGAGGATCGCCTCGACGTCGTCCTGCCACCCGTCGGGGAGGTCGGCGGCGACGCCGCCGGGGCGGATGTAGTTGTGGTTCATCCGCAGGCCCGAGGTCTTCTCGAAGAAGTCGAGGATCGCCTCGCGCTCGCGGAACCCGTAGAGCATCATCGAGAGCGCCCCGACGTCCATGCCACCGGTGGCGAGGGCCACGAGGTGCGACGAGGCCCGGTTGAGCTCGGTCATGAGCACCCGGATCGCGGCGGCCCGAGGCGGCACCTCGATACCGAGGAGCTGCTCGACGGCGAGCGAGAACGCCAGCTCGTTGTGCAACGGCGCCAGGTAGTCCATCCGGGTGACGTTCGTGGGGCCCTGCATGTAGGTCAGGGTCTCGCCGGTCTTCTCCATGCCGGTGTGGAGGTAGCCGATGATCGGCTTCACCCGGCGGACGACCTCGCCCTCGAGCTCGACGTTGAGGCGGAGCACCCCGTGGGTGGAGGGGTGCTGGGGACCCATGTTGACGATCATGAGGTCGTCGTCGGTGACGCCCTCCTCCAGGACGACGAAGTCGTCCATGACCGTCGTGCCGAGCTGGTCGCGGAGGCGCTCGGCGGTCTCGACGCGCTGCATCTCCTGGGCGCCCTCGTCGGTGGCGTCGAGCAGCCACTGGGGCTCCTCGGTGCCGGCCATCCAGAGGTCCCGGGTCTCGGTCTCGGGGGCGTCGGTCTCGGGGGCGTCGGTGGCGTTCTCGTCGGTGGTGGACATCACACGGCCTTCGGGCTCGCCTTGAACTGCACGGGGACCTCGCCGGTGGCGTAGTCCTTGCGGAGTGGGTGCCCGATCCAGTCGTCGGGCATGAGGATCCGGGTGAGGTCGTCGTGGCCCTCGAAGCGGATCCCGTACATGTCGTACACCTCGCGCTCGAAGAACTCGAGACCCGGCCACACGTGGCTCAGGGTGGGCACGACGGGATCCTCCTCGTCGGGCACGGTGACGAGGAGTCGAAGTCGGACGTCGTGCTGGATGCTCAGCAGGCTGACCACCACCTCGAAACGGGGGTCGCGGATGCCGAGACGGTCGACGGCGGTGAGGTCGGCGCCCATCTCGAAACCGGCGTCGCGGGCGGCGGCCCCCACCTCGGCGAGCCGTTCGGCGGGCACCCGAACGACGTCCTGGCCGGCCGACAGGAACCACTCGAGCGACTCGTCGGCCTCGACGAGCTGCCGAAGCACCGGATGCTCGGGCAACGCCCGCGGAGGCACGGCCTCTTCTTCGGGAGCCTCGTCGGCCACGGCGTCCTCCTCGCTCATGCCGACCCCCTCTCGGTACTGAGTACTGAGTACTGAGTACTGAGATCGCGCAGCGATCTCATCGCGCCATCTCCCCCGACATGACCTTGTCGTGGAGGGTGAGGATCCCGTGCATGAGCGACTGCGGCCCCGGCGGGCATCCGGGCACGTAGATGTCGACCGGGACGATGTGGTCGACGCCCTGGACCAGGGCGTAGTTGTTGAACATGCCGCCGGAGCTGGCGCAGGCGCCCATGGAGATGACCCACTTGGGGTCGGGCATCTGGTCGTAGACCTGGCGGAGGACCGGGGCCATCTTCTGGCTCACCCGACCCGCCACGATCATGAGGTCGGCCTGGCGGGGCGACGCCCGGAACACCTCCATGCCGAAGCGGGCGAGGTCGTAGTGGGCGGACCCGGTCGCCATCATCTCGATGGCGCAGCAGGCAAGGCCGAAGGTGGCCGGGAACATCGAGCGCGTCTGCGCCCACCGGGCGATCTTCTGGCTGCGGACCCACCCCGCCGCCTTGTCGAGGCGGGAGGTGACGATGCCGGGGGGAAGCGGAGCCGCCCCCATCAGGCAGCCTCCTCGTAGGCCTGCGGGATGGGACTGGCGGCGGCGAAGCGGCGGCGCCGGCGGCGGATGTTCCAGTCGAGCGCCCCACGCCGCCAGACATAGAGCAGGGTCTCGAGGACGAAGAGCGTGAAGACGCCCACCGAGGCGACGCCGAACCACCCGAGTTCGGGGAAGTTGGCGGCCCAGGCGAACAGGAAGATGATCTCGACGTCGAAGATCACGAAGAGGATCGCCACGAGATAGAACTTGACCGGGAATCGCTGGGAGGGCTCGACCTCGGGGACGATGCCGCACTCGTAGGGGGCGACCTTCTCGGGGGTGGACGGACCTCGGTGGGAGACGATGCGGGCGACGCCGACCGAGATCGCCACGAACCCGGTGGCGAGCACGAACATGACCAGCACTGGGAAGTAATCGGCGAGTTCCATGGTGTCTCGGTGGGCGAGCATAGGAACGGTAGGTCCGGCGTCCCAACTTGTCGGGAGGCGCCTCGATTCACAGGGAACTCCCAGCCCGTTCGGGGAGGATTGCCAGCAGGGATCCCGATCGTGGGGGTCGACAGGGTGCAGACCATCCCCCACCGAAAGGACGCACCATGCGAACCAGGAACCTGATCATCGCCGGCCTCGCCGGGCTCGCCTTCGTCGCCGGCGGCTTCTGGGCCGGGACCCTCGGCAGCACCGACGGTGCCGAGGCGCTCGTCGCCGACGACGCCGTCGGGGCGCTCGACGACGCCGAGGTCACCCCCCTCGGCATGCTCGATCGGAACCGGGCGCGCGGCGACCGCACCCCCGGCTGGGATCCGGGTGAGGTGGCCGAGGACCTCGGACTCGACACCGAGGCCTTCCGGGAGGCCATCGGCGACGGCGCCACGATCGCCGAGGCGGCCGCCGCCCAGGGCGTCGAGCGCGACGAACTCACCGACGCCATCGTCGCGGCCACCGAGGCCGCCATCGACGAGGCCGTCGAGGACGGTCGCATCGACGCCGAGCGCGCCGAGCGGATGAAGGAGCGGGCGGCCGAGCGGGCCGACGAGGCCGTCGACCGCTCCCCCGCCGACCGGCGCTTCGTGCGCAACCACCCGGTGGCCGCCGCCGGGCTTGCCAACGCCGCCGACCTCATCGGCATCGAGGCGTCCGACCTGGCCGACGCTCTCCGCGACGGCCAGAGCGTCGCCGAGGTGGCCGCCGAGAACGAGGTCAGCCGCGACGAACTCGTCTCGGGCCTGTTGGAGATCGCCGAGGAGCGAATCGAGCGGTGGATCGACCGGGTCCCCGGCGAGAACGCCGAGGGCTGAGCGGTACGACGGTACGACGGTACGACGGTACGACGGCGGGGCCCGGGGGCACCAGTCACCCCCGGGCCCCAGCCGCGGTTGCGAACCCAGGGTTCGGCACCGCGGGCTGAACGTGACTCTGGGCCGGGGCGCGTCGAAATGATGGTCTCCGGCCCGCGGTTCGAGCGACGATCGAGGCGCCCGGATAGATCCTCGAGCACCGATACCATCGATGACATGTTCGGACCCCTCAATGGCGTGCGCACCGCCCTCGTCGTCGGCGCCGGGATCGCCGCCGTCGTGGCCGCCGCCCTCGGTTGGTGGGGCGCCGCGATCATCCTCCTGGTCGCCATCGGCATCCACGGCCTCGGCTGGCTCTACCTCTGGCGCCAGGCCCAGGAAACCGACCCGCCCCGCGTGCCGCCGCCCAGCTAGGCCGGCGCCGGCTGCGTCCGGAGCACCCGCCCGCCGCCCCACGCCCCGACGGCGATGAGCGTGGCGATGGCGGCGAAGATCCAGAACGAGCCGCGGGTCCCCACCCCCGCCAACGTCACACCGGCGATGGCCGGCCCCAGCGTCTGGCCGAGGCGCGCCGCCGACCCGAACACCGACACCGCAATGCCCCGGCGCTCCGGCGGCGCCCCCGAGAGCGTGGCGTCCTGCAGCACCGGGATCGTCAGGCCCTCGGCGGCGCCCACCACCAGGATCGCGGCGGCGAAGAGCCACACGGTGGGTGCCAGTCCCATCGTCAGGTAGGCCCCGGCGTAGACGAGCCCACCCGCGGTGACGAGTGCGACCCGCCCGAAGCGACCGACCAGGCGGCCGAGGAGGGTGGCCACGATCGTGGCGGCGATGGCCGGCAGCCCCAGCAGGAGCCCGCGGGCCGAGGCCGAGAGACCGAAGACCTCCTCGGCGTGGAATGGGGCGATCGTGAGCGACGCCCCGAACAGCACGACGAAGACGGTCACGCACAGGCCGACGATGATCAGCATCCGCCGTCCGACGGCGAACCGGGCCGAGGTCGACAGTTGCTCGGCGAGCGATGGCGCCGGCGGGAGGTCGGTCTCGGGCACCCGCAGCCAGACCGCCACCCCGAGCGGGATGGCGAGGGCGAAGAGGAAGAACGGGCCCTGCCAGCCCACGAAGTCCGTGAGCAACCCGCCGACGGTGGGGAGGATGGCGATCGACACCGTCACGAACGCCGTGTTGCGCCCGATCATGGCCGACCGCTCCGTCCCCTCCCAGTGGTCGCCGATCACCGTCGCCGCCAGGTTGAGCAAGGCCGACGACCCCGCCCCCTGGAGGGCCCGGAACGCCAGGAACACCCCGAACGTGGGGGCGAAGGCGCCGGCCACGCCGGCGACGCCGAAGAGCAGCAACGACCCGACGAGGAGGCCCTTGCGCCCGAAGCGGTCGGCGAGGAGGCCGACCACGATCGCCAGCACGATGCCCGGCACCGTCGAGGCACCGAGCACCAGCCCCGCCGCCGCGGCCGGCGCGTCGAAGGCGTCGACGATGTCGGGCAGCGACGACGTGACGAGGCTCGTGGCGCTGACGCCGACGACCGAGGTGAGGAAGAGGAGGATCGCCGGGGGGCGGCGGGCCAAGGGGTCCTCCGGTGAGGGGGCCGCGGCAGGCTAGGCGTGGCGACGGGGCTGGTGGCGAGTCAGGATGCGGGCGCGACGGTCACCCGGACGGTTGGATCGACCGTAACCTCACAGACCGAGCTCTCCCCGATCTGGAAGACGGTCTCGCCGGGTTGCACAAGGCACGAGGCCGTGAGGACGACGACGAGGTCCTTCCGCTCGGCCGGCACGACGGCACCGAACCCGATGCGCTCGGAGGTGGCGGGTCGTACCAACTCGTCGCCGTTCTCGATGTCCCCGATCGGGCCGGCCGCCGAGCCGACATCCTCCGTGCCCTGCAACCCGATCGAGTTGACGGTGAAGCTCGCCGCTCGCCCCGGGTTCGGCCCGGTCCGAAGGGTCGCCGAGAAGGCGAAGTCGATGAGGACCCTGAACGACAGCTCGCCCCCCGAGGCGATGAGCGGCTCGAGGACGGGCTCGAGATCGGCGGCCGGGATCGTCCACCGCAGCGCTGCCTCGGCGAACGCTCCACCGTCGAAGCCGGCCGTGGACGCCTCGACCCTGGTCCGACCGACGTATCCGAAGGCGCCACCGCCACCGAAGTCGACGCGGGGTGTCAACTCGGCGTCGTCCTCATCGAACTCGAAGACCTGCTCGAGCGCCTCAGGCGGCAGCGTCGTGGTCGTGGTCGTGGTCGTGGACGAGGTGGTGGAGGTCGTCGTGCTCGACGTCGTCGTGGTCTCCGGCTCGGTCGACGACGTCGTAGCCGTCTCGGGCTCGGACGAGGACGTGGTGGTGTCGGCCGCTGCTACGTCGACGGTGATGGTCCGGCCGGTGCTGACCTGCTGGCCGTCTTCGTCGGTGGCGGTGAGCGTCACCACCACCTCACCCGTCCCCGGCGCGTACTCGTGGCTGGCAGCCGACGACCCCTTGCCGACGAACGTCCGCGGCTCGCTGCCATCGCCCCAATCGACCGACACGGTGACCTGGCCGTCGTCGTCGTCGAAGACGAACTCGGAGATCACCGTGGCCCCATCGGCTTCGAGGCGAGTGAAGTCAATGGTGGGAGGCTCGCTGCCGCCCGTGCCACAGGCCGACACGACCACCGCCGCAGCGAAGAGAACGAAGAAGAGACGGCGCGGCACCACGGCAGTATGCCAGTCGGGGCGTCCGCGGAGACGGGGTTCGAGGTCGCCCGGGGGGCGGGGCTGGTGGCCGCTCAGGGGACCTGGCGGACGGTGACCCTGACGTTCGGGTCGAACTGCACCTCGCAGGTCGAGCTCTCCCCGATCTGGAAGACGGTCTCGCCGGGTTGGACGAGGCAGCGGACCTCGAATTCCACCACGATGTCCCCGCCGCGGGGCGTGAACGTGGACCCGAACCCGGTGCGGTCGCTGGTGGTGGGCTGGCTGGACGAGTCCCCGTTGTCGATGCTGCCGAAGGGGCCGGCCGCCTCGCCGAAGACGGTGTTGGACTCCCAGCCCTTCGATGCGATCGAGAACGCGGCCGCACGACCCGGGTTCGGCCCGGTGGCCATCGTCGCCGAGTAGGCGAAGTCGATGATGACGCCGACCCGGATCTGCCCGCCGGAGGCGATGACCGGCTCCACGATCTCGGCCAGGTCCTCGGCCGGGATCGTCCACTCGAGGAGCGCCTCGGCCGAAGCGCCCCCGTCGAACCCGCTCGTGGTGGCGGCGACCCGCGTGCGACCGACCGACGCATCGGCATTGGGCGGATCGATGGTGGTGACGATCCCGGCATCGTCGGCGTCGAATTCGAATACCAGCTCGTCGGGCTCGGGCACCGTCGTCGTGGTCGTGGTGGTCGTGGTGGAGGTCGTGGTGCTCGTGGTGGAGGTCGTGGTGCTCGACGTCGTCGAGGTCGTGGTCTCCGGCTCGGTCGACGACGTGGTCGTCGTCTCCGGCTCGGACGTCGTGGTGGTGGTGTCGGCCGCCGCCGCGTCGATCGTCACGGTTCGGCCGGTGCTCACCTGCTGGCCGTCGGCATCGGTGGCCGTCAGCGTCACCACCACCTCGCCGGTCCCCGGGGCGTACTCGTGGCTGGCGGCCGACGACCCGGTGCCCACGAACGTCCGCGGCTCGCTGCCGTCGCCCCAGTCGACCGAGACGGTGACCTGGCCATCGTCGTCGTCGAAGGCGAACTCGGCAATGACGGTGGAGCCCTCGGCCTCGAGGCGGGTGAAGTCGACCGTGGGGGGCTCGCTGCCACCCGAACCGCACGCCGAGACGAGGACCGCCGCGGCGAAGGACACGAGGAGGAGGCGGCGGGGCATCACGGCAGTATGCCAGTCGGCCGTCACCCGGGGTGGGGGTTCAACCGGGAACGGCCAGCCCGGCCGCGATCGCTGCACCGGTGACGGTGGCATTGAGATAGGGCTCGGCGCGATGGGCGTCCGCCCCGTTGTCGACGCTGGCGAGCTCGATCCTCGGGAACCACCGGTCGAAGTCGGCCTCCCGGACCACCGTGTCACCGGCGGCGGTGACGTTGACCCACCGCCGCACCCCCGGCCACGCGCCCGAACCCGGGTCGCCCACGGGCGGCTGGAGCCTGGACCTGACGAACTCGCCGGCCAGCGGCGATCCCAACGTGACGAAGGTGTCGACCGTCCACTCCGGATGGGCGACCAGGGCCTCGTAGGCCACGACGGTGCCCATGGAGTGCGCCACCACCACCCGGGTGCCGCGCCCGACGACCCGCTCCACCCGTGACCGGATCTCGGACCGCAGGTCGGCGTCGGCGAAGTAGCGGCCCAGTTGGTTGATGAGTTGGCGCAGGTGCTCGCGCCCCAACTCCTCGGCAAGGAGTTCGTAGCCACCCTCCCCCAACCGCTCCTCGATGAGGTCGAGGAGGCCGATCTGGCGGGCGATCCGCCGGATCTCGTCGTCGTCGGGTCGTCCCGCCTCGATGTCGGGCCGAAAGAGGTCGCCGTAGAACGCCACGGCGAACTCGTCGGCCGGCAGGTCGACCCCGGCGTGGAGGAGGCCGTCCTGCACCGCCGGCAACCACCGGCTGCGCAGCTGGTTCGGCCCCCAGTACTGGTGGAAGGCACCATGGACGCCGACGATCGTGGCCATCGGTCGGACGCTACCGGGACCGATGGCGCGAGCCCGGCCCCTACGCTCCGGTCGCCGTGTTCGCTCCGGTCCGCCAACCGCTCTCGCTGCGCCCCACGTTCTCGCCGGGACTCATCGCGTCGGCGGCGGTGGTCTCGGTCATGTTCGCCGCCACCGCCTTCGTGTTCCCTCCGCTGGTCGAGCGCTTCGGCCTGACCACCGCCCAGGTGGGCCTCTACTCGACCGTCCAGGTCGCCGCGTTCTCGGTCGCCTCGTTCGGGGCGGGCCGCCTGCTGCGCACGTCCCGGGCCATCCTCGTGCTGTCGGCACTCGTGCTCGTCGTGGCCAACTTCATGAGCGGTCTGGCCCCCGGGTTCACGGAACTCGTCGCCATGCGCGGCCTCGCCGGACTGGC
Source organism: uncultured Acidimicrobiia bacterium (assembly GCA_964614585.1). Lineage (GTDB taxonomy): Bacteria > Actinomycetota > Acidimicrobiia > Spongiisociales > JAENVV01 > JAHEFX01. Next base: position 715 of record CAZTLW010000049.1, on the reverse strand, counting down.
GGCGGGCACGATCAACTGGATCGCCTGGGCCGAGGCCGCCCGCCAGCCGGCGGCCATGGGGCGGGTGGCGGCGATCGGCCCGGTCGCCGCCGCCGCGGGATCGATCGCCTTCGCCCCCCTCATCGGTGGGTTCGGCTACGAGAGCGTGTTCTTCCTCCTGGCCATGCTGGGCGGGGTGTCGTTGCTGCTCCCGATCGACGTCGAGCGTGGGACCCGCGTGGGGCGTCAGGTGAGCGACTCCCGCTCGAACCTGGTGCTGCTCGTCGCCATGGCCGGCATGACCTTGTTCGGGTCCGCCGCCTTCGTCTTCATCGGCCTCCACCTCGAGGGCCTCGACGCGCCGGACTGGGTGCTGTCGGTGGCCATGACCGGCAACGCCCTCTTCGGGATCGCCGGGACCCGGGTGACCGGCCGGCGGGCGTGGCCGTGGTTCGCCGCCGTGGCCGTGTCGGTGGCGATGTCGTTCGTCACCCCGTTCGCCTGGCTGTCCGTGCTCGGGTTGTGGCTGTGGGGCTTCGCGTTCTGGGTGACGGTCCCCAAGGTGCTGCGGCTCCTCGAGGAGCGGTCCGACCGCCCCGGCGAGCGAACCGGCGACGCCCAGGGGATCATGGCGCTCGGCCGCATCGTCGGGCCCGTCACCGGGGGCGGCCTCGAGGCCGCCGGGGGGTTCGTGGCCCTCGGGGCGGTCTCGGCACTCGGCATTGCCGCGTCGGGC
>CAZTLW010000048.1:2952-15820 GCA_964614585.1 uncultured Acidimicrobiia bacterium | reverse complement strand
CCGCCGCCGTCCTCGAGTTGCTCCAGCCCACGGCGGCGATGGACCGCTGCCTCGAAACCCTGGACCGGGACGATCCGCCCAGGCGTCGCGGCGCGGCCGAGCTCCTGGCCCGGATCGGCGATGTCCACGTCGCCGACCGGCTCGAGGGTCTGCTGGCCGACGCCGACCCCTCCGTGGCGGCAGCCGGCGCCGGCCTCCTACACCGACTCGTCTGGACGGGCGCCCTGCCGGCGGCCACCTCGACCGCCCTGGTCGACGTGTGCCTCGCCCACGACGTGCCTCGGGTCCGGGTGATCGGACTCGACATCGCCCAATCGCTCCACGCCCGCGACGCGATCGACACAGCGACGATCGAGCGGATGTTCGAGGCCGCCGACGACGATCCGGACCCAGCCGTGCGCAAAGCCGCCCGACAGCACCGACCTTGACATCGTCCCCTGACCGGGGGAACGGGCGCCCGACAGCCACCGCGTAGCGTCCCCCCATGGCCAACTGGAACCGCACCCTCGCCGCCGCCGACCTCCGGGTACTGCTCATGTCGGTATTCCACCTCACCGGCGACGAGCGGTGGCTGGCCGACCCCTACCGCCCCGCCCGCGATGTCCGCCTCGTCGCCGACCCCGAGGCCGGGTTCGCGCCGGACGTCGCCGACGAGATCCGCTCCGTGGCTCGCGACCTGCTCGAGGCCGGTACCGGACCCGTGGTCACCGACCCCGACCCCGAGCTGTTCGGGCGGATGATGAGCTGGTGCCTCGGCGAGGAGGTGCCCCCCGAGTACGTGCCGATGATGCGCACCGACCTCGGGTTCGCCGATGGCGACGTCCACTGGACCGATGGTCCCCCGCCCGACCCCGACCTCGACGTCCTCGTCATCGGCGCCGGCGTCTCGGGGCTGTGCCTCGCCGCCAAGCTCGACCACCTCGGCATCACGGTCCGCATCGTCGAGCGCCGCGACTCGGTGGGCGGCACCTGGCGCGACAACCGCTACCCGGGCTGTGGAGTGGACACCCCCAACCACTTCTACTCCTACTCGTTCGCACCCAACCCCCACTGGCGCCACTACTTCTCCCCCCGGGAGGAGATCGAGGCGTACCTGGCCGACTGCGCCGATCGCCTCGGCGTCTCGAACCTCGTCACCCTCGGGACCGAGGTGACCGAGGCCCGCTGGGACGAGGCCTCCGCCCGGTGGCAGGTCGCCCTGGCGGGCCCGGACGGGGAGACCACGACGTCGGCCGCGGTCCTCGTCGCCGCCGCCGGCCACTTCGGGGCACCCAACGAGGTGGCATTCCCCGGCCTGGACGACTTCTCCGGCCGCAGCTTCCACACCGCCCGCTGGCCCGACGACGGCGACGTCACCGGCCGACGGGTGGCGGTCGTCGGCACCGGCGCCTCGGCGATGCAGGTCGTGCCCGAGATCGCCCCAATCGTCGACCACCTGACCGTCTTCCAGCGCACCCCCCAATGGGCCCGCCACGTGCCGCTCTACGACGCACCCGTCGACCCCGACGCCCACCGGCTGTTCGAGGAGGTGCCCTACTACGACCGCTGGTACCGCTTCGCCCAGGCCTGGCGGTACGGCGACGGGTTGCTGCGGTTCCTCCGCAAGGACCCCGACTGGCCCCACCCCGACCGGTCGCTTAACCGCACCAACGATCGCCACCGCCGGGAGATGACCGACCACCTCCTCGCCGAGCTCGACGGTCGGCCCGACCTCGTCACCAAGTGCCTGCCCGACTACCCGCCGTTCGGCAAGCGGATCCTCATCGACAACGGGTGGTTCCGAACGCTCCGACGGCCGAATGTCTCGCTGGTCGCCGAGCCGATCGAGTGCATCGAGCCCGACGGCATCCGCACCGCCGACGGTGAGCTGCACCCCGTCGACGTCATCGTGCAGGCCACCGGGTTCCGGGTGACCGATCTCGGCGACCGACTCCACCTCGTCGGCCGCGACGGTCTGACGCTCGCCGAGGCCTGGGCCGACGACGACCCGACCGCCCACCTCGGGATCACGGTGCCGGGGTTCCCCAACCTGTTCGTCATGTACGGGCCCAACACCAACGCCGGCCACGGCGGCAGCATCATGTGGCTGGCGGAGACCCAGAGTCGCTACATCGCGGCCGCCCTCCGCCTGCTCGCCGAGGGCGGCCACCGTTCGATGGAGGTCCGGCCCGAGGTGTGCGAGGCCTGGACGGCGCATGTCGACGAGCGCCACGAGCAACTGGTGTGGACCCATCCGGGGGTGACGACCTACTACCGGAACCCCGCCGGGAAGGTGCGCTCGCCCATGCCGATCCGCCTCGTCGACTACTGGCACCTCACCCGGGAGCCGGACCCGGCCGAGTTCGTCCTCGGCTGACCAGCTCGAGGCGGGAGGCGGCGAGGGCGCCCACCCCGGCGGCCGCCGCGGAGGCGATGAACACGGCGGTGAACCCCCCGGTGACGTCGCCGACGATGCCGCCGAGCTGGGGGGCGAGCATCTGGGCGATGCCGAACGCGAGGGTGGCGACCCCGAAGGCGGCGGGGAACTCGCCCGGCTCGGTGTGGTCCCCGAGGTAGGCGGCGATGGTGGTGGGCACCCCCGAGAACGCCAGCCCGAACAGGACCACGCAGGGGTAGAGCAGCCAAGGGGGCGCGTACCGGGCGCCGAGGGCGCCGGCGGCCATCGCCGCGAACCCGGCCATCATCGTCGGCCGCCGCCCCACCGCATCGGAGATGCGCCCGATGATCACCCCGCCCGGGATCGTGGCGGCTCCGACGATGAGGAACACCACCGACGCCGAGGTGGCGGTGACGCCTCGGTCGTCCTCGAGCATGGCGACGAGGAAGTTGATGAACCACGAGTACGACAGGCCGAAGGCGGCGTAGGCGACGAGGATCGCCACCCATCGGGGGACCGTGCGGATCGCCGACATCCGCACCCCGGTGACCGCCAGCGACGCCCCGGTGGGCCGCCGCAGCACCACGAAGGCCACCACGACGACGACCACCGCCACCGCTGCCTCCACGGCATAGAGAATCCGCCAGGCCGACGGGTCGGGTTGGGCCCGGAGGGGGATGGCCAACAGCCCAGCGGCCACCACACCGAGCCCGATGCCCGCACCCATCGAGCCGAACCCGAGGCCGCGCAGGCGCGGTGGCAGCAGCGAGGCACCGACGGCGGGGGCGGGCACCCAGATGAGGGCGCCGGCGAATCCGGTGACCAGCAGGCCGATCCCGAGGGGGATGGGCCCGGGGGACAGTGCCAGCCCGATGAGGCCGACCGTCGAGATGACGAGCCCGAACCGCAGGATCGCCCCGGGCACCCACTTCGAGGCGAGCCAGGTGACGGCGGCGGTGCCGACGAGGTAGGCGACCAGGTTGACCGAGGCAAGCCCGCCGGCGACGGTGTAGGAGACCCCGAAGTCGTCCTGGATCGTCGTGAGCAGCAGCGGGTAGGTGAAGCGCCCGAACGACTGCGCCACCGCCGAGGCGGCGGCAGCCACGACGAGCGGGACCCAGGGGCGCATCGACCGGAAGCTAGGTCGTACGCTGGGAACCCATGGCCGACTGCTGCGACCCCATCCCCTACCGGCGGGTCTTCGACTCCCGGGAGGCGGCCCGACGGCTCGACCGCTTCCGCCGACGCGGCCTCGACGACCGAGCGGCCGACATCGTGGCCTTCCTGTCCGACAGGGTCGACGGGATGACGGTGCTCGAGGTCGGTGGCGGCGTGGGCGACGTGCAAGTCGCGCTGTTGGAGGCGGGCGCGACGGCGGCGGTCAACGTGGAGTTGTCCGACGCATGGGAGGAGGCCGCCGCCGAACTGGCCCGCGAGACCGGCACCACCGATCGGGTCAGCCGACGGCTGGGCGATTTCGTCGCCATCGCCGACGAGGTCGAGGGGGCCGACGTGGTGGTGCTCAATCGGGTGGTGTGCTGCTACCCGGACATGGCACGAATGCTGGACGCCGCCGCGGCGAGGACCCGACGGTTCCTGGCCGTCGTGGTGCCGAGGGAGCGCTGGTGGATCCGGGCGGCGGTGACGGTCGGCAATCGGTTCCTCGGCCTGCGGGGTTGTGGCTTCCGCGCCTTCGTGCACCCCGTCGCCGACATGGAGCGCATCGCCGCCGACCACGGCCTGTCCCCGATCCACCGCAGTCGGGATCTCGTCTGGCAGGCCACGGTCTTCGAACGACGGGGCTGAGCATGGAGATCCCCCCGCTTGGGGGGATGCGCCGACCTGCGCTCGGTTGGGGGGAAGCGAAATCGCTGTCGAGGAGCCGGATCACAACGGTCATTCGCCGCTCTCTGGAACCGCCCCCCTCCCACCAGCCTCCTCCGTCGGCCGGCGGGGCCCATCCCCCCTCCGGGGGGATCTCCTTCGTTCGTGGTGTTCCTGAAGGCCTGGGAGTCACGCGTCCGAGGAGCCGGATCGCAGGGCCATTCGCCGCTCCCTGGCACCGCCCCCCTCCCACCGGGGGGATTTCTTTCTGCCCCACCCCCGAACGCGAGAGGGCCCCGCCGAAGCGGGGCCCTCTCGATCTGGAGTACTGAAGTACTCGCTACTGCAGTTCCACGCTGGCGCCGGCGGCCTCCAGCTTCTCCTTGGCGGCCTCGGCGTCCTCCTTGGAGGCGGCTTCGAGAACGGCCTTCGGGGCGCTCTCCACGAGCTCCTTGGCCTCCTTGAGACCCAGGGACGTGAGGCCACGAACCTCCTTGATCACCTGGATCTTCTTGTCGCCGGCGGCGGTGATGACGACATCGAACTCGTCCTTCTCCTCCTCGGCGGGGGCGGCACCGGCATCACCGGCACCGGCGGCGGCGACGGCCACCGGGGCGGCGGCGGTCACCTCGAAGCGCTCCTCGAAGATGTCGAGGAACTCCTTCAGCTCGAGCACGGTCATCTCCTCGAAAACGGAGATGAGCTCGTCGGTGGTCATCTTGGCCATGGTCATTCCTCCTCGTCGGACTCGGCGTCGGCCTCGTCCGGGGCATCATCGGTGTCGGTGTCGGTGGAGGCCTTCGGCTCATCGGCCTCTGGCTCGTCCGCCTCGGGGGTCGGCTCGTCGGTGGGCTCGGACTCGGCCGGAGCAGCGTCAGCGTCCTCGACCGACTCGGCGGCCTCCTCCCCGGCATCAGCAGGCTCGTCGGAAGAAGCGTCAGCTTCTTCAACGGACTCGGCGCCAGCCGTGTCCGCAGCGTCAGCTTCTTCAACGGACTCGGCGCCAGCCGTGTCCGCAGCGTCAGCTTCTTCAACGGACTCGGCGCCAGCCGTGTCCGCAGCATCAGCCGGAGAAGCGCCAGCTTCTCCAACGGACTCGGCGCCAGCCGCGTCCGCAGCGTCAGCGCCTCCAACGGACTCGCCGGCGATCGGGTCCCCGGCTTCCTTCTTCTCGAGCAGTTGGGAGAGCATCGAGGCGGTGTTGCGGGTGAACGCCGCGAACAGCCCGGCAGCCCCGTAGAGGGGGGCGGCCATGGCGCCGGCGATCTTGCCCAGCAACTCGTCGCGTGACGGGAGCTTGGCGAGTGCCGCCACCTGCTCGGGAGGAAGCACGTTCCCCGAGAGCAGGCCGATCTTGAGGACGAACGTCTCGTTGGCCTCGGCGAAGTCGTCGAGCGCCTTGGCGGCGGCGACGGCGTCCTCGTGGGCGAAGGCGATCGCCGTCGGGCCCACGAGCTCATCGGCGATCTCGTCGTGGCCGAGCTCGCGAGCAGCGATGGCCGCCAGCGACATCTTCACGACCTTGTACTCGGCGCCCGCCTCGCGCAGTGCGCGACGCAGGGTTTGCTGCTCCTTGACGGACAGCCCGCGGTACTCGGTCAGGAAGAACGCCCGGGCATCCTCCATCCGCTCCTTGATCTCTTCAACTGCCTGGACCTTCTCAGGTCGTGGCATGGACTCCTCCAAACGTGTGAAGGTCCCTCGAACCGGAGCCGGGGCGACCGTGACGCCCAGCGGCCCGGAAGGGACCTTGGTCTGGAGTCGTCCTGCGGAGGCGGGGAAGTCCCCATTCTGCCCGGAGGGCACCGCCGGTCTTCGGCCGAGGGATGGAGTTGTGGGGAGAACCGTAGCGCTCCCGGATCGCTGCGCAACCCGCGAGCGCCACGGTTCTCGGTACTCGGTACTGAGTACTCAGTACCGGCGAAGCCTCAGATCGACACCCAGGGCGAGGTGTCCACCTTGATGCCGGGGCCCATGGTGGAGCTGACCGTGGCACTGCGGATGTAGCGGCCCTTGGCCGAGGCGGGCCGCACCCGGCGAAGCTCCTGGGCCAGCGCCTCGAGGTTCTCGGCGAGCTGGCCGACCTCGAAGCTGACCTTGCCGATCGGGGCGTGGACGATGCCGTACCGGTCGTTGCGGTACTCGATCCGCCCGCCCTTGAACTCGGTCACGGCCTTGGCGACGTCAGGGGTCACGGTGCCCGACTTCGGGTTGGGCATGAGTCCGCGGGGGCCGAGCACCCGGCCGAGCTTGCCGACCTCGGCCATGAGGTCGGGGGTGGCGATGGCGAGGTCGAAATCCGGCTCCCGGCCGCCGGCGATCGCCTCGACGAGCTCGGCGCCACCGACCACGTCGGCCCCGGCAGCGGTGGCTTCGGCGTGTTTGTCGGCGGGGGCGAACACCGCCACCCGGACGGTCTTGCCGGTCCCGGCGGGGAGCGAGACGGTGCCGCGCACGAGCTGGTCGGCCTGGCGGGGGTCGATGCCGAGGCGGAAGGCCGCCTCGACCGTCTCGTCGAACGAGGCCGATGCGAGCGTCTTGACGAGCTCGACGGCCTCGGCGACCTGGTAGGCGTGCTCCGCGTCGTAGCGGGACGCCGCGTTCATGTACTTCTTGCCGTACTTCGGCATGGTGTTCTCCTTGGTCCAAGCGGGCCGACCTCGGGGGCCGGTCCCTCCCAGCGGAATGTGTGTTGGTTGTCCCAGTACTCAGTACTCAGTACCTGGTGGACTGAGGCGCCGCCTCAGTCCACCACCTCGATGCCCATCGACCGGGCGGTGCCCGAGACGATGGCCATGGCGGCCTCCACGTCGTTGGCGTTGAGGTCGGGCATCTTGGTCTCGGCGATCTCGCGCACCTGGGCGGAGGTCACCGTGCCCACCTTCTGCGTGTGGGGGACGGGCGATCCCTTCTGCAGGCCGGCGGCCTTCTTCAACAGCACGGCGGCGGGCGGCGTCTTGGTGATGAACGTGAAGCTCGTGTCCTCGTAGACCGAGATCTCGACGGGCACGATCGTGTCCCCCATCGACCCCGTCTCGTCGTTGAACGCCTTGACGAAGTCCATGATGTTGACGCCGTGCTGGCCGAGAGCCGGGCCGACCGGCGGCGCGGGTGAGGCGCCCCCGGCGGGGATCTGCAGCTTCAGGATGGTCTTCAGGTTCTTGCGACCCATGGTGGTTCCTCTCGTCGTCGTTGGCGTCGGCCAGAAGCGAGTCGGGTGGCGTCCGGGGAGCAGCCGGGCGGCCCGACGACCGACGACGGTGGATCAGTTCTTGATGATGTCCTCGAACCCCAACTCGACCGGGGTGTCCCGGCCGAAGATGTTGACGAGGACGACCACCTTGGACTGGTCCAGGTTGATGGATTCGATGCTGCCGTTGAAGTCCGCGAAGGGGCCGGTGGCGACGCGGACGCTGTCGCCGACCTCCCAGGCGGGCTTGTACGAGGCGGCCTTCTTGCCCCCCTCGGTCTTCTCCGGCTCGCCGAGGAAGCGACGCAGCTCGCGGCGGCTCAGGGGCACCGGCTTGGTGCCCGAGCCGACGAAGCCGGTGACGCCGGGGGTGTTGCGCACGGCGTACCACGTCTCGTCGTCGAGGTACATGCGGACGAGGACGTAGCCCGGGAGCATCTTCTTGCTCACCGTGACCTTCTTGCCGGACTTGATCTCGACCACGTCCTCCATGGGGATGAGGATCTCGAAGATCCGGTCCTCGAGGTGCATGGACTTGGAGCGGTTCTCGAGGTTGGCCTTGACCTTGTTCTCGTGGCCGGAATACGAGTGGATGACGTACCAGTCGCCGGGCTTCTCCCACGGGGCGAGCACCGGCTCCTCCTCGACCGCCTCCTCGTCGTCGACCTCGGCCTCGGTGGTGTCGAGGTCGCTCACTGCAACAACTCCAGCAACGAGAAGACGCCTTCCCGGAAGCCCAGGTCGAGCAGGAACACGAAGCCGGTGAGGGCGATGGTGGTGATGAGGGTGACGGTCGTGAAGGCGATCATCTGCTCGCGGGTCGGCCAGGAGACGCGCTGGAGCTCGATCCGGACCTCCTTCAGGAACTTGAGGAGGCGCTTGTGGATCGGGAGGTCGCTCTTCTGCTTCGACGCCTGCCGCCCCGGCGGGCGCTTCTCGGCCTCCGCCGCCTTGTTGCGGCGCTCCTCGCGAGCCTGGAGGCGGCGCATCTCTCTGTTCATCGTTGCGACTTCCTGGTGGTTGTCGGTCGGGCGGTCGGGGATCGCCGGTTGGTCGGACCCCGTCGGCAGGGGTGGCGGGACTCGAACCCACAACCTACGGATTTGGAGTCCGTTGCTCTACCAATTGGAGCTACACCCCTCGGGATGGCTGCCGAGTATACGGGCGGGTCGGTCCTTCTGGAAACCGTCGTCACTGGGCGCCGAGCACCCGGGAGCGCCGGGCCAGCACCACCGCCGCCGCCGCGGCCGCCGCCGACACCGCCCCCGCCGACCAGCCGATGGCCGCCCGACGGCGCCGTCGCTCGGTCGGCGTCGACCGGTCGAGCCCGGCCATCACCCGCTCGGCAAGCCCGGCGGGGGCTCGATGGGGCGGGAGCTCGGCGAGATCGGCGATCGCCTCGCCCGCCGCGTCGCACGACCCGACGTCGGCCTGGCACGCCAGGCACGACTCGAGGTGGACCTCCATCCAGGCCGACACCGGTCCGACCTCGAGGGCGGTGTCGGGGAGGTCGCCACGGACGAGTCGGCAGCCGAGACGGGCAACCGGGAAGCGGAGGAGCCCCCTCATGCCTCGTCCTCGTCCTGGGCGGCGAGCACCCGCCGCAGCCGGAGGTGGGCCCGATGGAGGCGGACCTTGGAGGCGCTCACCGAGATGCCGAGGGCGTTGGCGATCTCCTCGTGGGACCACCCCTGGACGTCCTTGAGGATCACCACCGCCGCCTGGGCTTCGGGCAGCCGGTCGAGTGCCGCCTCGAGGTGGTCGCGGAGCTCGCGGCGCAGGCCGACGAGGGCCGGGTCGGCGTCGGGGACCGGGTGGAGGTGGCGATCGGGGTCGAGCTCGTCGTGGTGGTGACGGGCGTCACGGGTACGGGCGGTCCAGGCACTGTTGACGGTGATGCGGTGCACCCAGGTGCCGAAGGCGGCGTCGCCGCGGAACCGCGGCAGCGCCCGCCACGCCCGGATGAACGCCTCCTGGGTGACGTCGGCGGCCAGATGGGGATCCCGGGTGAGCCGGAGGGCCAACGTGTACACCTCGTCCTGGTGGGTGGCGACCAACTCGCCGAAGGCGTCCCGGTCGCCGTCCTTCGCCCGCTCGAGGGGCGTCGAGGGTTGGACGTCGGGGTGGCTCACGGGGTTACCACTGCGTCGAGGGTCATGGCGGTGCCGTCGCCGGTGTCGAGGGCGACCGTGCGGCGGTCGTCGTCGTCCGTGACGGTGAGCCGGCAGGCAGCGGCGGCGGGCACCGGGGCCCGGAACCGGGCCTTCGCCGAGGCGAGGGGCGCCGGGCCCCGGCGGTCGCCGATGGCGGCCGTCGTGCACCAGGCCGACAGCAGGAGCCCGTGGCAGACGATGCCGGGGAGGCCGGCGGCGACGGCGCTGTCGTGGTCCCAGTGGATGGGGTTGAGGTCGCCGGAGGCGGCGGCATAGGCGACGAGATCGGCACGCGAGGCCGACCGCTCCGCGCCGGTCGGGTCGTGGGGCCCGCGGGCTCCGACCGGCGGTTCGGGGCGCTCGTCGGCTTCGTTGGGAGTGGTGCCGGTGACGATGAACGTGGAGGCGGCGTCGAGCACGCGGCCCCCGGGGCCGTCGGCCGCGAGCGAGAACGAGACCCAGGCGTTGTCGCCGCGGGCCCGGACCCGCGTCACCTCGCCGGTGACGACGAGGGGGACGTCGTGGTGGAAGGGGGCGTGCCAGGCGAAGGACTGGTCGGCGTGGACGACGCCACCGCCGTGGGCGGCGACGTCGGGGTCGGCGAGGAACTCGGGCGCGATCGCGAAGAGGACGGCCCCGGCCCACGCCGGCGGGGCAGCGTCGAGCCAGCGTCGATCGTCGTCGCCGGTGGCCGCCACCCAGCGGGCGGTCGTGGCCGATGTGGGGACGAGGGTCGCCGGTCCGTACCGACGCCCGTCGAGGACGGTCAGGTCACCCATCGCCCGCGAGCGTACCGGCCATGGCGCGACGGAGCCTCGCCCGTCCCGACGACCGGCCCTGCCGTGAACTCGATCACGGGCAGCCTCGTAGAGTGATGCGATCGACCAGGAGACGGTGTGGCCGAGGAGAGCGTCCGAAAGTCCCCAGAAGTCGAAGCCGTCGTCCGGCGGATCTGGCGAGCGTTCGGCGACGGCGACGAGGCGGCGATCTGCAACCTGACGAGCAGCGACGCCGGGTTCCGGATGATCCTGAGCGCCGACGACCAATGGTTCGCCGGTCCCGACTTCGCACCCATGTTGGCCGAGCGCGGCCGGGTGATGGACGTCGAACGCCTCGAGGTCGAGCGCCTCGAGGCCTACGAGAAGGACGATGTCGGGTGGGTGGCCGCCGAGGTCACCGTCACGACGCGATCCGGTTTTTCCGGAACCTTTCGAACGACGGCGACCCTCGTCGTCGAGGACGGCGTGTGGAAGGCGATCCAGATGCACACGTCGGTCGGGGTCCCTCAGGCGGATGTCTTCGGTGTCGAGCTCGACGAAGGGCTGTCGGCGTTGATCGCCTCGCTGGAGGACGACACCGCAGCCGAGATCTCCGACGTCGCCGGCACGAGCGGCATCGTGACCTTGATGTTCACGGACATCGAGGACTCGACGCACCTGTCGGCAGCTCGGGGAGACAGCCGCTGGTCCCGGGACATCCAGGCTCATCTGGGCGCCGTGGAACACATCGTCACCGGTCACGGCGGCCGGGTCGTGAAGACGCTGGGCGACGGGTCGATGGCAGCCTTCTCGTCTGCAACGAGCGCGGCACGTGCCGCGCTCGGTATCCAGCAGATGGAGTCCGACGACGAGCTGCGGATTCGCATCGGTGTCCACACCGGTGAGGCCGTGGCCATCGGCGATGACTACGCCGGTGTTGCGGTGGCGAAGGCCGCGCGGGTCGCCTCGGCCGCCCACGGCGGCGAGATCCTGATCTCGTCCGCCACCCGGGAGCTGCTCGATCGGTTCACCTGCGAGACGGGCCCGGAGCGGGTCGTCGAGCTGAAGGGCGTGCCGGGTACCCACCGGCTCATCCCCTTGCTGTCGCTCGGTCCCTGAACTCCCTGCCAAGAACGGCAAACAGGGACGCCCAACGACGATGTCAACCGGCTTCGCCGACGTTCCCGGTGCTGATCAACCGCCGACGGAGCAGTGCACCTCGTCGCCGGCCGCCACCGGGATCGTGGCCGCCCCGCCCAGGGGGGTGGTGCCGGACTCGTCGATCACGAGGCCGCTCGTCTCGACGACGGCGCCGGCGCAGGCGGGCACCGCGGTGGTACCGAGTTGCTCGACGTGGACGTCGCCGGGCGACGGGACCACCACGGTGGCGGTGCCGCCGGCGGCGAGGGAGAGGTCGGCCTCGACCGATGGGGCGCTGACGCGCACCTCGGCGGAGCCGATGGCGTCCACGACGAGCGTGGCGACGTCGGCGGCGGCGAGGGAGGCCATGGCAAGGAAGCCGGCGATGAGGACGGCGAGGCTGCGGCGGTCGACGATGGCATCCATATGAGTGACCTCTGGTAGTGGCTCTACAGTCACGTTATGTGGTAGCAACCCGGCGCCCATCCCCCGTTTTGGGGAAACGCGAACGGAGCGCCCCCGTGGGGGCGCTCCGCCGTCCCGGGCTGGCGTGGGAGGTCAGCCGCCGGGAGTCATGATCGTCGCTCCAACCTCCTTCCCATGCCGAGGACCAGACCGCCGAGCAGGACGGAGGTCGTCCCGGCCACGGCCAGTGCCGCGCTCGGGAGCCCGGTCTCGGGCAGAACCTCCTCGTCCCGAACCTCGGTGATGTCGGTCGTCTCCTCGGCGCGGTTGTCGCCGGGCTCGTCGCCCTCGGCAACCTCCACCTCGACGACGTTCGTCACCGTGCCCACGGTCAACTCGCCGAAGGACTCGGTGTCGACCGTGATCGTGATGTCGACCACGTCACCGGGGGCCATGTCGCCGACCCGGCAGGTGAGGACCTGACCGTCGAGCGAGCAGGTGCCCCGTTCGGGCACCACCGACTGGAACGTCACCGTGGCCGGCAGGGTGTCGGTCACGACGACGCCCGTGGCGGGCCCGGCGTCGGCGGCGTTGGTCACGGTCACCACGTAGGTGATCTCCCCGTCGGGGTCGTCCTCGGTGAGGACGATCGGGTCCTCGGTGTCGACCTTCTCGATCGACACCTGGGGCAGCAGGAGCGGGAAGACCTCGCTGATCGGGGTCTCCTCGGTGGCCACGTTGTTGGACGGGTCGGTGTCCTCCTCGTTCCCCTCGACCGTGGCGACGTTCTCGACCAGGGGATCGGTCACGTCGCCGAGCGACTCGGTGACCACCACGAGGTCGACCGACGCCACACCGCCCTCGCCGGCCATCCCACCGATGGCGCAGGTGACCACGCCGGACGCCTCCGAGCACGACCCCTGGGAGGGAGTCGCCGACACGAAGGTCGTGGTGGGGGGCAGGGTGTCGGTCACGACGACGCCGGTGGCATCGTCGGGCCCGAGGTTGGTGATGGTGAGGT
>CAZTLW010000048.1:0-2852 GCA_964614585.1 uncultured Acidimicrobiia bacterium | reverse complement strand
GTGATCTCGCAGATGGCGGTCTCGCCGAGCCCGAGCGTCAACTCGTTGCCGGAGAGCTCACCGCCCTCGCAGACCCACCCGGAGGCCGCGTAGCCACCGGGCCCCTCCTCGGCGAGCACGTAGGTACCTGCGGCCACCTGGCCCATGGCGCCACCGGCACCCGAGATCGGGGTCGGGCCGTCGGCAGACAGCGTCCAGTCGGACGCCTCCGCCTCGCCGCCGTCGTCGTTGACGACCACCTTCACCAGCTCGAGCGTCGCCGCCCGGTCGCGGTTGGTGATCGAGCAGGTCGCCTCGTCGCCCCAGCCGAGCGAGACCGTGTCGGTCTCGGGGTCGAAGCCCGTGGCGCCGGAGCACGACCAGTCGCCGTCGTCGTAGCCGGCGGGTCCCTCCTCACCGAGGACGTAGCTCTCGTTGGAGAGCGTCAGGACGTCGTTCCACAGGACCGCGGCCCCGTCGAGGGTCGCAGTGAAGTCGCCGACGTCGGCCGTGCCGCCCCACTCGTTGACGACCTCCTTGCGGAGGGTCAGCGTCGGGAGCCTGGCATCGGTGAAGGTGCAGACGGTGCGCGTGTTCGCCTCGACGACGACCCCCTCGGCGGGGTCGGTGCACTCGGGCTGCGGGCCGCAGCGGGCCGCCGCGCCGACACAGCACTCGGCGCCCTGCAGCACCCAGCCGTCGGGGACGTTCTCGGCGAGGTCGTAGGTGCCGGGCCGCAGCTCGAACGTCCGTGACGCCGCGCCACCGGAGGTGGTGAGGTCGAAGTCACCGAACTCGGCTGCGAACGGGAAGGTCCCGTCACCGCCGACGGTGGTCTTGACGACGACCAACTCGCCCTCCGGGGGCGGGCAGCAGGCTTCGGCCGGCGTGGTCGGGAACGCCGACACCATCAAGGCGATCAGCGTGAGTGTGAGGATCACCGTGAGCGGGCCGCGCACCCTGCTCGGGATCCTCGTGGTGGTGGACATGGTGCCACCCTCCTGGTCCGCCGCCGCGGCGGCGGGCCCTTGCCGGTTGTGCCGGCGTCCCTGTCCCTCGTCTGCAGGGGCCGCGTGGGCCGCCTCCGTTTGGGGACGGAGTCATGGCGAGGGGCGAGGAAGCCGACCCCTCTGTCTAGGGCTGACCTCATCGTCGCGCCGGGACGATTCCCCTGTCTACCCCAGTGTTGGGGAACGCGAACGGGGCGCCCCGAGGGGCGCCCCGTTGCTGGTCGGACGTGGACGTGCCTAGGCGGTTTCCTCGTCGTCACGACGGCGGGTCGTGGCGACGAGCGTCCCACCGAGGCCGAGCACGAGCATGCCGACGAGGGCGAGACGACCGGAGTCGTACCCCGTCTCGGGCAACGTCTCGGGCTCCTCTTCCTCCTCGACCTCCTGCTCGACCTCCGTGAACGGGATCAACCCGGCGTCGATCGTCGGGTTGTTCTCGCCCGGTGCCAACTCCACGACCGCGGTGAGCCCCGTGGTGGGGTCGGCGTCGGAGTCGATCCCGTCCCAGTCGACGGTCGTGTCGTCACCTGCCTGGTTCGGGGCCGTGAAGCCCTCGTAGGCCGCCGGCGCCGTGAACCGCACCTGGTAGGCGATCGGCTCGTCGTCGGCGTTGAAGCTCGGCAGGCCGGTGAACTCGTAGAAGCCGTCGGCGTCGGTGGTGGTCGTGTCGACCACCACACCGTCGGCCAGGAGCTCCACCGTCACACCGGCGACACCGTCCTCGTCGACGCCCTGGATCCCGTCCTCGTCGAGGTCCTCCCAGACGAAGTCGCCCAGGGAGGCCAGCGGGAAGCAGTTCTCCGTCCGCGGTGGGTAGACGAGCTGGGCGGCGCCGCTGAGCGGGTTCACCCGGGCCACGAGTTGGCCGTTCACCAGATCGGCGAACGGGCCGGCACCGGGCCCGTCGAACGAGCCGTCGGGGTTCTCCACCCAGCCCGGCCAGGCGATGGCCGTCAGGTCGGCGGTGATGCCCGTGACCACGACGTTGCTAGCCGCCACCGGGGCGCCAAGACGGCCGTCGTAGACGGTGCCGTCGGAGGCCTGCCCGGCCGCGCCCGGCCAGACGACGATGCCCTCGAAGGGCACGTCCTCGTACCAGGTGACGGCATTGGCCAAATCATCGTCGGTCGGCTCGCCGCCGCTGAAGGCGTAGCCCTCGGCGAAGAAGAACAGGTCGACGCTGGTGGCCGTGGTCCCGGCCGCCAGGGTGACGTCGATGTCGTACTCGAGGTACGGACCGTCGTTGACGCAGAACCCGAACTCGTCGACGATCTCCGGCGCGCAGTCCTCGAAGGTGACCTCCTCGACGAAGAGGATGACCTCGCCATCGAAGAGCGCCTGCCACGAGTAGGTGCCGGCCTCGACCTGGAGCACACCCTCGCCATCGGCGTCGAGCGTGGTGGAGTCCACCACCGTGTCGCCGTCGAGGATCTCGACGGTCGTGCCGGGTGCGCCCTGGAAGTCGATGGTGATGAGCGAGACCAGCTCGCCCTCGACCTCGGTGAGCTCACAGACCACGGTGAGCGCCTGGGGGCCCTCGACCACCAGACCGGCGTCGATGGTCAGGTCGGAGTCACCGGCGGCGAGCACGACCTCGGGGGCGATCCCCGTGGTGGGGTCGGCGTCGGAGTCGACGCCGTCGTCGCCGCCCTGGTCCGGGAGCGTGAAGCCCTCGAAGCCCTCCGGCAGCTCGAACTGCACGAAGTAGCCGCCCGGGGGCAGGTCGCCGAACAGGTAGCCGCCGTCGGCGTCGGTCTGCTGGGTGAGCAGGATCTCGCCCGGCTCGCCCTCGACGCTCGACCACAGGTTGACGGTCACGCCCTCGACGCCTGGTTCGCCGTCGTCCTGGATGCCGTCACCGTC
>CAZTLW010000047.1:0-15892 GCA_964614585.1 uncultured Acidimicrobiia bacterium | reverse complement strand
TCGGCGAGCCCCGGCGCCTCGCGGTCGATGACCTGTCGGGTGGCCTCGGGCGTGAGGTCACGGGCGGCCATCCCCGTCCCGCCGGTGGTCACGACGAGCGGGCGGCCCGCCCCCGCTGCCTTGCGGAGGGCTCCCGCCACCGACTCGATCCCGTCCGCCACCACCGCCAGGTCGGCGTCGATACCGGCCCCGGCCAACAGCTCGACGGCGGCGGGCCCGGCCGTGTCGGTCGCCTCCCCCGCCGACACCCGATCCGAGACGGTGAGGACGAGCGCCCTCATCGTCGCCAGTCCCCCGACCGTCCCCCGGACTTGGCGAGGAGACGGACGGGTCCGATCGTGGCCCCCCGCTCGAGGCCCTTGATCATGTCGTAGAGGGCGAGCGCCCCGGCGGTCGCCCCGGTGAGGGCCTCCATCTCGACGCCGGTCCGCCCGGTCGTTCGCGCCGTGACCTCGATGCGGGCGCCGTCGGGGTGCCGCTCGACCGTGACCGTGACCCCGGTGAGCGACACCGGGTGGCAGAGGGGGACGAGATCCGGCGCTCGCTTGGCCCCGGCGATCGCGGCGATCCGGACGGTCGCCAGCGCGTCGCCCTTGGGGAGGTCACCAGAGAAGAGCCGCTCGGCGGTCGACGGGCCGAGCGTCACCACCGCCTCGGCGATCGCCTCCCGATCGGTCTCGGGCTTGCCGCCGACGTCGACCATGTGCACGTCGCCCTCGGCCGTGAGGTGGGGCAGGTCGGTCCGGTCACTCATGGCGCCTCCCGAGCCTCGGGCCATCGGAACATCTCCAACTCGACGGCGCTGCCGTCGGGCAGGTCCCCGATGCCCTCGGGCACGACCGCGAAGCAGTCCCCGGCTGCCATCGCCGAGAGCATGTTCGACTGCTGGCGGGTGCTGAGGCGGGCGATCCAGGCGCCGTCGGCGTACTCGGCCTTCGCCCGCAGGAAGACGGTCTTGGCGGGGTCGGTCGACACCGACCCGTCGAGGTAGCCGGTGATCCGGGGACGGAGGACCGCCGTCGCCCCCATCATCGTGAGCAGGGCGGGGCGGACGAACTGCTCGAAGGCGACCATCGCCGAGACGGGGTTCCCGGGCAGGCCGAAGAGCGGGGTGCCGTCGAGATGGCCGAAGGCGAACGGCTTGGCCGGCTGCATCGCCACCTGCCAGAACTCCACCGTGCCTCGGTCGGCCAGCACCTGCTTGACGAGGTCGTGGGTGCCCATCGAGACCCCACCCGAGGTGATGACGGCGTCGGCGCCGGCCGCCCCCACCTCGAGGGCATCGGACAGGGCGCCGAGGTCGTCGCCGACGATGCCGAGATCCTTGACGACGGCACCGACCTCGCGCAGGAGTGAGGTGAGCACCGGGCGGTTGGCATCGCGGATCTTGCCGGGGGCGAGGTCGCGGGTGGCCGGGTCGAGCACCTCGTCACCGGTCGACATCAGGGCGACCACCGGGCGCTGCCGCACGGGGGGCTCGGTGATGCCGAGCGACGCCAGCACGCCGATCCGGGATGGCCGGAGCCGTTCGCCGGCCCGGAGGACGAGCTCCCCGGCGCCGACGTCCCCGCCGGCGTGCCGCACGAAGGCGCCGACGGGTCGGCCCCGGTGGATCGTGACCCGACCGTCGGTCGTCTCCGTGTCCTCCACCGGGACGATCGCGTCGGCGCCGACCGGGATCGGGGCACCGGTCATGATGGCGACGGCGGTGCCCGGGCGGACCTCGGTGCCGGTGACGTAGCCCGCCCGCAGGTCGGCCACCACCTCGAGGGTGGTGGGCGCATCGGCCACGTCGGCGGCCCGGACTGCGAACCCGTCCATCGAGGAGTTGGCGAACGGCGGCAGGTCGTGGGGGGCGACGACGTCCTCGGCGAGGACCAGGCCGTCCGCCTCGGCCAGCGGCGGGCTGCCGATGGGCAGCGGCCGCATGGCGTCGAGCACCTCTCGTCGGGCCTCGTCGAGGGGCTTCATGCGTCGTCGCCCTCGATGCGCAGTTCCTCGCGTCCGACGAGCCGGCGGATGTTGGGGGCATGACGAATGAGGACCAGCGCGGCGATGGCCGTGGCCCAGACCGAGACCGGATCGGCGTCGACGAGCAGCCAGAAGGCCGGCACCGATGCGGTCATCGTCACCAACGAGGCGATCGAGGCGGTCCGGGTGACGGCGACGATGGCCGCCCACAGCAACGCGAGGGCTCCGCCGACCACCGGGGCGAGGATGATGAACACGCCGATCGAGGTCGCCACGCCCTTGCCTCCCCGGAAACGGTGGAGCACCGGGAAGCAGTGGCCGACCACGGCGGCGAACCCGGCGATGCCGGCGAGGCCGAGACCGGTCACCCACCCGTCGATCGGGTCGCCGCCGATGAAGAGCCCGATCCCGGCGGCGATGAGGCCCTTCATGAGGTCGCCGACGAGCACGATCGCGGCGGCGCCCTTGCCGAGCGTGCGGGCGACGTTCGAGGTCCCCGGGTTGCCCGAGCCGACCTCGTAGATGTCGACGCCTCGGCTGCGGGCGACGAGCACGGCGAAGTCGACCGACCCGAGCACGTAGCCCGCCACGACGGCGATGGGGACGGCGAGGAGGGGGTCGAGGTCCATCGCCCCGAGTGTACGGGCCGCCGGCGAGCGGGTCCTCGGGGTCCGGCTGCGGTTCGGCGGCTCGGCCGAGGCCCGGGCCGCCGAACCCTGGGCCACAGGGGGCGCAGGGCGCCCCCTGTGGCCCACACCTCCCCCGTCGAACCCCCGCTGGAACCCAGGGTTGCAGTGGGGGTTGGGGGTGGGAGGCGTGGGCCCGGGAGGGTGTCCTGCGCCCGCTGTGGCCCACGCCTCCCGGGTCGCCGGCGGCGACCCGGGCCGGGCCTAGGGCATCGGTCGTCCTACCATTCCTGCCGCCATGCCGACCTACGTGTACCGCTGCGATCGCTGCGAGAAGACCGTCGAGGCCTTCCAGTCGTTCAGCGACGACCCACTGAGCACCCACGAGGGTTGCGGCGGTTCGCTCACCAAGGTCTTCCAGCCGTCCGGCGTCGTCTTCAAGGGCAGCGGCTTCTACAAGACCGACTCTCGGAGCTCGAACGGCGACGGCGACGGCGGTTCGTCGTCGAGTTCGGACGACTGACTCACGGCATCCCCATCAGCACGGTGACCCGCCCGCTGCCGACCGCTGCAGCGACCGCGGCGGCGTGGCTCTCCGGCACCGCCACGCCTCCCGGACTCCGGTCGAGGCCGGTGCCCGAAGGTCCCGAGACCACGACCCCCGGCACCAACACCGCCTCGCCGCCCCCCGCCGAGGTGATCGCCACCCGCACGTCGGAACCAGCCACGGCCCCGTCGGGTACGTCCACGGCGACCGTCCACCAACCGGCGGGGACGACCACCTCCCCCACCAGGCCCGGCACCAACGGTGTCCCGGCCGGGACGTCCACCAACACCACGGACCCGCCCCCCGGCCGGGGCAGCAGGCCACGAGGCAGCGGTTCGTGGCGGACCACGGTCTCGTCGACGAAGTCACCGGCGGCGAGGTCGACCGCAGCGACGGGATAGGGCTCGGTCGCCTCGGGCCACAGGTCCCACGCGAGGGCAGCGAGCAGGATGAGGCCCGCCACGACGTGACGGGCGATGGGGGGTGGGGCCAACCAGTACACAGGTCACCGTACGACCGAGCCCGGCCGCGCGGAAGGGGGTCGATCCCCGTCAGGGGTTGGGGACCTCGTCGGCGTGGTCGGTCGCCGGACCTCGCAGCACGGCGGGACGCAGGACCGTGGCGATGCCCCACCCCTCGCTGCAAGACTGCCGGGCATGCGACCTACCGCCATGATCCGCAACGTCGTTCTCGTCGGTCACCAGGGCAGCGGGAAGACGAGCTTGGCCGAAGCGCTGCTGTATCGAGCCGGAGTCGTTGGTCGCCTTGGCTCGGTCGAGCGCGGCGACTCGGTGTTCGACACCGACCCGGCCGAACGGGAACTGCACCAGTCGGTGGGGCTTGCCGTCGCCGCATTCGACTGGGGCGAGTACCGCGTCAACCTGATCGACACGCCCGGTGACCCCGACTTCCGGGGCGAGGCACTCCTCGGTCTCGTCGCCGCCGACCTCGCGGTGTTCGTCATCGACGGCGTCGGCGGGGTCAAAGCGCAGGACATCGCGCTCTGGCGGGCCGCCGCCGAGATGGGTCTGCCGCGTCTCGTGTTCGTCAACAAACTCGATCGAGATCGGTCGTCGTTCGACCGGACCCTGGCCCAGGTTCGGTCGGTCTTCGGGTCACACGCCGACCCGACCGAGCTGCCGATCGGGAAGGAGTCGGGCTTCCACGGGGTGACCGACATCCTGACCCATCACGCCTTCGTCTACGACTCCGGGCGCGCCGAGGAGGTGGACATCCCCGCCGAGCTGGCCGAAGCCGAACGGGCCGAGCACGAGCACCTGGTGGAGGAGATCGTCGAGCTCGACGACGACGTTCTCGAGCACTACCTCGCCGGCGACGAGCCGCCCATCTCCGAGCTCGAGCGTCTCCTCCACGACGCGATCGATCAGGCCCTCGTGTTCCCGCTGCTCTGCGGCTCGGCGACCCGCCCGATCGGGGCCGATCAACTGCTCGACTTCATCTGCCGGGTCGGGCCGGCTCCGGGTGACACGGGCCCCACCCTCGTGGACGCGCCGGACGGCCCTCGGGAGATCGATCCCCATCCCGACGGGCCGCCGATCGCCGTGGTGTTCAAGTCGGTGATCGATGAGTTCGTCGGTCAGATCTCCTTCTTCAGGGTGCTCTCGGGCACGATCCGCGCCGACGACGTGTTGGTCAACACCCGGACGGGGGCGAAGGAGCGCCTGCACACCATCTTCTCTCCGACCGGGTCGTTGCGGAACCAGATCGGCAGTGTGTCCGCCGGGGAGATCGCCGCGGTCGCCAAGCTGTCCGACACCAGCACCGGTGACACGCTGGCGACCGAAGGGTTGGGGGTGACCGCGCGAATCCCGGTCCTGCCGACACCGGTGCACGCGGTGGCCATCCGAGCTGCGAAACAGTCACTCGAGGATCGCTTGGCAACGGCCTTGCACCGACTGGTCGTCGAGGACCCGGCCCTGTCGGTGAACCACGATCCGACAACGGGCCAGTTGCTGCTCGCCGGCGCCGGCGAGACCCAGGTGCGAGTCGCACTGTCGCGCATCGAGCGGGCCGGTGTGGAACTGGAGATCGAGCCGCGGCGGGTTGCCTACCTGGAGACGCTCGCCGGTTCGGTCGAGGTCGAGGGCAAGCACAAGAAGCAGAGCGGGGGTCACGGACAGTTCGGCGTCGCAACCGTGCGCTTCGAGCCGCTGGCTGCCGGTGCAGGGTTCGAATTCGCCAGCGAGGTGACCGGTGGCGCGATCCCGAAGAACCTCATCCCCGCCGTGGGCGCCGGCATCGAGGAGTCGATGGCTCGAGGTGGCCGTCACGGCTTCCCGATGGTGGACGTGCGGGCGGTGTGCACGGGCGGCAAGACCCACTCCGTCGATTCCTCCGAGGTCAGCTTCAAGATGGCCGGAGCCGCCGCCCTGCGGGCAGCGATCGCACGGGTCGGCGTCGAGGTGCTGGAGCCGCTCAGTCGGATCTCGGTGCGCGTGCCCGCAGCGTCACAAGGCGACGTCCTCGGCGATCTGAACGCCCGACGAGGCCAGATCCTCGGAACCGACGCGGATCCCGAGCACGACATCGCCACGGTCGAGGCGCTGGTGCCGACCGCCGAGATCCTGCGGTATGCGATCGACCTGCGTTCGATGACCAGCGGAGCCGGCACGTTCGACGTCGAGCACCACGCCTACCAGCCGTTGCCAGCCAACCTGCTCGACGCGGTCACCTCCTCGGCCGGAGACGCCACGGGGTGAAGCGGGGACGTCTCGCTGCGAACCGGCCTCACAGGAACGCCACCGTCAGCACCCCGACCACGACGCAGTAGTACGAGAACGGCCGCAGACCGCCTCGCTCCAGCATCCGCAGGAGGACCGAGATCGCGGCGTAGCCGCTGATCGCCGCCACCAGCACCCCGACCAACTCGGGGCCACCGAGCCGTCCCTCCCCCACCACCTCGACGCCCTCGATGACACCGGCGGCCGCAATGGTGGGGACGCCCAGCAGGAACGAGAACCGGGCGGCCTCGTGTCGGGACAGGTCGCGGGCCATGCCCACCGAGATCGTCATGCCCGAGCGCGAGACCCCGGGGATGACCGCCAGCAGCTGGGAGAACCCGACGAGGACGGCCGTGAGGGGACTGGCACGATCGAGCGACGTCCGGCCGTCCTGGGCGAACGCCGACAGCCACAGCACCACGCCGGTGCCGACGAGGGCGATGCCGACCGCGGTGGTCGAGGCCTGCAGCGCCTCGAGTTGGGACTCGAACACGAGCGCCAGCCCGGCGGGCAGCGTCCCGAGCACGAGCAGCCACAGCAGACGGCGGGTGGGCGGGTCGGCGAACGAGCGGAGCAGGAGTCGGCCGAGGTCGGCCCGGTAGTGGACGATCACGGCTGCCAGCGTGCCGAGGTGGAGCACGGCCGACATCGCGAGGTCGGGGGGCTCGACCCCGAGCGCCTCGGGCACGATGACGAGGTGCCCCGACGAGGAGACGGGCAGGAACTCCGTGAGCCCCTGCACGAGGCCCCAGAGCACCGCCTGGAGGTAGTCGTTCATCCCCTCATTGGGCGTAGTTGGAGCTCATGCGGCGGGTCTCGGCGATGTGGACCTCCACCAGCGACGGCAGGCCCGAGGCCGCGGCCCGGTCGAGGGCCGGTCGGATGTCGCCCGGATCGGTGACGACCTCGCCGTGGCCGCCCATGGCCGCCACCACGGGGGCGTAGGGGCGGCGGCCGAGGTCGCTCGCCACCACTCGCTCGGGGAAGAAGGCGAGGTGGACGGTCTTGATGTTGCTCCAGACGCCGTCGTTGCCCATGACGCCAACGACGGGGAGGCCGTGGCGCACCATCGTGTCGTACTCGAAGCCGTTGAAGCCGAAGGCGCCGTCACCGAAGACGAGGCCGACCCGGCGGTCGGGGAAGGCGACCTGGGCGGCGATGGCGTAGCCGGGACCGGTGCCGAGGGACCCGAACGGGCCGGGATCGAGCAGGTGGCCCGGCTCGGAGACCCGCAGCCACCGGGCGGTGGTGGAGACGATGTCCCCGCCGTCGACCGCCACGATGGCGTCGTCACCGAAGAAGTCCGCCACGTCCCTGGCGAAGCGCTGGGGGTGGACGGGCGACTCGTCGCTGTCGTGGCCCTCCTGCTTCTGGGCGGCGGCCGCCTCCTCGAGCTGGGTGAAGGTCGCCACCCACTCGGGGTGGGGCTCGAGACGGTCGGCATGGCCGGCGAGCTCGGCCACCACCGTCACCGGATCGGCGACCACGCCCAGGTGGGCGGCCCGGTTCCAGCCGATGCGGGAGCCGTCGGCGTCGACCTGCACGACCGTGGCGCCGTCGGCGAGGGAGCGCCCGTAGCCGGCCCGGAAGTCCCAGTCGACGCCAAGGGCCAGCACGACGTCGGCCTGGGGGAACAGCATCGAACGGGCATGGTTGCCGAGGAGGGGGTGGTCGAACCGCAGGCTCCCGCGGGCCCGGGAGTTGAGGAACACGGGTGCGCCGAGGGCGGTGGCCAGGGCATCGAGCCAGCCCTCGCCGGTCCGCTCCCGATAGCCGCCGCCGGCGAAGACGAGCGGTCGCTCGGCGGCGGCGAGCACGTCGACGATCTCCGCGACGACGCCCGGTGACGCCCCGGTGGGTCGATTGGGCCGGCTGTCGGAGGGGAAGAGCACCGAGTCCTCCTCGACCTGGTCGAGCTGGAGGTCCATCGGCACGTCGAGGAACACCGGGCCCCCGCGGCCGGTGTGGGCGTGGCGGACGGCGGTCGCCACGGTCTCGGCGAGGCGCTCGGTCTGCCACCCGGTGCCGGCCCACTTCGTGATCGAGCGGAAGAGCTGGGGGTGGTCCATCTCCTGGAGGCCGCCCATGAGCTCCTGGCGGACGAGGTGGCGGCCACCGAGCAGGAGCATCGGGGTGCCCGAAGCGTCGGCGGTGGCGACGCCGGTGACGGCATCGGTCACCCCCGGCCCGGCGGTGACCGCGGCGACGCCCAGACGACCGGTCAGGCGGGTGTAGGCCTCGGCGGCGTGGGCGGCGGTCTGTTCGTGGCGGACGTCGACGATGCGGATGCCCTCGAGGACGCAGCCGTCGAGGAAACCCATGATGTGACCGCCGGTGAGGGTGAAGACGGTGTCGACGCCTTCGTGGCGGAGGGCGCGGGCGAGGATCTGCCCGCCGTGGATCTTGGCCATGGGCCCCGACGGTAGCCCCCGACCGACCGATCCGGCAGTCAGTGGCGTCGCTGGCGGGCGACCTCGAAGGCGATCGCGGTGGTGGCGGCGACGGTGCCGAGGCTCCGGTCCCAGGGCCGACCATACGGCACCCGCACCGGCGTCACCTCCCGCAGGACCGACCGGGTGATCCCCCGCCGCTCGCCGCCGACGAGCACCAGCAACGGCCCCGTCAGGTCCAGGTCCCAGAGGTCGACGGCGCCCGGCACGGCGGCTCCGGCGACGACGGCCAGCCCACGGTCGTGGGCCATTGCCACCGCATCCTCGGCCTCCGCGACCGCCATCGGGAGGAACTCGGTCGCCCCGGCCGAGGAGCGGGTGACCGTGGCGGTGGCGGTCGTCCAGTTGCGGGGGGCGAGTATCGCGCCGTCGCAGCCGGCGGCGTGGAGCGAGCGGATGGCCTGGCCGAAGTTGAACGGGTCCTCGATCCCGTCGAGGTGGGCGACGAACGGAGGCGACCCCATCGGCAGGTCGGCGAGGTCGTGGAACCGGCGGGGGCCGACCGTCGCCGCGATCCCCCCGTGGCCCGATCCGAGGGCGTCGAGGACCGGGGGTTCCACCACCTCGACGGGGATGCCGCGGCCGCGGGCCCCGGCCACCAGCGCCCGGTGGCGTTCGGGACGGGACACCAGCAGCCCGACCACGTCGCGGACGCCGCCGTCGAGGACGGCGGCCACGGAGATCGCCCCGAGGACATGGTCGGTCACGGCCGGCGACGGTAGCCGGAGCGGTGTCCCCTCGTTCTTGTGTCGGTCACCCCTCTCCTGAAGGGGTGACCGACACAGGAACGGGTCGGGGGGCCTAGCCGCGGCCGGCCAGCTCCTCCGACAGGCTCTCGTCGAACTTCTCGAGCGTCTCGGCCACGTCCTCATCGGACAGCGACGCGTTGATGAACCACGGCTCGAGGGCGTCGGGGCACACGAAGGCGCCCTTGGCGATCATGCGGGCGGCCACCTCGTCGTAGAGGTCGCCGTCGTGGTCGGCCTTGGCTCGGAAGTCGAGGGGGCGCTCGGGCCCGAAGAAGATGGAGAACATCCCCGGGACCCCGGTCACGTGGCCCTCGACGCCGGACTCGGCGAGGATCGAGCGGATACCGCTCATGAGCGCCGAGCCCTGCCGCTCGACGGCATCCAGCGCCCCGCCCTCGATCTGCTCCATCGTCGCCTGCGCCGCCGCCACCGCCACGGCGTTGCCGGAGTACGTGCCGGCCTGGCCGATGCCGCCGGCCGCCCACGCGTCCATCAGGTGGGGCTTGCCGGCGATGGCCGCCACCGGGAACCCGTTGCCCATCGCCTTGGCGAACGTGCCGAGGTCGGGCTCGACGCCGAATGCCTCGTTGGCGCCGCCGGGGGCGATCCGGAACCCGGTCTTCACCTCGTCGAAGACCAACTGGGCGCCGTACTCGTCGCACAGCGCCCGCAGCCCGGCGAGGTAGCCGTCCTCGGGGAGGATCCCGAAGGCGTTGCCGAGCATCGGCTCGACGAGGAGCCCGGCGATGCGGTGGCCGTGGGTGCGGAACAACCGCTCGACGGCCTCGAGATCGTTGAACGGCAGCACCTTGATCGTGCTCCGGATGACCTCGGGGATCCCCGACGACGACTGCCACGGCACCGGGTCGAACCGCGACCCGAGCGCGTGCGGCGGGGCGCCGGCCGTCGAGAAGAGGACGTAGTCGTGTTGGCCGTGGTACTGGCCCTCGAACTTCACCACGATGTCGCGGCCGGTGTAGGCCCGCACGAGGCGGATGGCATGCATGGTCGCCTCGGTGCCGGTGTTGGTGAAACGCAGCCGATCGGCCCACGGGACGAGGCGGAGGAACGTCTCGGCGGCCTCGATCTCCCGACGCTGGGTGATGGCAAACGTCGTCCCGGCGGCGGCCGCCTCGGCAACGGCTCCCGCCACCGCCGGGTGGCCGTGGCCGAGGATGACCGGCCCGAAGCCGTTCATGTAGTCGATGTAGCGGGTGCCATCCATGTCGTACAGGTAGGCACCGTCGGCGTGGTCGATGACGACCGTCTCCTCGTCGCCCCAGTAGCGGAACTGGGAGGAGACGCCGTTGACGAGGGACTGCTTCGCCCGGTGGAACCACTCGGCGGTGGTGGGGCCCTGGTAGTTGACCATGGGGAATCCTTTCGAGGAGGACGCGGCTCGTGCGGTCGCCGCGTGGGTCGGACCGGTCTCGGACTCGTCGTGGCACGGACGGGCCGTGCCGATGTCACCTCCTCGGGGCCGGCGGGGTCGCCGCCGGCGGCGCCTCGGCGCCGTTCCGCAGGCTAGCCGTCGACCAGCCGCCGGTCAGAGGTCGGCGAGGGCCAGCACGGCGACCGTCGGCTCGGTGAGGCTGCCGACGAAGAGCCGGCCGTCCACCACTCGGGCGCTGGTGGTGACGGCGACCGACCCGGTCGTGTCCTGGAGGTTGTGGACCACCGACCCGTCCGACTCGGCGAGCCCGAGCACGAACCCGTGGCGGCTCGGCTTCGGCTGGAGCGCGGCGGGGAGCGCGTGGACGACGCGCCGGGACCATGGGCGTGGCAGGAGGGCGTCGAGCGCCCGGTCGCGAGGCCGGGGGAAGGCAACCCAGACGATCCCGTCGGCCTGGGTGAGGTTGTCGGGGAAACCGGGGAGACCGTCCACGAAGGGCACCAGCCGTCGCTCCCCGAGGTCGAACCGCCGGATCCGGTAGCGGGCCGTCTCGGCGACGAACACGGACCGCTCGTCCTCCGAGAGCGCCACGCCGTTGGCGAACGCGAGGCCCTCGGCGAGCACCTCGATGGACCCGTCCGGGTGCCGGGCGAAGAGCCGCCCCGTGGCCGACTGCTCGAGGATGTCGGCGTTGAAGTCGTGGATCGTCCACCGCCGGGACGTGTCGCTGAAGTAGACGGTGCCGTCGGAGGCGACCGCGGCGTTGTTCGTGAAGAGAAGCGGCTCCCCCTCGTGGGCGGTGACCCACTCGTGGACCCTCCCCCGACCATCGACGTGGAGGAGGCCCCGGTCGGCGTCGCAGACGACGAGGCCGTCCTCGGGGTGCAACTCCACGCCGAGGGGTCGGCCCCCGGTCACGGCGATCGTCATGGGGTCGCCACCCTCGGGGTCGAAGCGCCGGATACGACCGTCGGCGAGACCGGTGAACACCCACCCCTCGCCATCGACGACGACGTCCTCGGGCCCCTCGCCGGCGACGGGCCAGCGGGTGGCGGCAGCGAGACGATCGTTGGCCTCGAAGGGGCCCGTGAGATCGGGGGTGGGACCCGGATCCCAGGGTTCGGGGGAGAACGCAGGCATGGGATCGACGCTACGCGCGGCGTCGGCGAAGTGCCATGGCCTGTCGGGCGCCCGGCCTTCCGAGGGAGCGGGAACGCCCACCGAGCGGAACATCGTCGCTTCTTGCCACAGCAGCCGGCCCGGGGGTGGGGCACCCCGATCCCTACACTCGGGGCCGACGAAGCCACCCAGCCCGGAGCCGCCATGCCCGATGCCGCCACCCGGCTCGCCACCCCCCTCGGCGAGCGCACGATCCACCGCCTCGACAGCCTCGGCGACCTGTCGTCGTTGCCGTACTCGATCAAGGTCCTCGCCGAGTCGGTCTTGCGCAACCACGATGGACGGGTGTTCACCGACGACGACGTCGCCGCCCTCGCCGCCTACGACGCCACCGCGGTGGGCGAGACCGAGATCCCCTTCATGCCCGGCCGGGTCGTGCTCCAGGACTTCACCGGGGTCCCCGCCGTCGTCGACCTCGCCGCCATGCGGGCGGCGGTGGTCGCGATGACCGGGGACGAGGCGTCGGCGCAGCAGGTCAACCCCCTCGTCCCCTGCGACCTCGTCATCGACCACTCCGTGCAGGTCGACGCCTTCGCCTCGGATCTGGCCCTGCAGATCAACTCCCGCCTCGAGTTCCAGCGCAACCGGGAGCGGTACGAGTTCCTCAAGTGGGGCCAGTCCGCCTTCGACAACTTCCGCGTCGTGCCCCCGGCGACGGGGATCGTCCACCAGGTCAACCTCGAGTACCTCGCCAAGGTCGCCTGGGACGACGGCGAGACGATCTATCCCGACAGCCTCGTCGGCACCGACTCCCACACCACGATGATCAACGGGCTCGGCGTCGTCGGGTGGGGCGTCGGCGGCATCGAGGCCGAGGCCGTCATGGTCGGCCAGCCCATCTACATGCTGCTGCCCGAGGTCGTCGGCTTCGAGCTCACCGGGCGACTGGCCGAGGGGGCGACGGCCACCGACCTCGTGCTGCGGGTGACCGAGATGCTGCGGGCCCACGGCGTGGTCGGCAAGTTCGTCGAGTTCCACGGCACGGGCCTCGCCGACATGCCGCTCGCCAACCGGGCGACGATCGCCAACATGGCGCCCGAGTACGGGGCGACCATGGGCTTCTTCCCCGTCGACGAGCAGACGACCGCCTATCTCCGCCAGACCGGCCGCGACGAGGCCCTCGTCGAGGCCGTCGAGTGGTACTACCGCGAACAGGGCCTGTGGCGGGACGAGTCGGCCGAGACCGTGTACTCGTCGCACCTCTCCCTCGACATGGGCACCGTCGTCCCGTCACTGTCGGGACCCAAGCGTCCCCAGGACCGCATCGACCTCGACGCCATGCGCTCGCAGTGGCGCCTCGACCTCGAGAACGAGTTCGGGGTGGCCTCGGGCGCCGTCGGCGGCACCGTCACCGAATGGGAGGGTGAGGGCGGCAGCCCGAACGGCCCCGAACCATCCCCCCGGGAGGTGGCGACCACCTTCGAGGGCGAGACCTTCGACATGCGAGACGGCAACGTCGTGATCGCCGCCATCACCTCCTGCACCAACACGTCCAACCCCGATGTCATGGTGGCCGCCGGCCTCGTCGCCAAGAAGGCGGTGGAGCGGGGCCTCGCCCGCCAGCCCTGGGTGAAGTCGTCGCTGGCGCCGGGTTCGCAGGTGGTGACCGACTACCTCGACCAGGCGGGCCTCACCCCGTTCCTCGAGAAGCTCGGCTTCCACACGGTGGGCTACGGGTGCACGACCTGCATCGGCAACTCCGGCCCGCTGCCCGATCCGATCGCCGCCGCGGTCGAGGAGGCCGACCTCGTGGTCGCCTCGGTGCTGTCGGGCAACCGCAACTTCGAGGGACGGATCAGCCCCCACGTGAAGGCCAACTACCTCGCCTCGCCCCCACTCGTCGTCGCCTACGCCATTGCGGGCACGGTCGACATCGACCTGACGACCGAGCCGATCGGCACCGGGATCGACGGCGAGCCCGTCCACCTGCGGGACCTCTGGCCCACCCAGGCCGAGATCGACGAGGTCGTCTCGACGTCACTCAACACCGGCCAGTTCACCCGCGAGTACGCCGAGGTGTTCACCGGGTCCGAGGAGTGGCGGGCCGTGGAGACGTCGGGCGGTGCCATCTACGAATGGGACCCAGCCTCCACCTACGTCCAGGAGCCGCCGTTCTTCGAGGGGCTCACCACCGAGATCAGCCCGATCGCGCCGATCCGCGGTGCCCGGGTCCTCGTGAAGGTGGGCGACTCGGTCACGACCGACCACATCTCCCCGGCCGGCTCGATCGCCCCGTCGTCACCGGCGGGCCAGTGGCTGCAGGCCCAGGGCGTCGAGGTCGCCGACTTCAACAGCTACGGCTCGCGGCGGGGCAACGACCGGGTGATGACCCGGGGAACCTTCGCCAACATCCGGGTGCGCAACCACCTCGCCCCCGGCACCGAGGGCGGGTGGACCACCGACTTCACCACCGGCGAGGTCACCTCGATCTACGAGGCATCCCGCAACTACCTCGACGCCGGAGTGCCGCTCGTGGTGCTCGCCGGCGTCGACTACGGCATGGGCTCGTCGCGGGACTGGGCCGCCAAGGGCACGTTCCTGCTCGGGGTCCGGGCCGTCATCGCCACGAGCTTCGAGCGCATCCACCGGTCGAACCTGATCGGCATGGGCGTGCTGCCGTTGACCTTCCCCACCGGTGAGGACGCCGACACGCTCGGGCTCGACGGGACCGAGGTCTTCGACATCGCCATCGACGACGACGTCATCCCCCGCCAGACCGTGACGGTCACGGCCACCCGGGCCGATGGGACATCGGTGACGTTCGAGGCCATGGTCCGGCTCGACACGCCCGTGGAGGTGGAGTACTACCGCAACGGCGGCATCCTCCACACGGTGCTGCGCCGCATGGCCACCTCCTGATGGCCACCGACGACACCCCTCGGCTGCAGCAGCCGCTCGTCTGGATCGACCTCGAGATGACCGGTCTGGACCCCGACCGGGACGTCATCGTGGAGTTGGCCGTCATCGTCACCGATGGCACGCTCGCCGAGGTCGTCGAGGGACCGGATCTCGTCCTCGCCGCCCCGACCGAGGCGCTCGACGCGATGGAGCCGGTGGTCGTGGAGATGCACACGACGTCGGGGCTGCTCGAGGCGGTGCGGGACGCCACCCTGACCGTCCCCGAGGCCGAGGCCGCCGTGCTCGAGTGGCTGCGACCGCTGGTCCCCGAACCGCGGACGGCGCCCCTCGCCGGCAACTCGGTCCACGCGGACCGGGCCTTCCTTCGCCGGTACATGCCGGACCTCCACGACCACCTCCACTACCGCAACGTCGACGTGTCGACGCTCAAGGAGCTGGGCCGCCGCTGGCTGCCGGCGGCGATCGAGGGGGCACCCGGCAAGGGCGGCGGTCATCGGGCGCTCGCCGACATCCGCGAGTCGATCGCGGAGCTCGGGTTCTACCGCGAGCACCTGTTCGTCCCCGAGGCCCGACCGACGAGCGAGTGAGCGGGCACCTCTACGAGGATCTGGGTGGGGGGCGCTTTGCGCCGTCTCGGCTGACCCGGACCGGCTGGAACGACACCGACCAGCACGGGGGACCGCCCTCGGCCCTCCTGGCCCGGGCAGTCGAACGCACCGACCTGCCGGCACCCATGCGGCCGGCGCGCATCTCGTTCCACCTCCTGCGCGGCATCCCCATCGCCCCGCTCCGGGTGTCGACCGAGGTGAGCCGACCCGGCAAGCGGGTCGCCGTCATCGACGGCCGCCTCACCACCGACGATGGCACCCTGGTGGCCACCGCCCATGCCCAGATGATCCGCACCGAGCCCGTGTCCGTGCCCGGTGACCTGCCGTGGCCCGCCGATCGGCTCCCCGGCCCCCCCGAGTCGCACCCGCCGGCGGTGATGGCGCCGGCGGAGTCGGGCTGGTCCGACGACACGATGCAGCGATTCCACCTGCATGCCGTGACGGTGCGCTCGATCGATGGGGGTTGGGAGGTCCAGGGCCCGGGGGCGGCGTGGATCCACCTCGACGTGGACCTCGTCGACGGCGAGGACACGTCGCCGCTGTGCCGGTTCGTGACGGTGGCCGACATGGCCAACGGCGTGGCCTCCACCCTGCCATACGGCCAGTACCGCTGGGTGAACCCGGACCTCACCGTGGCCCTGCACCGCCCACCCGGCGGCGACTGGGTCGGCCTCTCGGCGGGGGCGTCGGTGGGACCCGATGGGATCGGCGTCGTCCAGGGGACGGCCTTCGACGAGGACGGGGCGTTCGGGGCGGTGCTGCAGACCCA
>CAZTLW010000046.1:1438-15915 GCA_964614585.1 uncultured Acidimicrobiia bacterium | reverse complement strand
GGCGACCGGGTCGTCGAGCTCGAGCCGCTCGTGCCAGGTGACGGAATCCATGGGTGCGAGGGTACCGAGTACCGAATACTGGGACAGCCGCTCTGGGAGATCCCCCCGGAGGTGGTTCTGTCGGCACCAACGAAGGAGATCCCCCCGGAGGGGGGATGGGGCCCGCCGGCCGACGAAGGAGGCCGGTGGGAGGGGGGCGGTGCCAGAGAGCGGCGAGAGGGTCCGTTGATGCAGCTCCTCGAACGCGATTCGGCTCCCCCCTCCCACTCCGCTTCGCTCCGTGGGGCCGCCCACCCGCCACGGGCGGGTGGGTTGCAGTTCCCGGCGGGAACTGCCAAGCCTGCGAAGCAGGCCCCTCCCTTGCGGCGGGATCTCCCATGCAAGGGCAACCGTTCCGTGGCAAGTATCAGGCCTGTCTCGGTACTCGGTACTCGGTACTCAGTACTCGGTACTCGGTACTCGGTACTGCCCCTACTCCACCGTGCCCAGAGTCCCCAGGTAGAGCTCGATCACCTTCGGGTCATGGAGCAGTTCGCGCCCAGGGCCCGTGTAGGCATCGACACCCTGGTCGAGCACGTAGGCCCGGTCGCAGATCTGGAGGCACCGGCGGGCGTTCTGCTCCACCATGAGGATCGAGACGCCGGCGTCGCAGATGGTGCGCACGTTCTCGAAGATCTGGTCCTGCAGCTGGGGCGAGAGGCCCGCGGAGGGCTCGTCGAGCAGGAGCACCGACGGGTCCATCATGAGCGCACGAGCCATCGCCACCATCTGGCGCTCCCCACCCGACAGGAGTCCGGCGCGCTGGGTCCGGCGCTCGGCCAGGCGGGGGAAGAGGCCGGTGACCCGCTCCCACATCTCGTCCCACGCCTGGGGCTTCAGGAAGAGTCCCATGCGAAGGTTCTCCTCCACGGTGAGCGTCGAGAACACGTTGTCGCGTTGGGGGACGTAGCCGACCCCGGCGGCGACGAGTTGGTGGGCCGCCAGCTTGGTGATGTCGTCGCCACGAAGGCGGACTGCGCCCGAGCGCACGGGCACCAGGCCGAAGACGGCCTTCACGAGCGTCGACTTGCCGGCTCCGTTGGGCCCGATGATGCCGACGAGCTCACCCGGGGCGACCTCGACCGAGCAGCCGCGAAGGATGTCGACCCCCGGCAGGTAGCCGGCCACCAGGTCGTCGGCGACGAGGATCGGCTCGCTCATGCGGGCTCCCCGTGGGTCGAGCCGAGATAGGCGTCGATGACGACCGGGTCACCCATGACGTGGCTCGGCGGCCCCTCGGAGATCACCGAGCCCTGGGCGAGGACCACCACCCAGTCGGAGATGTCCATCACCACGTCCATGTCGTGCTCGATGAACACGACGGTCTTGGACTGCTCGTCGCGCAGCGCCGTGATGTGGTGCAGGAGTTGCTCGGTGAGCGCGGGGTTCACACCCGCCATCGGCTCGTCGAGCATGATCACCGACGGGTTGAACATGAGGGCCCGGGCCATCTCGAGCAACTTGCGCTGCCCGCCCGAGAGTGACCCTGCGTAGTCGTCTCGCTTGTCGGCCAACCCGAACCAGTCCAGCAATTCGAGGGCCCGCTCGGTGTTGGCGCGCTCGCGCTCGGACCATCCCCCCAGCAGCGCACGACCGAGGCGCTCACCCTGCTGGTCGCCTGCCCCGAGCACGACGTTGTCCAACACGCTGAGTCGGGCCAGCGACTTCGTCAACTGGAACGTGCGGACCATGCCCCGACGGGCGACCTCGTAGGAGGCGATGCCCACGAGCGGTCCGCCCTCGAGGTGCCACTCGCCGGCGTCCGGCTTGTCGAAGCCGGTCAGCAGGTTGAAGAGCGTCGTCTTGCCGGCTCCGTTGGGCCCGATGAGGGAGGTGATGGTGCCCTGTTGCACCTCGAGGTGGGCGACGTCGACCGCCACCAGGCCGCCGAAGCGACGCATGAGGCCGTCCACGATC
This sequence comes from uncultured Acidimicrobiia bacterium, assembly GCA_964614585.1. Taxonomy (GTDB): domain Bacteria; phylum Actinomycetota; class Acidimicrobiia; order Spongiisociales; family JAENVV01; genus JAHEFX01. The sequence goes on along the minus strand of CAZTLW010000046.1, from coordinate 13,959 downwards.
AGCACCGGGTCGGGCTTCGCACTCCCCGGCATGGCGTCGGCGACGAAGGTCTCAGCGGGCATCGATGAGGATCTCCTCCCTCGACCCGAGGATGCCCTGGGGTCGGAAGATCATGAGCAACATGAGACCGAGGCCGACGGCGGCGAAGCGGATGGGACCGACGTCGGTGCTGTCGAGGAACCCGCCGAACCATCCGGCCTCCACCGCCCCCCCGACGAAGCCGTCGAGGAACTGGAACAGGAACCAGAAGATGACCGCACCGAGCACCGGTCCGATCACCGTGGCGGCGCCCCCGAGGATGACGATCGTGAAGGTGTAGAACGTCACGAGCGGGAGGAAGAAGTCGGGGTTGACGTTCTGCTGGTCGATGGCGAGCACCATCCCGGCCAGCGCGCCGAAGGCCCCGCCGATCATCAACGACTGCAGCTTGTAGAGGAACACGTTCTTGCCGAGCGAGGCGGTGGCGTCCTCGTCCTCCCGCACGGCCTTGAGGACCCGCCCCCACGGCGAGGCGATCAGCCGTCGAATGAGCAGCATGCCGAGCACGACCAGGCCCCAGCCGAGGGTCATCACCCACAGCTGCCGCTCGTCGAACCTGAACGTGCCGATCCCGTAGACGCCGTCCGGATACGGATTGAGGTCGAAGAAGGCGTCGGCGAACGCCTGGATGCCGAACACGCCGCCGGTGAGCGGTCGGGCGAACTCCGAGCGGAAGACGAGGCGGAGGATCTCTCCGGCCGCGATCGTGGTGATGGCGAGGAAGTCGGCCCGGAGCCGGAGGGTGGGGATGCCCAGCAGCAGGCCGAGTACCACTGCCGCCCCGATGCCCACGAGGACGCCGAGCCACATGGGGCCACCCCGATCGACCGTGATGGCGAGGCCGTAGGCGCCCATGAGCAGGGAGGCGACATGGCCGAAGTTCAGGAGTCCGGTGTAGCCGAACTGCAGGTTGAGTCCGATCGCCGAGACGGCGTAGGCGGCGGCCGGGACGCCCACCGCGGCCCGCAGGGCGTCGACGACGATCTTCCCCCAGTCCATCAGCCGATCCGCTCCCGCTGTCCCAACAGCCCTTGGGGCCGGACGAGCAGCATGACGACGAGGATGCCCAGGGCGACGACGTTCTTGAACTCGACGGAGAGCACGAGCGTGGACATCTCGACCATGAAGCCGACGAGGAACCCGCCGAGCATGGCGCCGTAGGGGCTGCCGAGGCCGCCCAGGATGACGGCGGCGAAGACGAGCAGGAGCAGGCGGAAGCCCATCTGCCACTCGACGGTCTCGGTGAGCCCGAAGAAGACGCCACCGAGGGCGGCGAGCCCCGCCCCGGTCACCCAGGTGACGAGGATGACCCGGTTGACGTCGATGCCCGACGAGCGCGAGAGGTCGGGGTTGTCGGAGACGGCGCGCATGGCGGTGCCGAAGCGCGTGCGCTGGAGTGCCAGTCCGACCAGCAGCAGGATGAGGGCCGAGGCGACGATGACGAAGAGGTTCTTCGGGATGACGTCGATGCCGAGCAGCTGGATGGGGCTCTGGACGGCGAATTGGCGGAAGGACTGCGGCTGGCCGCCGAAGGGGACCAGGATGACGCCGTACCGCAGCAGCAGCGACAGGCCGATCGAGACCACGATGATGGCGATGCTGCCCGATCGGCGACGGCGCAGCGGCAGCCAGAGATATCGCTCCTGGACACCGCCGAACGCCGCCACGATGAGCACCCCGGGGATGGCGGCGAGCGCGAGGTCCCAACCCGCCAGCACGTTGAACCACCAGGTGATGACGGCCCCGAGCGTGATCAGCTCGCCGTGGGAGAAGTTCACGAGTCCCGTCACCCCGTAGATCATCGAGAGGCCGATCGACGACAACGCGATGATCGCCCCGAACTTGAGGCCGACGAACACCACCCCGCCGACCCGCTCATAGGTCGACGTCTCGGTCGTCCGGCCCGGCCCGAACTGGAACCGCACCACCCGCTCCTGGTCGGGCCGGACCTCGACGTTGTCGAGCTCGGTGCGCTCGGGGTCGGTGAGGGTCACCCCATCGGGGAGGCTGTCGACGTCGAGCACCACCCGGTATGCCTCGGGGCCGGGCACCTCGACTCGCCACGTCCCATCCTCGGCGGAGGTGGCGGAGCCGACCATCTCGTCGCCGAGGAACACGTCGACCACGACCCCACCCACGGGTGTCCGCTCGTCACCATCGCGGACCTCGTGGACCCCGCTGATGGCCTCCCCCTCGGCAAGCGCCACGGGACCCGGGAGCAGGGTCACCGCCACCAGGGCCATGAGCAGGGCCAGCAGCGACCGCTGGACGATGGGTGAACGGAGGGCGGCCATGCGGGTGCGGAGTGTAGGCCCGAGGTCGTGGGCCGGTCAGGTCAGGCAGCGAGTCGTGTCGCGGAGCACGATCTCGTGGGCGAGCACCACGTCGGCGTCGTCGGGGGGCTGGCCCTCGATCGCGGCGATGAGGGCCTCGGCGGCCGCCTCGCCCTGTTCGACGACCGGCTGGCGCACGGTCGAGAGGCCGACGGCGGCGGCGAAGTCGTGGCCGTCGAACCCGAGGATGCACAACTCGCCGGGCACCACCACCCCCAGCTCGCGAGCGGCCCGCATCGCCCCGACGGCCATCTCGTCGGAGAGGGCGAAGATCGCGGTGGGCGGGTCGGGGAGGGCCAGCAGCTCCCGAGCGGCCTCGTCGCCGCCGTCGATCGAGAAGTTGCCGTTGACGACCAGGGTCTCGTCGACGCCGACACCGGCCTCCATGAGGGCTTCGCGGTAGCCGATCTCCCGCATGCCCGGGATCGAGAGCTCCGATCGCCCCCGCGGCATCCCCCCGAGGAGGCCGACCCGGCGGTGTCCCATCCCGAGGAGCTGCTCGGTCGCCTCGCGCCCGGCCCGCCGGTTGTCGATCCTCACCGAGTGGATGCCCGGCACCCGCTGCCCGACCGAGACGAGCCGTACCCCGCGCCCCGCGAGGGTGGCCGCCTCCTCCTCGGAGAGGGGGATGTCGACGAGGATGACGCCGTCGATGCGGCGCTGGCCGGGGAGGATGTCCTCGATGAAGTGGCGGCGCTGGGCGTCGTCGCCGACGACGTGCAACTGCAGGTCGTAGCCGCGCTCGGACACCATCGCCTCGACGCCGGTCACGACCTGGGCGTAGAACCACTGGCCGGGCACCGGGACCGCCACGAGGATCGTCTGTCCTCCTGCGCTGCCCAGCTTGGCGGCGTACGGGTCGGCGACGTAGTGCAGCTCGTCGGCGACCCGTTCGACCTTGGCTCGCGTGGCCGGCGACACGGAGGGGAGTCCGCGCAGTGCCCGACTGACCGTCGCCACCGACACGCCGGCGGCGGCCGCCACGTCGCGAATCGTGACCTTCGTCATGCCTTCTCCAGGATGGCGCCCGACCGGGGAGCGAGCCGCAGCCCGGCCTCGTCGAGGGACACATCACCGACCGTGTGGGCCACCACCCACGAGCCACGGGGTGCCACCGCCACGGGTTCGTCGGTGGGGTTGGCGGCGTGGGCGACGCCGTCGCGGGCGTAGGCGAGTACGCCCGGCGGTGCCGGCCACCAGCGGACAGGGCCCCGACGGCCGGCGCGGGTGCGGCGCCGAGCCCACAGCAGGTCTCGCATTCGCCGATAGGGGGACCCGGCATCTCGGGCCTGCTGTTCCAGGGTCTCACCGGGAGGGCGGGGCGCCGACCGGAGCCACGGGTCGCCGGTCGTGAACCCATGGTGGAGCTCGGTGGTCCACGGCATCGGCGTCCGGGCGGGATCGCGGGCGTCGTCGGGGCGAACCGCGGCGACCGGGTCGAGCCGGTCCTCGGGGGCAACCTCGCCGTCCGGCAGGCCGAGCTCCTCGCCCTGGTAGAGCACCGGAGTGCCCGGGAGGCCGAACATGGCCACCCACAGCGCCAGGGCCCGCTCGACGCCGAGGTCACCGCCGCCGAACCGGGACACGTTGCGGGACTCGTCGTGGGAGCCCTGCACCCACGCCCACCCCCGGGGGATGACGGCGGTGGCATGCCGCACGTCATCGGCGAACGCCACCGGATCCCAGTCTCGCCGGTTGAGGCCGAAGAAGAAGGCTCGGTGCAGGGCGCCGTCGTCGACGTAGCGCCACACCCGCTCCGGCTCGGACAGGTACACCTCGCCCAAGAGGAAGGCATTGGCATCGTCGGCGATCGGCCGCCAGGACCGGTACACGTCGACGTTCGACGCCTGGTCGAGGTCGTGGACGTGGTCGAGGTGGTCGAACTCGGTCGGCTCGACCCCGGGCGGCAGGTCGGGGCTCGGCGGGTTGTCGGCGAACGACGGGTCCTCGGTCAACGAGTGGGCCACGTCGATGCGGAAGCCGTCCGCCCCCCGATCCAGCCAGAAGCGGAGGATCTCGGCGAAGGCCTCCCCCACCGCCGGCTCCGCCCAGTTCAGGTCCGGCTGCTCGGGCAGGAAGAGGTGCATGTAGTACTGGCCCGATGCCTCGTCGAACGTCCACGCCCGTCCCCCGAAGATCGACAGCCAGTTGTTGGGTGGCCCGCCGTCCGGAGCCGGATCACGCCAGACGTAGTGGTCCCGGAACGGGGAGTCGACACCCTCGTCGATGGCCGAACGGAACCAGCGGTGCTCCGACGACGTGTGGTTCGGTACGAGGTCGACCATGACCCGCAGCCCGAGGTCGTGGGCCCGGGCGACGAGCTCGTCGAAGTCGGCGAGGCTGCCGTGGGTCGGGTCGACGTCGGTGTGGTCGGCGACGTCGTAACCGAAGTCGGCCTGCGGCGACGGGTAGAACGGCGTCAGCCAGATGACGTCGATGCCGAGGTCGGCGAGGTACGGAAGCCGCTCGGTGATGCCCCCGAGGTCGCCGATCCCGTCCCCCTTCGAGTCGGCGAACGAACGCACGTAGACCTCGTAGCCCACCGCCTCGTCCCACCAGTGGCCGGCTTCGCCGGCGTATCGGGTATCGGGTACCGGGTACCGGGAGGTGGGGCCCCTCCCCGCAGGAATCCCCCCGAGGGGTGTCGTGTCGCGGTTCATGCCCGACACATCGACGGTGAGGTCCGACAACGAAGGAGGAGATCCCCCCGCCAGGGGGGATGGGCCCCACCGGCCGACGAAGGAGGCCGGTGGGAGGGGGGCGGTTCCAGAGGGCGACGCGATCCCGCCTTCGTGGGCTTCTCGAACGCGATGCGGCTCCCCCCTCCCACTCCGCTTCGCTCCGTGGGTCCCATCCCCCCTGGCGGGGGGATTCCCGGTGGTAGTCCCTCCACCGGTGGATACCCGAGGTCGTGGCCGCCCGCCCTCATGGGGTGGCGCCGACCACCATCGGGATCTGGGCCACGTCGTCGGGGCCGATGTCGGCCTGGGCGCCGGAGAACGACGGGAGGTCGGCGAGCAACCGCGCCTGCTCGCCGGGGCCGCCCTGGACGCCACCCTCCTCGGGCAGGGCGAGGTCGATGATGCGGGTGTGGTTGATCGTGCCGCCGGGGGCGCCCCCGAATCGGTACTGGGCGGCGGCGGTCTCGACGTCGCGCACCCGCCGCACGCCCGACGACGGGAATCCCTCCTGGCCCAGCACCGCCACTGCGTAGCCCCAGTCGGCCGGGTCGCCCTCCGGCAGGAGGGTGGCCGGCACCCGCACGATGACCTTGCCCTTCTCGGCGAGGACGACGATGCCGATGGTCGGCTTGGTCTCCTCGGTGGTCCCGTCGGGGTCGGCGAGGTACAGGGCGCTGTCCCACCCCTCCACCGTGAGGGCGGCCTCCCAGCCGTCCTCGGGACCGAGCGCCGCGTTGCGACCGTCGATGAGGAGGCGGGCCCCGGTGCCGGCCCCGGGGTCGGCGTCGAGGTACACGTCGAAGGTCTGGATGGCGAGGCCGGTCGGGCTGCCCCACGGGTTGCGGATGGCGGCATCGACCTCGAAGGTGAACACCACGTCGTCGCCCTCGACCCCGGCGGTGAAGCGGGTGAGGTCGTAGGAACCGGGCGTGAAGACGGCATCGGTGGGGTACGTGTAGGTGCCCGGGCCGGTGTCGTCACCGACCGGATCGGTGATCTCCGCTCGCAATTCCACGTTGCTGACGTCCGGCACCTGGATGGTGGCGGGGGCGGGGGCCGGGAGCAGCGTCGGCTCGAGGCCCCGCAGGGCGATGCGGTCGCCCGGCTCGAGCGTGCCGAGGCGGTCCACCTCGATGGCCACCTCCCACTCCCCCACGCCCAGCGCGGCCTCGAGGTCGCAGACGGGCTCGGCATCGTCGATCACGAGGCAGGCCTCCCCCGTGGCCGGGTCGAGCGTCAGTTCGTGCGTGATGCCGAAGCCGACCTCCTCGCCGTCGTCGGTGGTGCCCCGGTACGGCTCGGCGGAGGGGACGCCGAGGGCCAGTCGCAGTGGCTCGCCGGGATCGGAGATCCCCAGCGACAGGCGATCGGCATCGAGTCCGGCGACCAGGCGGGCGTCGCCCAGGTCGTAGAAGGTGGCGCCGGCCCACTCGTCCTCGCCCACGGTGCCGTCGATCGTCGGGGAGACCGCGTCCCCGGAGGGCTCGATCGTGGGCGGTACGGGACTGGCGGGGATGATGGGGATGCCCACGAAGGCCGGGACGTCCTCGCCCAGAGCCTCGTAGACCCGGCGCAGCCACGCCCGGTAGGCCCGGTCGAAGTAGCCGTCGTCACCCGACGACTGGTCGGCGCCGTACCACCAGAACCAGTCGCTGCCCTGGGCGAAGAGCATCGCCTCGGTGGCCTCGGGTGGGGCGTCGTCGCCGGCGGCCTCGAGCGCTGCCCGGGTGGTGGCCAGGTAGTCCCAGGCCGTCGCCTCCTCGTCCTCGCCGATCCACGTCGCGAACGACGCCTGGAACCAGGATCCGGGGAAGAGATCGCCGTCGATGGGTTCGGGCGTGCCGTGGCGGTCGAGGTACTCCGAGGGGGTGATCGTCTCGAGCCACGGCGTCTCGGCGAGGTTCGTGTAGAGGGCGTTCAGGAACTCCTTGCCGTCGTTCTCGTAGTTCTCCCAGGCGTTCTCGCCGTCGAGGATCACCGAGACGACCCACGGTTGGCCCTCGGGGGCGGGACCGAGTGCGTCCCGGATCGCCGCCAGCCGGGTGATGAAGTCGTCGGCGGCGGCGCCGCCCGAGTCGCCCGAGTACTCGAACCCGATCAGGTCCGACAGCCGGAGGTCCCGGAAGAAGATGGGGAGGTCGTCGCTGCGCTGCAACGACACGGCGTGGGGGCGGTAGAGGAGCTCCGCGTCGTCGGGCACGTCGCCGGCCCCGCGGGGGAAGGCCTCGCCGAGCCCCGCCCCGGCCGCCAACACCGGCTCGCCGGTCGCGATCCACTGCACGCCGGCCTGGGCCATCACCGAGGCGGCGAGCTGGGAGACGGCGCCCTCCGCCGGCCACATGCCCACGGGACGGCGGCCGAGGAGCTCCTCGGCGAGGTCTAGGCCCGCCTCGACCTGGACCACCGCGTCGAGGGGCTCGCTGAAGCGCTGGGCGGGCAGCACGGCGGTGGGATCACCGACGGTGGCCTCGTTGGTGTCGATGATGAGCGGGAGGATGGGATGGGCGAGTGGCGTCGTGGTGACCTCGATCTGGCCGGCGTCCCACAACTCGCGGTGGACGTCGAAGACCAGCCCGACGATGCGCTCGTGCTCGCCGAGGACGACGGCCTTGTCCTCCTCGGTGAAGTCTCGGCCCCGCTCCACGAGGTCGGCCAGCGGCTCGGTGGCGAGGAAGTCGGGGTCGGTCCAGGCGAGGTTGAAGAGCACCTGGAGGTCGCGGTAGTCGTCGACGCTGAAGGTGTCGAGCGGGGCGTCGGGCCCACCGGCCTCGGCCCGGATGGCGGCCAGCTCGGCGTAGCGGGGGAACCGGTCGACGACCCGCTGGTTCACGTCGAAGAAGCGGCGCATGAGGAAGCCGCGTTGCTCGTCGTCGAGCTGGTCGGCCGGCACCTCGGTGAGGGTCCAGTAGATGTCGCGGGTCCCGTCGATGAAGGCCTGCAACTGGGTCAACAGCACCGGGGTGAGGTTGAACGTCACGTTGACGTCGGGGTGGTCGGCCACCGTGGTGACCATGTCGACGTAGGACTTGGTGGCGTGGACCCGGACCCACGGACGGGTGACGACGCCATCGTCGTCGAGCGGGTAGTAGGGCTGGTGCTGGTGCCACATGAGCATGACGTAGAGCTCGGGTGTCGCCTCCGGCTCGGTGGTCTCGGTGGCGCCACCGTCGGGTGACGTCGGCGAGGTCTCGGGTGCGTCCTCGGGCGACCCGGCCGTGCAGGCCGCGACGACGAGCGCCAGTGCCACGAGGGCCGCGATGGCGGAGGGGAACCGACGGGTCACGCCAACACCGCCCAGCCCCTCGCAGGCACGGTGACGGACGCACCGTGGCGGTCGGCTCGTCCGGCGATCGGCTCGCCCGACACGTCGACGGTGGCGGGTCGGGATCCGGCGTTGACGACCACCGTGACGGCGTCGTCGTCGCCGACCCGTCGGAAGGCGAGCCAGCCGTCGCCGGCGGCCACGTGGTGCCAGTCGCCATGGCGGAGGGCAGGGTGGGCGGCCCGGAGCCGGGCGAGGGAGACGATGAGATCCACCAGGGGCGCGTCGTGCTCCCGGCCCCAGGGGAACGCCTGGCGCATCTCGGGGTCGTGGCCGCCCTCGAGGCCGACCTCGTCGCCGTAGAAGACCGACGGGGCGCCGGGGAGGGTGAACTGGAGCACGGTGGCGAGCTCGACCGCGACCGGGTCACCGTCGAGCACCGTGGCGATGCGGGCCGTGTCGTGGCTGCCGAGGAGCAACTGGCTGGCCTCGGTGGCCTCGGGGGTGACGGCGGCGAGCATCCGCTCGATGCCGACCGACAGCGACGGGCCGTCGACGTCCCCGCGGGCGAAGAACCGGATGAGGTCACGGGCGATGTAGTTCATGGCCCCGTCGAAGGTGTCGCCCTGCAACCAGTCCCCGGCCTCGCCGAAGATCTCGCAGAGGAGGTAGGCGTCGTCCTTCGCCGCCCGGAAGACCGGTCGCGCCTCCCGCCAGACGTCGAGCTCGATGTAGCGGGCGACGTCCATGCGGATGCCGTCGGCGTCGAAGCGGGTCAGCCAGTGGCGGCCGACGTCGAAGAGGTAGGCGCGGGTCTCAGGGTTGGTCAGGTCGAACCGGGGCATGGTGGGCACCCCGTACCACGAGTCATAGGTCGTCTCGACGAAGGGCCCGTCGTCATCGGCGACCACGAAGGGGATGCCGGTCTCGGCGGCGAACCTGGCCGCGTCGGCCTCGCCGAAGTGGGCGAAGTCCTTCGGTCGCCGGTGCGGGCGGTACCGGACCAGGAGTGGCCACTCGTGGATCCGGAACCACGACCAGTACGGGGACTCCGGGCCGCGGTCGCGGACGTCGGCGAACGTCTCGTGCAGCGGATGGCAGTGGTTGATCGAGAGGTCCACCACCAGTCGCATCCCCCGCTCGGCGGTGGCAGCCCGCAACGCGTCGAAGGCCTCGTCACCGCCGAGGATCGGGTCGACGTGGTGGTAGTCGCTGGCGTCGTAGCGGTGGTTGGAGGGAGAGGTGACGACCGGGTTGAGGTAGAGGACCTCCACCCCGAGCCGCTCGAGGTGGTCGAGGTGGTCGACGACGCCCGCGAGGTCACCACCCTGGAAGCCGTCGCGGCGGGGCTCGGCGCCCCACGGATCGACGTCGTCGGGATCGGTCGACGGGTCGGCGTTGGCGAACCGGTCGGGGAAGACCTGGTAGATCACCGCACCCCGGACCCAGTCGGGGACGTCGACCGTCGACACCTCGGCGAGGTCGAGCACCCAGCGGTCGAGGCGCTCCACGGCCCCGGCCACGCCGGCGTTGGTGAGGTAGAAGGCACGGTCGTGGTCGTCGAGGAAGGCGAGGGAGTACTCGTCGCCGTCGGCCAGGGACGGGGTGGCGGACCAGACGATGAGCGAGGACCCGACGACCTCGGTCGTCATGGCGTGGCTCGTCACCGCCTCCCCCGCGCGGACGGTCACCCGGGCGTCGACCACGTCGGGGCCGGTGACGAGCCGGAGCCGGATCCGCCCGTCGGGCAGGCGGGCGAGGTGGGCGGCGTCGGAGGGGTCGAAGCGATACGGGTGCGGCAGCAGGCACCCGTCGATCTCGTAGATCCGGGTGTCGTCGGCCACCGCCTCGACGGGTTCGAGGGCACGCGGCCGCGAGGTCGTGGGCGCCACCATCATTCAGCCCTTGACGCCACCCTGGGTGAGGCCACCCACGATCTGCTTCTGGGCGATGAGGAACGTGATGACGATCGGCGCCGACCCGAGGATGGCGGCGGCCGACAGCGCCCCCCACTTGGCGGCGTATTCCGACAGCGAGAACTGCTGCAGGCCGATGGCGAGGGTGAAGTTCTCCGCCGAACGCAGGATCACCGACGCCAGCAGCAGCTCCGAGTAGAGGTTCACGAACGTGATGATGAAGATCACCGCCAGCACCGGTCGGGCGAGCGGCATGACCACCCGCCAGAAGATGACGGTTGGGCTGGCCCCGTCCACGACAGCCGCCTCGTCGAGCGACTTCGGCACGGTGTCCATGAAGCCCTTGATGAGGTAGGTGTTGAAGCCGATCGCACCACCCAGGTACACCAGGATGAGGCCGCTGTGCGTGTCGAGCCCGAAGCCCGGTGCCACCGCCCCGATCCCCTGGAGGGTGAAGAAGATGGCGATGAAGCCGAGGAACTGCGGGAACACCTGCACCAGCAGCAGGGTGAGGAGCCCGGCCCGCCGGCCCCGGAACCGCAGCCGGCTGAAGGCGTAGGCCGCCAACGACGCCAGGGCGAGGTTGCCGGTGGCGCCCACCAGCGACACCTTCCACGAGTTGCCGAGCCAGAGCGGGAACGGCGTCAGGGGGTCGTTGAAGAGCCCCGTGTAGTTCTCGGTCGTGATCCCCTCGGGTATGAGGGTGGCGGCGGCGAGGTTGTCCACCTCGTTGAACGACGCGGAGATGATCCAGATGACCGGGTAGAGGGCGAAGGCCACGCCGGCCACCAGGAACAGGTGGCGCAAGAGCACCGAGCGGCGACTAATCACCGAAGACCTCCTCGAGGTTGCGGCTGGCCCGGAACCCGATGGCGGAGAAGATGGCCACGAGGATGAAGATCATGATCGTGTACGCCGAGGCCAGGCCGAAGTTCGAACCGCGGCCCGAACTGAAGGCGAGGTCGAACACGAACGAGATGAGGATGTCGGTGGAGCCATAGGGCACGGGCGCACCGACCACGGGGGGCCCACCCTGGGTGAGGATGAAGATGAGCACGAAGTTGTTGAAGTTGAAGGCGAACGACCCGATGAGCAGCGGGGCCGTCGAGACCAGGAGCAGCGGCAGCTTCACGCGCTGGAAGACCGTGCGGGCGTTGGCCCCGTCGACCAGGGCGGCCTCGGTGAGCTCCTGGGGGATCGACTGCAAGGCCCCGGTCGTGATGAGGAACATGTAGGGGAAGCCGAGCCAGAGGTTCACGAGCAGCACGGCCACCTTGGCCCAGAACGGGTCGGTCAGCCACGGGACGGGATCGATGCCCAGGCGCGAGAGCAGGTCGTTCACCTGCCCGAACTGGTCGTTGAGGAGGCCCCGCCACACCACCGCCGAGATGAAGGCCGGGATGGCGTAGGGGATGAGGTACATGGATCGGTAGGCGGCCTTCCCCTTCACCTGCTCGGGCTGGACCGCGAGCGCCAGGCCGAGTCCGAGGGCGAAGGTGAGCCCCACCGACCCGACGGCGAAGACCATGTTCCACACGAAGATCTCGGCCAGGGGAGCGAGGTACTGGGGGCGGGTGAGGGCGGTGATGAAGTTGTCGAAGCCGACGACGACGCGCCAGCCGGGCTCGATGGTCTCGTCGCCACAGACGAAGTTGCCGGTCTCCTCGGTGCAGGTGACCCCCTGCTGGACGTCGAACAGGGTGTCGGTGTCGGGGTCGTAGACGTACCGGGACGTGGCCTCCACCACCTGGACCTGGGTGATCGTCTGGACTCGGGCGATCCCGTTGGGGATGTCGAGGACGAGGTCGGTCAGGTCGTTGGCGATGGCGAAGAGGTCCCGGGTCTCGAGGAGCTCGAAGGGACCCACGGCCTCGGGGATGCCGTCGCCGTCGGAGTCGACGACGCCGAGGGACTCGGGGTCCTCCAGGGCGTCGGGGTTGGGCTCGTCGTTGCGGTCACGGGGCTCGCCGAAGTAGACCAGGTCGTCGTCGGCGTCCGGGATCCAGAACCGGAGCTCGCCCTCGCCGTCGGCGAGCACGAACAGCGGGAGGTTCTCCGACTCACCGCCCCCGGCGATCGGCACTCGCTCGAGCTGTTCGATGACCTGGTCGCGGGTGAGGATGTTGCCGGTGGCCCAGTTGGTCAGCGAGACGTAGGCGGTGTAGAGCACCGGCCAGATCACGAACAGGGCCATGAAGAGGAACCCCGGCAGGATCCACCGGGACGCCCGCGACCGGGGGTGCAGGTAGACGATGTTCATCGCGGCCGTGGCCACGACGAGGAAGCCGAG
>CAZTLW010000046.1:0-1428 GCA_964614585.1 uncultured Acidimicrobiia bacterium | reverse complement strand
CGAGCGCGGCCTGATCGGCCCGCCAGAGGACGGGGATCGCCACGATCACGAGGGCGTCGACGAGGGCGAGGATCCCGACGACGGCCCAGAACGCGAGCGAGCGCGGAGAGGAGGTGGACGATGAAGTGGTCATCGGTCCTGCCTCCTCCCCGCGCTCGTTCGGTCGGTTGCTACTGGGTCGTCAGCCTGCGAGCAGCTCCTCGACCTGGCTGGCGGCGTTGGTCATGGCCTCCTCGGGCCCGACCTCGCCGTTGCGCAGGGCGAGGATGTTGTCGCCACCGGCGCCCCACACCGAACCCATCTCGGGGATGTTCGGCATCGGGATGCCGTCGGCGCCCGAGAGCGTGAAGGTGGTCACGACCGGGTCGTCGGCGAGCTGCTGGAGCACGCTTTCGGTGGCGGGGTTGCGGGGGTCGGCGTCGAAGATCGCCCGCTGCACCTCGGTGGTGGCCACGTAGTCGCTCAGGAAGGACTGGGCGATGACGGCGTTCTCCGAGAAGGCGGAGGCGAACACGCCCTGGACACCCACGAACGGGGCCGGGGTCTCGCCGCCGATGGTCGGGAGCTGCACGACGGTCCAGTTGAGGTCGGAGTCGTTCAGCGTGCCGACCTCCCACGGGCCGGTGACCCAGAAGGGCTGGCTGCCCTCGAGGAACAGGTTCTTGGCCGTGTCGTAGTTGGTCGAGGCCATCACACCGTCCTGGGTGAGCTGGTCGATCACCTGGGCGCCGGCGATGGAACCCTCGGACGCAAGGCCGAGGTCGCTGGTGTCGTAGCCGGTCGCGGGGTCGTACCCGAAGATGTAGCCGCCCTGGGCCGTCAGGAACCACATGTTGTGGTACAGGTCGCCGCCGTCACCGCCGCCGGGGACGCCGAGGCAGTTGTCGACCGCGGTGCCCTCGATGGCGTCGCAGACGGCGCCGAGGTCCTCGATGGCCGTCGGGATGTCGGCCTCGGGCACGAGGTCGGTGTTGACGAACATGGCGATCGTCTCGGTGGCCACCGGGACGGCGTAGAGCTCGCCCTGGTAGCTGAAGCCGTCGATGCCGACACCGAAGAAGTCGTCGGCGTTGCCGCCGAGGTCGACGGGGGCAATGACGCCGTTGGCGGCGAGCTCGCCGGTCCAGTCATGGGCGCCGACGAAGATGTCGGGACCCTCGCCGGCGGGGCCGGCGACCTGGACCTGCTCACGGATGTCGCCGAAGTCCACGATCTGGACCTCGATCTCGACGCCCGTCGCCTCGGTGAAGTCGGCGCCGACCGCCTCGAAGACGGGGGCCCGGTTCTCGTCGGCCCAGATGAGCAGCGAGCCGGTGGCCTCGGCAGCCTCGGTCGTCGTGGTCTCCTCGGCGGCCTCCGTGGTGGTGGTCTCCTCGGCGGCCTCCGTGGTGGTGGTGTCGCCTGCTTCGGTGTCGTCGGTCGCGTCGT
>CAZTLW010000045.1:0-15984 GCA_964614585.1 uncultured Acidimicrobiia bacterium | reverse complement strand
GTCAGGGGGTGGTGAGGGGGTAGCCGTGGGCCTTGAGGTACTCGTGGGTGGCCTCATGGGCCCGCTCGATCCGGCGGCGGACCGACGAGGTGTCCGTCACCTTCAGCTTGGCCGGGTCGTTGAAACTCCCCCGGCCCTCCTCGCCCGTCGGGAGGACGTGCACCGTCACCTCCTCGGGCACGGCCGCGATCTCGCCGAGGAAGCGGTGTCGACGTGACACCTCGAACGCCACCATCGCCAACTCGAACGGGTTCGACGGCGGCTCCAGCGGCTCGGAGATGTGGCCGACCTGGAGCACGAACAGTTCCTTCGCCCCCCGCTCGATGGCCCGCTCCACCGGGATCGAGTTGACCAACCCCCCGTCGAGGTAGTGCTTGCCGTCGATGACCCGGGGCGGGAAGACCCCCGGCAGTGCCGCCGACGCCATCACGGCGTCCACCACCGGACCCTCGGTGAACCACTCCTCCGTCGAGGACTCGATGCAGGCCGCCACCGTGGCGAACGGCACCCGCAGGTCCTCGATCCGTTCGACGCCGACGATCGACCGCACGAACTCCTCGGCCGGGCCCGGCTCGATGAGATGGGTGCGGGATCGCAGGGCGGTCGCCGCGGTGCGCCACAGCGACAACTCGAACGGGTTGTCGTCCGACACCCGCAGCCAGTGGTCGGCGAGACGGTGGGCGCCGCCGATGGTGGGGTCGGCGGCGATGGCGGCGCCGTTCACCGCCCCGATGGAGGTACCCACCACGAAGTCGGGGTGGATGCCCCGTTCCACGAGGGCCTCCAGCATCCCGACCTCGTAGGCCCCGCGGTTGCCGCCACCACCCAGCACGAATGCTCGCATCCGGCGAGCCTACGGCGCCCGACCCGGTAGCCCGTTCCGTAGGCTGGCGCCGTGAACCCGCCCCCCAAGCTGGTCCGCCGCTTCACCACGGTGCCACTCTTCATCGTCCTCGCCCTCGCGGCAGAGGCGATCTTCCCGTTGGCGATCCTGACCGCCTTCCTCATCGACCTGGCGGTTCGCAATCGCTTCAGGTTCACGCGCATCGTGACGCTGGGCTTCGTGTGGGCGTTCTTCGAGGTGGTGGGGATCTTCGCCCTGTTCCTGCTGTGGATCCTCGGGGGGTTCGGCGCCTTCTTCCGGTTCCGGATCTTCGAGGACATCCACTACGCCCTGCTCGGCCTGTGGCTCGGCACCGCGGTGTGGATGCTGTCCCACGCTCTCGGCCTCGACATCCGCACCGACGAATTGTCCGAGGGCCTGCCCGAGGGGCGGGTGCTCCTCTTCGCCCGCCACGCCGGCCCGGCCGACTCCCTGCTCATCGTCAACGGTCTGCTGGCGCGAGCCCGTCGGCCCCGGATCGTCGCCAAGGCGGCCCTCCAGTGGGACCCCTTCGTCGACGTCGCCGCCAACCGGGTCCCGTTCCACTTCGTGGGCCACGGCAGCCGGGACGCCGAGCTGGCATCGATCGCCGAACTCGCCTCGGGCATGGGCGACGATGGGGCGTTCCTGCTGTTCCCCGAGGGCGGGAACTTCACCACGGGCCGGAGGGAGAAGGCCATCACGTCGCTCGAGCAGAAGGGCCTCGCCGCCTACGCAGAGGCCGCCAAGGCGATGCCGAACCTGCTGCCGCCGCGTCCCAACGGTGCCCTGACGGCGCTCGATGCCGCCCCCGATGCTTCCGTGGTCATGCTCGGCCACACCGGCCTCGAGGACATCCAGGGCATCAAGCAGGCGATCGGGGCGGTCCCGTTCCAGAACCCCGTCTGGGTGCGGTCGTGGGACCTCGATCCCTCCGAGCGGGCTCCGGCCGGTGACCGCGAGGCCGAGATCGAGTGGCTCTTCCGGTGGTGGGCCGAGGTCGACCGCTGGATCGGCGAGAAACGGGCCGAGGCCGCGACGCCATAGGCTCGGGCGGCATGGACATCGCCGTCAGCCTCGTCGAGACCTACCTGCGGGCGAATGGGTACCTGACGCTCTCGGAGATCCCGGTCATCCGCCGGGTCCGGGGCGAGTACCGCAACGTGACCGACATCGACATCGTCGGCCTGCGATTCCCGGGCGACGTGCTGCCGCCTCGCCAGGTCGACCGCCACCCCGAGCTCGTCCTCATGCACGACCCGCTCCTGATCGACGAGCCCGATGTGGTCGACCTGATCATCGGGGAGGTCAAACAGGGCGAGGCCCGGCTGAACCGGGGCCTGCGGAGCCGTGAGGCCATCCACTCGGTCCTGCACCGGGTGCGGTGGCTGTTCCCACCCGGCGGGGTCGACGAGGCGCTCGACGACCTGGCGTCCGGGAAGCTGATCCACCGGGTCGCGACGGCTCGGGGGGCGACCCTGCAGGTGCGGTTGGTGGCCTTCGGCCAGTCCGACCGGGTGGACAAGCACGTGATCAGCCTGTCGCACATCATCCGGGCCGGGATGGACCACCTCGAGCAGAACCAGGCGGTGCTGGGGGCGGCGAAGATGAATGCCGTCGCCGGCGAGTTCCTCCAACTGCTCGTGAAGACGGGTCACGTGGTGGTGGAGGTCGAGGGGGAGTAGGGGGACTATGGGCTCTTCGCCGATCTCTGGCACCGCCCCCCTCCCACCTCGTCGCTGGCGCTCCTCGGCGGGTCCCATCCCCCCTCCGGGGGGATTTCCTGCCTGACCCCGCTCCTCAGGTCACCGCGGCGTCGGCGATGGCGCGGGCCCGGGTCGGGTCGACCGGGTTGGTCGTCACGCCGTCGACCTTCACGGCGGTGCCGACGATGACGGCGTCGGCCACCTCCAGCAGTGCCGGGATGGTCTCGGGGGTCGCCCCGGAGCCGATCACGACCGGCATCCCCGGGGCCTCACGGGCCACGACGCGGGCATCGCCCAGGTCGACGGCCTGGCCGGTGCCGGTGCCGCTCACGACGATGGCGTCGGCGCCGGAGCGCTCCGCCAGGTCGCGGACCGCCTGGACGAGGGTGAGGCCGGGCGGTGGGGTGGCGTGTTTGACGAAGACGTCGGCCATCAGCAGTCCATCCCACCCGAGCGCCCGGCGCAGTCGGGCCACCTCGGCGGCTCGGCCCTCGATGAGGCCCTGGTCGGTGAACATCGATCCGGACAGCACGTTCACCCGCACGAAGGCGGCCCCGGTGGCGGAAGCGATCGACAGCGCCGCGAGGGCGTCGTTGCGGAGCACGTTGACGCCCACCGGGAGGTCGACGGCATCGGCGACCGCACCGACGGCCCGGGTCATGGCGGCGACGGTGGCCGTCGGCACGGCGTCGGCGAAGAAGGGGGCGTCGCCGAAGTTCTCGACCATGAGGCCGCCGAAGCCGGCCTCGGCGAGGGTCTCGGCGTCCCGGACCGCCCCGGCCACCACGGCGTCGAGGTCGCCGGCGAAGGCGGGGGCTCCCGGCAACGGTCCGAGGTGGACCATGCCGATGAGGGTGGGAAGGTCGGCCACCTCAGGTGAGGTAGGCGGTGACGAGCTTCAGGGCCTTCTCGGCGGGCTCGCCCTCGGCGGTGAGGTTCTCGCACTCGGCGATCGTGGAGCGGTGCACGGCGAGCCGGGCGAACTCCATGGCCGGGCCCTTGATGCGGGAGGCCCCCTCGGGGCCGTACGACCACTTGGCGTAGTCGGGGCCCATCACCTCGACCCGCACCGGCTCGTACGGCTCCCCGGCCCGCTCGAAGGCGAGGGGCAGCAGCTTGTGGGCGAGGAAGGCGATGTGGCGGAGCCGATCGGTCTCGGGAACGGGGTTCTCCTCGTCGTCGCCCCAGATGTCCCAGACGTCGAGGCCGTGCGCCCAGGTCTCCATGATCCGGTAGGTGGCCAGCAGACGAGCGGAGCAGTCGCCGCCGATCCACGGCACCCGGTCATCGGACTCGAGGGACCAGAGGGCGTCCATGGCCCGGGCCCGCGACAGCCGCCACCACTCGATGACGTCCTGGGGTCGCATCTCCTCGCCCCTGGCCGGTCCCTGGGCCACGAAGGCCTCGAAACCGCCGGCCTCGGCGATGAGCTCGTCGGGGACCGCGTCCTCCTCGATCACGTCCGCCACCAGGTCCTCGAACTGGGCGAGGTGCGCCACGAGGTCCTTGACGCTCCACCCCTCGGCCCTGGTCGGCTTGTGCCATTCGCGGGGGTTGATCTTCTGGAGGAACTGGTCGAGGCTCTGCTGTTCCTTGACCAAATCGGTCAGTATCTCTCGCACCGACGGAAGTTTAGTGGGGCCGATACCCCTAGCCCCAAGCCGGTCACCAAGCGCGCTCGGTCTGCTCCTCGGTGAAGGCAGGCGCCGGGGTGATGTGCTCCTCGGCGGGGGCGAACTCGTTCAGCCGGTCGATGAGGACCCGCAGGCGCCCGAACTGGCGGCGGTCGAAGGCGAGCCCCAATCGGGGGAGCTCGGGATGGTCGCCGTCGGCGCGCTCGGGTGGGGTGGCTTCGATCGACTCGATCTCCCCGGCGTCGAGGATGTCGGAGAACTCCTCGTTGAGCGCCGTGAGTTGGTCGGGGGTCGGTTCGTGGTGGAGGCGGATGACGAGCCGACCATCGACGTAGCGCTGGCTGTGGAAGTTGTCGTAGAACCCACAGATCTCCTCGATCGCCTGGTCGAGGTCGTCGGTCGTCCGCCACAGGGAGCGATCGTCGGGCGAGATGCGGCCGGTGTCGATGAGGTGGCGTTCGACGAAGTCGGTCCACGCGCCCCAGTAGCCGGTGCCGGGTGCCTCCACGAACACGATCGGGTGGAGGTCGGACTTGCCGGTTTGGACGAGGGTGAGCAGTTCGAAGGCCTCGTCCATGGTGCCGAAGCCGCCCGGGAACAGGGCGAAGGCGTTGGCCTCCTTCACGAAGCCGAGCTTGCGGGTGAAGAAGTACTTGAAGTTGATCGTGCGCGCCGGGGTGATGAACGGGTTGGCGGAGCCCTCGAACGGCAGGCGGATGTTCACCCCGTAGGAGTGGTCGAGGCCGGCGCCCTCGTTGGCGGCCTGCATGATCCCCGGTCCCGCCCCGGTGATGACCCCCCAACCGATCTCGGCCATGCGGGCGGCGAACTCCTTGGCGAGCTCGTAGTTGGGGTCGCCGGGCGCCGTGCGAGCCGAGCCGAACACCGTCACCTTGGGCTCCTCCCGGTGCTGGGAGAACACCCGTGAGGAGTACCGCATCTCCTTCAGGGCGGTGTTGATCAGCTTGAGGTCGCCGCGGGTGGGCTCGTCCCGCTGCAGCTTGATGGCGGTGGTCACGAGTTCCCGGATCAACTCGCCGTCGCTGCCGCCGCCGTTGGCCTCGACGAGGGCGGCGATGGCGGCATCGAGCTCGGGATCACCGATTTGGTAGGCCATGCCGCCAGCCTATGAGCCGACGGCGGGGATGGCGGAGGTCGTCATGCCCAGGGGCTGCCCGACGGGCCCTTGCGCACGACGGCGTTCCACACGGTCTCGTAGTGGTCGCGGTCGTAGGTGTCCACGTGGGGGAGCACCATGTCCTCCCATGCCCGCCGGAGCGGGTCGTCGGCGTCGACGTGGAGCCGGAGCCCGACCGGGAGCCGATCGAGGGTGGTCCGCAGGCTCATGGGCGTCTCCACGCGGGTGCCGGAGTCGATCGAGGTGAACGACTCGTTGACCTCCGTGGTCAGTCGGACGATCGCCTCGGTGAACTCGCTCCGGAGATCGGGGTAGCGACGCTCGAGCATCGCCGCCAGCTCCTCGCCGGTGGGGAAGTCCTTCTCCCAGATGACCCACCGGTCGGCGAACGCCTTGTTGAGGGTCTGGGTCCCGGCATAGTCACGCAGGTCGGTGGGGTTCATCGTCCCGAACACCCGGACGTCGTCGCGGAGGCGGACCGTCTCGCCGTTGGGGAGGTCGAGCGCCCGGTGGCGGTCCAGCAGGCCGTGGAGGGCGAAGAGCGTCTCGGCGCCGGCGGCATTCAGCTCGGACAGGTTGAGGATCGCCGGGCCACGCAGCGCCCGGGTGATGTCACCGTCCTCCCAGCGGCTCTCGGTGCCGCCCTTCCCGTCGCCGTGCAGCTTCGTCGACCCGATGAGGGTGATGTCGCGCACCTCACCGGTGAGCGGGATGCGGTAGTACGGGAGCTGGAGGAGGGCGGCGAACTGCTCGATGTCGTGGTCCTTGCCCGTCCCCATGTGGCCGCGCACCGCCACGTGCAGGGCCTGGAAGCCCTCGCGGCCGTCGCGGCGGACCTGCTCGAGGGCGGCGAAGCGGTAGAGCATCCCGAGGTCGACGTACCACGGGTCGGCCTCGGGGATCTTCGCCACCCGCTGGTCGTGGTCGGGCAGGTCGGTGGGCACGGTGAACGTCGTCAGTTCGACGGGCGGGCCCTCGCCGCCGGGGTCTTCGAAGGTGATGGTCTCGGCCATGTCAGGCGGTCCTCCTCATGGGACTGGTGGGTGTGCCGGCTGCCGCGCCCCGCACCCACCAGGCGTCGAGCCCGGACATGGCGAGGCTCCGGCGGAGGGCGGAGCGGACGCCGTCGACCATGGCGCTGGTGAGGGCGTCGGGTCGGTCGACCACGACGTGACGGTGGTAGGTGCGCGTGACGGTGTCGTCACCGATGCCGATGCCGAGCACCATGGTGCCCGATTCCTCGACCTGGGCGGTCGTGCGGGCGAGGGCGGTCAGCGATCCGCGGGTCATGCCGTCGGCCAACACGACCAGGACCCGCACCGCCGCGCCGAGTCGCTCGAGTCGGTCGGCGGCGTGGCGGACGTTGAACTCGTCGACGTTGGCGGCCTTCTCGAACATCGACATGGGCGGGGCGGTGTCGGCGTCGCGCCGGGCTCGCTGGGCGGCCTCGCCCTGGCGGGTGATCGTGTGGAAGAACCCGGCGAAGAGCGGTTCGGTGGCCCGCCACCGGCGGTCGAACGGCTTCAGGAGGTAGTGGTTCACGGTCTGGGTCAGGCGGTTGGCGTGCGACCCGTGGGCGCGGCGCAGCTCGGAGATGGCGTTGCCGCGTCGGCGTCGGTACGACGCCTCGGTGTCGTCGGCGGTGGCGGCGAACCCCCGGTTGAAGACGGCGACCTCGAAGTCGACCTGGAGCTCCTCGCAGAGGGAGGCCAGCATCCACGCCCCGAGGGCGGCCGCCGGCATCCCCCATCGCGTGTCCCGGGCGACCGAGCCCTCCCGCTGCTGGAGCATCGATGCCGAGCCGTCCACGAGCAGGCTCACGGCGTACGACCGCCGGGTCCGGAGGGCGCGGCGTTCGTACATCCGGTCGTAGAGGCCGCCCGCCAGGAGCAACGGCGCGTGGGGGGAGAGGTCGCCCGAGTCGAAGCCCGACTGCAGGCCACGCCGCTGGTTGGCGGCGAACAGCGGGTACAGCTCGCCGGTGACGTGGCGTTGGGTGAGGTTCCAGCGCTTGGAGAGTGAGGCCATGGTGGCCCGCCCCTCCCCGGCGAGGCCGGCGAAGGCGGTCGGGAAGGCCGACACGATGAGGCGGCCACCCTGCCCGGTCGGGAGGTGGACGGTGGGGGCCGTGGACACCCGGATCAGCTGGTCGGTCGCCTCCTGGGACGCCACCTTCGAGTCGCCCCGTCGGAACGACTCCGCCGACCGGGGCTGGCCCGAGGAGCGGACCTGTTCGTAGGACTCGCGGTCGGCGAGGACGGGCGTGGCGAGCCGGAGTCGGTCGAGGTTGGCGGTGGCAGCCGCCGACTCGTCCTCCTCGCGCTGGGACCGCTGGGCCGACGTCTCGCCCGCTCGTTGGTCGAGGTCGACGATGCCGTGGAGGCGGGCAACCGAGAGCAGCTGCAGGGCGACGGTGCCGATGTCCCAGGGGTCGTCGGCCTCGGCGGCGGCGTCGAGGAACGGCTGGGCGTCGGGGAGGGCGCCGGCGACCTTGGCGTGGACGCGACGTTCGAGCGTGTCGCGGTCGAGGTGGCCGCCGAGGAGCATGAAGCAGGCGACGGTGAACTGGCCGAGCATCGTGGCCTCGGCGAGGGCGCGGGGGAGCGCCGAGTGGTAGAGGTCGGTGAGCACCGAGCGGGCACCCGGGTAGGCGGCGAGGCCCTGGCGCTCCTGGCGGGCGTCCTCGATGGCGAAGAAGAGGCCCTCGGCGGCGGTGCCCCCGGCGCGCCGCACCCCGTCGAGGAGGTCGAACTCGCCCTCGGGTGCCTCGCGACCCTCCCCGAACCAGTCCCGGGGGAGCTCCCGGGGCTCGTCGAGATCGGTGGAGACGAGGTGGACGACCTCGTGGAGGGCCGAGGCGAGGGCGACCTCGTCGGGGGTGACCGGGGCCCGGCGGGCGTAGGCGGCCTGGAACAGGGCCGGGTCGACGACCACCTCGTCCTCGGAGGACTCGGCGTCGGCGCCGACCCGCACGTTCAACTCGTCGTTGCCGGCGAGGGTGCGGGCGAAGCGGGTGACGGCGCCCGACACCCGCTGGTAGCGAGCCACGACCTGCTCGATCGCCCGCTCCTCGGGGGGCAGGATCTCCGTGAGGAGGCTGCGGTCCTCGGTGGGTCCACTCGAGCGGGCCGTCTGGGCGCGCGAAGCCATAACCGTCGATTGTTACACAGCTGGAACCCGAACCCTCAGGTCAACCCTGGGTTGTGGGCGTCGGTTTCCGACGCTCACCGTCCTCAGAACGAGAGGAGGCGACGCTCACAACCCAGGGTTGGGGTCAGGGCAGGACGGTGACCGTCTCGTAGCCGAAGGCTTCGGCGAGCTCGGTGACCACCACGATGGCCTTGTCGGTGGCCTCGTCGAGGAGGCCGGACTCGAGGGCCCGGGCGGTGAGCAGTTCCTCGGCGGCGAGGCGGGCCTCACGCTCGAGGTTGGGGTCGGGACTCACGAAGATGCCGGTGTCCCGGTCGTAGATCTCGGTGGCCTCCTCGTCGACGTCGACGTAGGTGATGGCCGGGTCGGGCAGGTCGATGGTGATCTCGCCGGTCATCGGGTCGGCGACGACGTCCTCCGGCCCGATCTCGGCGAGGTCGATGCCGGCGCCGATGTTGGCGACGGCCAGCAGGCCGACGCGCTCACCGGCGGCCCAGTTGAGGAGACCGGCGTCGACGCCTCGTTCGACGGTCACGAACGACACGGCCTCGGCGGTGGTCAGCTCGGACATCCCGTTGATCGCCTCGATCACGACGACCCCGTCCTCGGCGATGGGGGTCTGGGCGATCGGTGCCACGGCGTCCTCGGCGACGTTGGTCGCCGCGACGATGGCCCATGCCAACCCGCCGACCGCCACCACCAACAGCCCGAGCAGGGCGAGCAGCAGCTTGGAGGGACCACGCCGGGGTGGTTCGGGAGCGCTGGTCTCGGGGAGCGGACGGTCCAGGTCGGTGGGTGGCAGCTGGAGAGTCATGCCCACGAAGATACGACGCCGCGTCGTATATCCGGCCCGTGGCGTAGGTTCTCATCGAGTTCTCAGATCGGAGGCAGCATGTCGTACGAGGCGCTGAAGGCCCTGGAAGGCCACGAGGTCGGGGTGTCCGACTGGTTCGAGATCAGCCAGGAGCGCATCGACGCCTTCGCCGACGCCACCCTCGACCACCAGTGGATCCACATCGATCCCGAGCGCGCCGTCGCCGGTCCCTTCGGCACCACCATCGCCCACGGATTCCTCACCCTCAGCCTGCTCGTCCACCTCCAGACCCAGACCGAGCTGCCCGTCGAAGGCGTGAAGATGGGCATCAACTACGGCCTCGACAAGGTCCGGTTCATCACCCCCGTGCCGGCGGGGGGCCGCATCAGGGCCCGCCGGACCGTCGCCGAGGTGACCGAGGCGTCCGACGGGTCCGTCCAGGTGAAGAGCTCGGTGACGGTCGAGCTCGAGGGCGCCGAGCGGCCGGCCTGCGTGGCCGAGCCCATCGCCCGCTACTACTTCTGATGGCCACCCCCGGGGAGTGGGCCGACCGGTTCGTCGTCGCCGACCCGGATCTCGTCTACCTCGACGGCAACTCGCTCGGGCGACTGCCGCTTGCCGCCGCCGACCTGGCCGCCGACCTGGTCCGTCGGCAGTGGGGCGAGCGGCTCATCCGGGGCTGGAACGACGGGTGGTTCGACCTGCCGCTGCGGCTCGGGGACAAGGTCGCCGAGCTGATCGGGGCGCGGCCCGGGGAGGTGGCGATGGCCGACTCGACGACCGTGAACCTGCACCGACTCGCCACCGCCGCGATCGCCGCCCGGCCGGGTCGGCGGGTGATCGTCACCGACGACCTCAACTTCCCCTCCGACCGCCACGCGCTGGCGGCGGTCGCCGACCAGACCGGTGCCGAGGTCCGGGTGGTGGGCTCCGACGGCGTCCAGGGCCCCGTCGAGGCGTTGACGGCGGCGCTGGCAGACGACGTGGCGCTGTTGTCGCTCTCGGCGACCGCCTATCGGAGCGGCTACACGTACGACCTGGCGCCGCTGACGGCTGCCGCCCACGAGGTCGGCGCCCTCGCCCTCTGGGACCTGTCCCATACCGCCGGTTCGGTGCCCACCGACCTCGCCGGGGCCGAGGTGGACCTGGCCGTCGGCTGCTCGTACAAGCACCTCAACGGCGGGCCGGGGGCGCCGGCATGGTTGTTCGTCCGCCGTGACCTGCAGGCCGACCTCGGCAACCCACACCAGGGGTGGATGGGCCATGCCGACGTCTTCTCGTTCTCGCCCGAGTACGAGCCGGCCGAGGGGATCCGCCGGTTCCTGACGGGGACCCCGCCGGTCGTCTCGATGGCGCTCATCGAGCCCGGCGTCGACCTGCTCCTCGAGGTCGGCATGGACCAGGTCCGACGCCTGTCGCTGCAACTCACCGACCACCTGCTCGATCGCTTCGACGCCGACCTGGCCCATCGCGGGTTCGGGCTGGCGTCCCCTCGGGACCCGGCGGTTCGCGGTGGCCACCTCACGCTGTCGCACCCCTCGGCGCTGGCGCTGGACCTGGCGCTCATCGACCGCGGTGTCATCCCCGACTTCCGGCCGCCCGACGGGATCCGTCTCGGGCCCGTGGCGCTCTACACGACGATCGACGAGGTCGACCGGGCCGTCGACGAGTTGGTCGACCTCGTCGACACCGGTGCCTTCGCGGCCTTCGCGGACGCCGAGGTGGTGGTGACATGAGGGACGGCACGATCGTCACCCCCAACGGGGTCGACCTCCACGTCGAGGTCCACGGCCCCGAGGATGGGTACCCATTGGTCCTGCTGCACGGCTGGCCCGACTCGGTGCGTTGCTGGGACCGAGTGGTGCCGCTGATCGCCGACCGGTACCGGGTCATTGCCTACGACCAGCGGGGCTTCGGCCGCTCGGGCATGCCCGAGGACGTCGGTGCCTATCGGATCGCCGAGGCGGTCAAGGACCTTGCGGGGGTGCTCGGGTGGGCGGGCGTGGAACGAGCCTCCGTCGTCGGGCACGACTTCGGTGGCGCCGTCGCCTGGTCGGCGGCTGCTGCCCTCTCCCCATGGCTCGACTCGATCGTCGTTCTCGCCTCCCCGCACCCGGGGCGGATGCGAGCGGTGACGACGAGCGATGTTCGCCAACTCCGCAACGGCTTCTACTCCTGGCTGATGCAGACCGACGACGGCCTCGACCTCATCACACGCGACGACGCCCGGTTGATCGCCCAGTTCGCCTTTGCCGGGGCCCTCCCGCCCGATGAGGTCGAGGCGTATCGGGCGGAGTGGCTGGACCCGCCGGCTCGGATCCGGCGCATGGCGAACTGGTACCGGGCGTCGTACTCGCCCCTGGTCATGAACCTCGACACCCCCATCGACCCGCCGCGGTGCCCGCTCCCGGCCCGCTACGTCCACGGCGCCAAGGACTGGGCCTTCGTCCCCGAGTTGGCGACCGGCTCGGGGAAGTGGGTCGATGGTGCCTACGACGAGGTCCTGGTGGACGACGCCCCCCATTGGATGCCCCAGGTCGTGCCGGAACGGGTGGCGGAGTTGGTGGTGGACTGGGTGGAACGCCACCGGAGCTGACACTCACATCTGACCGGAGGGCGGTCATGGGAGATCCCCCCGCAGGGGGGACTGGGACCCGCCGGCCGAGGCACGAGGCCGGTGGGAGGGGGGCGGTGCCAGAGAGCGACGAAGAGCGGGAGATCCGGCGAGTTCTCGAACACGATGTGGTCCCCCCAACCGACCGCAGGTCGGCGCACTTCCCCCCTCCGGGGGGATCTCCCGTGCAAGGGCAACCGTTCCGTGGCAAGTGTCGGGCCTGTCGCGCGATCCGACACCCCGCCGGGGGGATGTCCCAAGACGGTCGGGTGTGGGCGCAGCGAACGGCTTCAGGGAGATCCCTTCGGGGGGATCTCCTCTGGCCTCGTCGTGCCTGCCCACCCGAGCCTTTGGGGCCCTCGACCCGTACACTGCCCACCCACCGATGTCCTTCTACGACCTGACCACGCTGCCCAACGGCCTCCGAGTGATCACCGAGGAGATGCCGGGGATCCGATCGGCGGCGATCGGGGTCTGGCTCGACACCGGGACCCGGGACGAGCAGGAGAACGAGGCCGGTGCCTCCCACTTCCTCGAGCACCTGCTGTTCAAGGGGAGCGACCGGCTGTCCGCCCGCCAGATCTCCGAGGCGTTCGACGCCATGGGCGCCCAGTCGAATGCCTTCACGACCAAGGAGTACACCTGCTTCTGGGTCCGATGCCTCGACGAGGACCTGGATCGGTCGCTGCACCTGCTCGGCGAGATGCTCCAACGGCCCGCGTTTCGCGACGTCGACATCGACTCCGAGCGGCAGGTCGTCATCGAGGAGATCCTCATGAGCGAGGACGATCCCGAGGACAGTGCCTTCGAGACCTTCTCCCAGGCCGTCTTCGCCGGGCACGCCCTCGAACGACCCGTCCTGGGCACGATCGGCTCGATCGAGGCCATGACCCGCGACGACCTCGGCGGCTACTGGAAGCGCCGCTACACGACGGGGTCGGCAGTGGTGGCGGTCGTGTCCGCGCTGCCCCACGAGCGGGTCGTCGAGGCGGTGGCGGCGGAGTTCGACGAGTGGGGTGGTGACCCCGTCGACCACGACCACGGCCCCCACCGCACCGAGGGCGGGCTGCGGGTCGTCACCAAGGACACCGAGCAGGCCCACCTCCTGTTGGGTGCCGAGCTCTTCGCCCGCGGCGATGACCGTCGATGGTCGTTCGAGTTGCTCAACCACGTGCTCGGCGGCGGCATGTCCTCGCGTCTGTTCCAGTCGATCCGCGAAGAACGGGGCCTCGCCTACAGCGTCTACTCGTTCGGCATGCCATTCGCCGACGCCGGTGTCTGGGGCGTCTACGCGGGCACCCACCCGCGGCACCTGGCCGAGGTCGCCGCCCTGCTCGACGCCGAGCTCGTCGCGGTGGCCGACCGGGGGATCGAGACCGACGAGCTGGAGCGGGCCAAGGGGTCCGTTCGGGGCTCGCTGGCATTGGCCCTCGAGGACGCCAACTCCCGCATGGCCCGGCTCGGCCGCCAGACCGTGACCGGCGCGGAACTGCTCTCGACGGGCGAGCGGATGGCCCGCATCGACGCCGTGACGGCCGACGACGTCCGCGACCTGGCCTGCGAGGTGCTCACCCGACCCCGGGTCGCGACGGTGCTCGGCCCCGTCGACGAGGTCGTGGTCCGCTCGATGCCGGGGGTGGGATCGTGATCGCCGTGGGCATCACCGGCGCCGCAGGCCGCATGGGCGTGACGACCGCGGCGGCGGTCGCCGAGGCCGATGACCTGGATCTGATGGCGTGTTTCGATCCCGGCCATCCCGGTGACATGGCCGGTGGGGTCGAGGTGTCCGCCGATCCCGGGGTCCTCGAGGGGGCCGACGTCGTGCTCGAGTGGGCCCCCGTCGAGTCGGTGCTCGACCGGCTCCCCGCCCACGCCGCGGCGGGCCGCCACGTGGTGGTCGGTGCCAGTGGGTTCACCGCCGAGCGGCTCGGCCAGGCCGAGCGAGTCTGGGCCGACGGCGCCGGTCGACTCCTGATCGTGCCGAACTTCGCCCTCGGCGCGGTGCTCATGCAACGCTTCGCGGCGGAGGCAGCGCGGTGGTTCGCCGCCTCGGAGGTCATCGAGCTCCATCACGACGCCAAGGCGGACGCCCCCTCGGGCACCGCCCTCTCGACGGCCCTCGGACTCGGCGGCGAGCAGCGCCGCCGAGTCGAGTCCGTGGAGATCGTGCCCGGGGCCCGGGGCGCCGACGTCGACGGTGTCCGGGTCCACTCGGTCCGCCTCCCCGGCCTCCTCGCCCACCAGGAGGTGCTGCTGGGGAACCCCGGCGAGGTGCTGACGATCCGCCACGATTCCCTCGACCGTTCCTCGTTCGTGCCGGGAGTACTCCTTGCGCTCCGCTCGGTGGGCGGTCTGACCGAGCCGATGACGGTCGGCCTCGACTCGCTGCTCCGGTGACCAGCCCCGCGTCGGACGCCGACGACGAGGGCATCGGCTGTCGGCCGATCGTCGAGGCCTTCGCCGTCTTCGGGGGGCTCCTTGCCGTCGGCTCGCTGCTGCTCTTCGGGGCCGACCCCCAGACGGTCGGGGTGGTGCGGGCGTTCATCTTCTTCCTGGGCGCTCCCGCCACCGCCGCCCTCCAGTTCCTGTCCGCCGGGGGCTTCGCGTTCGCCTGGCCGTTCGACGTGCTGCTCTGGGTCCTCGTGTCGGTCTGGGCCGCAAGAGCGGGCGACCGCCGGGCCTGGCTGGTGCGGATGGGGCTGGCACTGGGGTTGTCGGCGGTACTGGCGGTGGTGGCGGTGGGCGGTCTCGCCCGGTAGTCCGCCGCGTCCGTACCATGCCGATCGAAATGTCCCGCCTCAGTCTCTTGCTCGTCGCGCTTGCCGTCGTGGCGGCCGCCTGCTCGGCCGACTTCCAGCCGCTGGCGTTCCTCGCCGAGACGACCACCACGTCGACGACCACCACCACGACCACCACCACCACGACGACGACCACCACCACCACGACCACGACGATCCCCACCTCCTACTTCAACGGCCGGGTGACGGATCCGGCGGGTGGCCCCGTGGCCGGGGCGACGGTCACCGTGGGCGGCGAGACGGCGACCTCGGATGGTGACGGCATCGTGGCGCTCGGGCCGGTGCCGATCACCGAGGCGGTCGTGGAGCGGCCCGGCTGGGTCGGCGGGACCGTGGTCTGGGACGGGTCGGCGACCTCCGTCGAGTTGGTCGTGGAGCCCCGCCACGTCCGGGCGCTGCGGGTGTCGGGCACCGTCGCCGAGGACCCCGCCGCCTTCGAGCGCCTGCTCGACCTCGCCGACGAGACGGCCGTCAACGCCCTCGTGTTCGACACGAAGCAGGAGGGCGGCACCGTCCTGTACGACACCTCGGTGGAGGAGGCATACGAGATCGGGGCCGTGAAGCCCATGTACGACCCGGTCGGACTGCTGGCCGCCGCCGAGGAGCGGGGTCTCTACACGATCACCCGGGTCGTCTCCTTCGAGGATGGGATCCGCGCCACCGCCTTCCCCGAGGAGCGACTCGTCCCCGGCTACCCCTGGATCGACCCGCGGATCCGGGAGGCGTGGGAGTACCCGCTGGCCCTGGCCGAGGAGGCCTGTGCGCTCGGCTTCGACGAGATCCAGTTCGACTACATCCGCTTCCCGACGGGGGGAGCCGCCCCGCTCTCGGGCCAGCGGCAGATGACCCAGGCCGACCGGGTGGCCACGATCGAGGCCTACCTCACGGAGGCCCGGGACCGCCTCCACCCGATGGGATGCGCGGTGAGCGGTGACATCTTCGGCATCGTCGTCTCGACCCCCGACGACCAGGCGATCGGACAGCGACCCGAGGAACTCTCACGACCGCTCGACGTCGTCAGCCCGATGGTGTACCCGTCCCACTACTCGGACGGCTGGCTCGGCTTCCCCGATCCCAACGACTTCCCCTACGAGGTGACCGCCGACGCCATCGACGATGCCGCCCCCCGGTTGGCGCCGGGGGCGGTCCTGCGACCGTGGCTACAGGCGTTCTGGTGGACCGACGCCCAGATCCTCGAATCCATCCGAGCCGCCGAGGAACGCGGGGTGGGGTGGTTGCTCTGGAACGCACCCGGCAACTTCTCGGCC